>JBLRXA010000083.1:0-14434 GCA_047920955.1 Methylobacter sp. | reverse complement strand
GGGTTTGCCTGTGTCGCGTTAAGAATTATTGGGGGGGGGGAGTTTAACCTCTGACATTATTAAAAATCAACATCCGGGGGAAATGCAGCCAAAAAGCGTTGATTTTGCTTTAATTTGGCGCATTTTTTGGGCTTTTTGGCGTGGAAAGGTATTTCTCGGGGCTAAGACCGACAGACTCCTGGCAAGAATCATCAATCATCGGTAACGGTAACGCGCCAGTGCAATAGAGCCGTTACCGTGATGGCTATAAAAAGTCTATAATGCCTGCGTATTTTATCGGTACGCTGCTGGCTTGTTGGCCGCATTATTCGGCCAGCGCGTTGGCTGTGGCGCTGGCTGACCGAATCAAGGTTTATTCCCACCGATATTTTTACCAAGTGCCGTATTGCGTAGCCGCGTTAATCAAGGAAATTTAATAATGAACACAGCGCCCAAAGTTTTTTCACCATGGTGTTTAGGGGCGTCATTGTATATGCCAGCGCATCGTTTCGATTTGATGGATTGCGCCAATGGCGAGAAGCTGCAAGCCTTGCGCTCGATGATTTTTTGTACCGAAGATGCGGTGTCCCAAAATGAGTTGGACAGCAGTCTGCGCCATTTGGGCTTATGTTTGCAGGGCTTTAGGGATACGCCGCAACGCTTCCGTTTTATCCGTGCCAGAAATCCAGACATTTTGGCGCGCTTGTTGGCATTGCCCGACATCGAAAAGATAGACGGTTTTGTGTTGCCGAAATTTAACGCCGGTAATTTTCATGCCTATTTCGACCAATTGCAGGGCACGGCGTTTAAAGTTATGCCGACGCTGGAAACCCGGGATGTCTTTGATGTCGGCGCGATGATTGAATTGCGCCAGGCCTTGATGCAGGAGGCTGTTTTTGCGCGGATATTAATGCTGCGGATTGGCGGCAACGACCTGATGAATCTGTTGGGTATCAGGCGCCCCCGGGCTATGACCTTGTATGAAACGCCGCTCGGCCACGTCATTGCGCAACTGGTGACGGTGTTTAAGCCTTACGGGTTTTCGTTGTCGGCACCGGTGTTTGAGTATTTGGACGATAGCGCTACTTTGCAACAAGAAATCCGCTTAGATTTGGCGCATGGCTTGACCGGAAAAACCGCGATTCATCCAACGCAAGTGCCGGTCATTGAGGCAATGTATGGCGTCGATAGCGAGGATTACGATATGGCGCAGGCTTTAACGCAAAGTGCCTCGCCTGCGGTTTTCAGGATGCACGACGCCATGTGCGAAGTGGCCACGCATTGGCAATGGGGGCAGGCTATCATGGACAGGCAGCACCATTACGGCGAAGCGCCGGTATTGCCGGGCTATACGGAGTTGTTTGTCAACTAATCGATAAAAAAAGGGGGGAGAATGAGTCATCGCATTGATTTGGTCGCCGGGCAAAATTGCCCATTGCCGACAACATCGCTACACGTTTCAGTCAGCCACGGACAGTCGCCGGGCGTGACTGTCGATGTCAGCGCTTTTTTGCTGAACAGCCAAGGCAAGGTGTCAACGGATGACGATTTCATTTTCTTTAACCAGCCCGCCCGCACCGAGTCAGGCATTTTGCTGGAGCCGGAATTGGGGCGGTTCACCTTGCATCTTGACCGTACCGGCACTGAAATTCAGAAAATTGCGCTGGCGCTGACCATTACCGATGGGCAGGCTAAAGGGCAGCATTTCTCCCAGCTTAAAAATATCACTGTGTTGGTAAAGGATTTTCTCAGCGGCCTCGAAATTGCCTGTTTCTCCCTTGATACCACGCAAAACCAAGAGTCGGCATTGATTGTCGGCGAACTGTACCGGCATCAGCAACAATGGAAGTTTCGTGCTGTCGGACAAGGGTTTATTGGCGGCTTGCAACCTTTAGCCGAATTTTACGGCGTTGATGTCGGCGAAGGCGAAGCAACGTCTGCACCCGCTACACCGGCTGGAAAAATAAATTTAAGCAAAATTACCCTGGACAAAAAAGGCCAGTCGGTTTCGCTGGAAAAAAATACCGGCGAGTCCGGCGAAATCCTGATTAACCTGAACTGGAATGCAAAGCCGGTCAAATCGGCCGGGCTGTTCCGTCGGTCTTCTGTCGGTATCGACCTGGATCTGGCCTGTTTGTGGGAATTTGACAGCGGCGAGATTGGCGCGGTGCAGGCATTGGGCAACCGTTTCGGCAATCTGCACCAATTCCCCTTTATTGAGCTGGATCAGGACGACCGCAGCGGCAGCTCGGTCGGCGGCGAAACATTACGTATCAACACCCAACATCTGCACGAATTTAGGCGTATATTGATTTACACCTTTATCTACGAAGGTGTGCCGAACTGGTCGCATGTAGACGCCGTCATTACCATCAAAAGCAAAAACCAGCCCGATATAGAAATACGCCTTGACAGCTACCGCGACGACCAGTTTTTGTGCGCCCTTGCCATGCTTGAAAACATAAACGGCCAGCTCCAGATCACCAAGCTGATCGATTATTTTGCCGGTCACCAGCAAATGGACCGCGCTTTCGGTTGGGGCTTAAACTATGTCGCCGGCAGCAAATAACCCACCATCATTTAACAGCAGGGGAACATAATGAGTTTCGATAATTTTTTAAGCCAATTAAAAAACAAAGCCAATGAATTGAAAACAGAGGCGTTGAAGTTTAAGAACAAGGATTTTTTGAACGCGGCCATGGCCGGTTCAGCCTTGATTGCCATGGCCGATGGCAGTGTCAGTTCGGAAGAAAAGCAAAAAATGGTCAAGTTCATCGAAAGCCACGATGCGCTGTCGATTTTTACCACCAGCGATGTGATCAAGGCTTTTCAGGATTTTGTCGGCCAGCTCGAATTCGATAAGGACATCGGCGAGGCTAAAGCCTATGAAGCGTTAAGCAAAATGAAATCAAATGCCCAAGCCGCACGCTTGTTAGTGCGGATGATTATCGGCATTGCCTCGTCGGATGGCGATTTTGATGATGACGAAAAAAAGGTTGCCGTCAAAATAGCTAAGGAGTTGGGTATTGATCCCGCCGAGTTTGAATTGTAAAGCAAAATTTTCGACGCGGCCCTTAATCTCCCGGCGTCATGGCGGGGGAAATTGGGCTGGATAATTGCCAAAATTGTCGTAAGGCAAGTCATTTGGCAGATGAGGTCGAGTGTGGATTGAAACATTTTTCCAACTGCCGGGCGGCTATATCATGCTTAATAATCCTGACCAGATCCTGTTGTGGCAATACGGCCTCGTCAAAATCAATGTGACCTTGGCCTTTACTTGGTTGGTCATGGCATTGCTGGTCGGCGGCAGTTTTTTGGTGACCCGGCGGTTATCGGTGGATGCGCCTATCTCAAGGGTGCAGAATTTGCTGGAAGTGATTGTGCTAAGTGTGAACCGGCAGATCCATGAACTTAGCCGACAGCAACCGGAACGCTATCTGCCGCTGATCGGCACACTGTTTTTGTTTATCGCCCTATCCAATGTGCTGGCTGTGGTGCCTGGCTTCATGCCGCCGACCGCTTCATTATCGACCACCACCGCGCTGGCGCTGACTGTTTTTGTTGCGGTGCCGGTTTACGGCATCTATCGGGGCGGTTTACGGCGTTATCTGAAGCAGTATTGCCAACCTAGCGTGTTTATGTTGCCGTTTAACATTGTCGGCGAATTTTCCCGCACCCTGGCGTTGGCGGTGAGGCTTTACGGTAACATCATGAGCGGCACTGTCATTGGCGGCATCTTACTCAGCATCACGCCCTTGTTTTTTCCGGTGGCGATGCAGCTGTTAGGCTTGCTCACCGGGGTTATCCAGGCTTATATATTCTCGATATTGGCGATGGTTTATATTGCCTCGGCAACGCCTAAACAGTGAAACTGCCCGAGCATTGCCTAGGCAATGCGATATTTCTATAGCTAAGCGTTTTGCATAATACGTTATAATTAGCGGCTTTTTAAGTCTCTTAAGTAAAGCAAAGGCATGTCAGAAACACTCTCAGAACTGCAACGGCGACGCACCTTCGCCATCATTTCCCACCCCGATGCGGGTAAAACCACGATCACCGAAAAACTGTTGCTGTTCGGCGGCGCGATTCAGCTGGCCGGTTCGGTCAAAGGCCGTAAGGCGGCGCGCCACGCGACCTCCGACTGGATGGAAATGGAAAAGGAGCGGGGCATTTCGGTGACCACGTCGGTGATGCAGTTCGAGCATAAAGACTGCATCCTCAACCTGCTTGATACGCCAGGTCATGAAGATTTCTCCGAAGATACTTACCGCACGTTGACCGCTGTCGATTCCGCGCTGATGGTCATTGACGTGGCCAAAGGCGTTGAAGAACGCACGATTAATTTGATGGAAGTGTGCCGTTTGCGTACCACGCCGATTTTGACTTTCATCAACAAGCTGGACAGGGAAGGGCGCGAACCGATTGAATTGATGGATGAAGTCGAGAACGTGCTGAACATCAAGTGCGCGCCGATGACGTGGCCTATCGGCATGGGCAAGCGTTTTAAGGGGGTTTATCATCTGTATAAAGATGAAATTCACCTGTTCAGCGCCCAGCACGGCGGCAAGATTGCCCAGGCCGAAATCATCAAAGGTTTGGATAATCCAAAACTAGATGAGTTGCTCGACGATCAGGCGCAAGAATTGAGGGATGAAATCGATTTGGTCAAAGGTGCCAGCCATGAATTTCATCTGGACGATTATCTGGCGGGCAAACTGACGCCGGTATTTTTCGGTTCGGCGATCAACAACTTCGGCATTATCGAGTTGCTCGATGCCTTCGCTGAATATGCGCCATCGCCAAGACCACGGCAGGCCGAACAGCGCGAAGTGTTGCCGGAAGAACCGAACTTTAGCGGCTTTGTGTTTAAAGTGCAGGCCAACATGGATCCATCGCACCGCGACCGCATTGCTTTTTTAAGGGTGTGTTCCGGCAAATTCGACAAAGGCATGAAAATCCATCATGTGCGCCTCGGTAAAAATGTTCAGGTTGCCAATGCCATCACCTTTCAGGCCGACAGCCGCAAAAGCGTCGAAGAAGCTTACCCTGGCGACATTATCGGCCTGCATAATCACGGCACTATTCAGGTCGGCGACACCTTTAGCCAAGGCGAAACGCTTAAATTCGGCGGCATCCCGTATTTTGCGCCGGAACTGTTCCGCCGCGTGGTGTTAAAAGATCCGTTACGCGCCAAAGCCTTGCAAAAAGGCTTGGTGCAGTTGACCGAAGAGGGCGCGACGCAGTTGTTCAGGCCGCTTAAAAATAACGACCTGATTTTGGGCGCGGTCGGCGTGTTGCAGTTTGACGTGACCGCGTTCAGGCTCAAAAGCGAATACAACGTTGAATGCGTTTATGATGCGATACCGATTTCAGCGGTGCGTTGGGTCAGTTCCGATAAAGCCGCCAAACTGGAAGAGTTCAAGAAAAAAGCCTTCGACAATTTGGCCGAAGACGGCGGCGGTTATCTGGTTTATGTCGCCAACAGCCGGGTCAACCTGCAACTGACCGAAGAGCGCTGGCCTGATATTAAATTCAGTGCGACGCGGGAATTGTAGGGATAATTGCCCACAAAAAAAGGTCTTTGCAGGCTCGGCGATTTAGATTGTTTGCGCCCGTAACAGTTTAATAAATTCGTCAGCCGGCACCGGTTTGCTTTTGAAATAGCCCTGATAGGCATTGCAGCCTTTGTCTTTTAAGAATGCCAACTGCTCGGCTGTTTCTACGCCTTCGGCCAATACTTTAAAGCCGAGCATGTGGCCCATGGCAATAATGGTCGAGGCAATTTCCATGTCGTCCTGCTGATGCGGAATATCGTCGATAAAGCTTTTGTCTATTTTCAACAAATCCAGCGGGAAATGCTTGAGATAAGCTAGCGATGAATAACCGGTGCCAAAGTCGTCAATGGCGAAACGTACGCCGATGGCGCGTAAGTCATTCACCAGTTCCCTGACCTTGTCCTGATTTTCCATCAGCCCGCTTTCGGTCATTTCCAGCTCCAGCTGTTCTGCCGGAAAGCCGGTTTCGTCCAATACGCTGGTGACCAGTTTGCCGACATCGGAGCGGCGAAATTGGTGGGCGGATACATTGACTGCCAGCATTAATGGCGGGACACCGGCATCCAGCCATTGTTTGCCCTGGCGGCAGGTTTCCTGTAATACCCAGGCGCCAATGTCCAGAATCAGTCCGGTTTCTTCGGCAAGGGGGATAAAATGAAATGGCGCAATCAGTCCTTCAAGCGGGTCTTGCCAGCGGACTAAGGCTTCGGCGCCGGTGATGCGCCCGCTGACAATATCAACCTGTGGCTGGTAGAAAACCCTGAGTTCATGCTGCTCGATGGCCTTTCGCAAACGCGCTTCCAGGGCGATGCGGTTACGCGCCGCCAGTGTCAGGTCTTCTGAATAATAGGCGAAACAGCCGCGCCCTTCGGCCTTGGCTTTATTTAACGCGGCATCGGCGTAGCTGATTAGGGTTTCGGGGATGTCGCCATGTTGCGGGTACAGGCTGATGCCGATACTGGCGGTGATGCATATTTCATCGCCTTGGCTTAAATAGAAAGGCTTGCTTAACATAGCGATAATCTGTTCAGCTACTCGCGCCGCGTCTTCGGCGAGGGTAATATCTTCCAGCAACATGATAAATTCATCGCCGCCGAAACGTGCCAGCAGGTCGACTTTGCGCATCCGGGCAATCAGGTCCACTTTGCGCAAGCGGCTTGCTATGCGGCTTGCGATCTGTTGCAACAGATCGTCACCGGCCAGATAGCCCAGACTGTCGTTAATGGTTTTGAAGCGGTCGATATCCAGCATCATTAGCGCTAGCTGTTTGCCTTCGCGCCGTTCCACTTCGATGCTGTGTTTTAGACGTTCCAGCAGCAGGCGGCGGTTGGGCAGTTTGGTTAGCGAATCGTAAAAAAACAGGTCGTGAATGGTTTCCTCGGCCTTTTTTTCCTGAGAAATATCATTAAAGGTGGCGACGTAATTGACGATTTCGCCTGCGGCATTGGTCACGGCGGTAATGCTGATCCGTTCGGGATAGACGTCGCCGGACTTGCGCCTGCTCCATATTTCCGACTGCCAATAGCCGCCGTTGATCAGGTTTTTCCATAGGGTTTGGTAGAACTGCTGGTCCTGGTAATCGGATTTGAGCAATTCGGGCGTCTGGCCGATGGCTTCTTCGGCGCTGTATCCGGTGGTATCGATAAAGGCCTGGTTGACTTTGATGATAATTTGATTGGCGTCAGTGATCATCATTGCTTCGCGGGCTTCGAAGGCGATAGCGGCGATACGCCGGTCGATTTCGGCCTGTTTGTGCAGGCTCATGTCGCGGACGATACCGGTGACGAACCGGCCTTCTGGCGCCTCCCAGCTGACTAGCGAGAGTTCGAGCGGGAATTCGCTGCCGTCTTTGCGTAAGCCCGTCAGTTCAAGGGGGAGGGCGTTACTTTGTGTTGAGCTGCCGGATAATGCCCGGTTTATATCGGCAATATGGCGGTCGCGGTACCGGTCGGGCATCAGCAAGGCCAACGGTTGATTGCACGCTTCGGCGGCAGGATAACCGAAAATAGTCTCGGCGCCGCGATTCCAGTCGGTAATGTTGCCAATGCGGTCGCAGGTAATGATGGCGTCATGAGTGAAATGGGTTATTGCCCGGTAACGTCCCTCGCGTTCTTGTGGTGTGATGCCATTGTCAGTGCGCATGGCGCAGCCCGTATGCGATTTCAGGCTTAACAACATGGACTTGCCGAAGCAATTCAGGCGGTTCATCAGGATGATAGCGGGTGGAAGCAGCTTATTCATTAGATATTTATGTCCTTATTCAGGGAGTCTGAACATGGCGGGACGGCAAAAAAAGCCTGGCCCGTGATGAAATATGGATATTGAGAGACCGGCTCGCCGAATCAATAACTCCGCTATGAACGGTGATTCTAGCTGAAATAATAGGCGTCTTCCAGTGCGGATAATTCAGCCGGTGTATTCACATTATTGAATATCCCCGGCTCGCCGCTAAAATCGACCTGCACCGGATGTTGTTGCGCCAGCCAAGTCGCCACCTTCCGTTGTCCGCTGTCCAGATAAGCCTGCAGGCTGTGTTGCAATGCGGTTTTTACCGCCAAAAAAACCGGGTGCGACCTGTTGCCGTCAAAGGCGACGGCGGCATTGGCATTATCCGCCATGCAGGCCGCCAACAATTTTTGCAGGTGGCGGCTTTGGATTAACGGCGAATCGCACGGCAAAACCAGCAAAATATCGGCATCGCTATAGATCATGGCACTTAATATCCCAGCCAGCGGACCGTCAAAGCTGTCGGTTTGGTCGCTAATGACCGGATAACCGAATTGCCGGTATTGCCCAATATTCCGGTTGGCATTGATGAGTATGGTGTCGGCAATGGGAGTTAGTGCCGTAATGGCGTAACTGGCCATCGGGCGGCCTTTAAAATTCACCAAGCCTTTGTCTTGGTTATTCATGCGTCGGGCGCGGCCACCGGCAAGAATCACGCCAGCAACTTTTGTTTGACTGCCCATAATGGTAAGCTTTGGTTTTTGTGGTGTCGCGACTAGAAATCGCTCAGTTTGCTGGGCACATTTTTTCACTGTCTGACTTAATGGGAATAAAAAATCTTCTTGACCTCCTCCCCTAGCTAAAGCAAGGGGATTCCTGACATCGCTGTGAGGTATTTCCTAATTCACTGAAACGCGCCTGACGCACTAAGCGAGAAGGTCTTATAGTCTCTCCAAAGGCTAACCCCGCCAGCCCGGCGGTTTTTGGTAAAGAGTAAAACGATGGTTTAATGCCAGCTTGGTTATCGCTATTGGCATCGTTAAAAAACCACGCTTAATTCTATGTTTTTTTAAATTAGATAGCAAACAAGAGAGGATGCGAGAACAGGAGTAGGCTATCGCCTACGCGCTATCCCTCCCCAACCTAAACCTAAAGGATGGGGGTATCTCGCGCAAAATAGATGAACATTAAATACACTGTCTTTAGCCTTGCCTTAACTGCGGTTATTTCAGGCTGTGCCACCGCGCCGGAAAAATCGGCAGAACCTGCGCCGGTTGTCAGCGACTATCCGACCCGCGACCGCGTTGAATATGTTTTAAACTGCGTCGCCCAACACGGCGGCCTGTCTTATATCACTCAATACGCCTGCGGCTGTAAGATCGATAAAATCGCAGAAAAATTGAGTTTCGCGGAATACGAAGCGGCGAAAACATTCACTTATTTAAGCAAGGGGCAAACTGGCGATGCAGGTGCCGCAATGCGCGATCCAACGCAATCGAAAGATTTAAGGAAACGCCTGAAAGAAGCCGAAGAATATGCCGAGAAAAACTGCTTTGTGAAATAACAACGGGCATTTTATCGGGTGAAAAGGGCGGCTTTGGCTGCCCTTTTTTTTGTCCCTAGGCTATGACGATGGCGAGTTAAAGTTACTCTTTTTTCGAACAATACAGGGCTTCAACTTGCTCTCTGGCCCACGGCGTTTTTCTTAAAAACTTCAAGCTCGATTGTATGCTGGGGTCATTGTTGAAGCATCTGATGTTAATCTGCCTGCCCATTTCGTCCCAGCCGTAATGTTCCACTAGCTCGGTGAGCATCCTTTCCAGGGTGACGCCATGCAGCGGATTTTGCGGTTGTTTGTCATTCATAAGCGCACCTGAATGGAACGGGTGTTAATCTTCATGTTCGTAACGCCTGCGTATTGCGTCGTCGCGGGCATCGTTAATTTCCCGCATGATGCTGCCCACGTCCGCCTGTTTGTTGCTGGCCTGAAATCGGCCGGTCAAGGTGACTTGGGGATTGAGTTCGCCGATCTCGTAAAGTTTCCATATCTCTTTGCCATATTGGGTGCTAAGCAATTCGGGCGCAAAACGGCCAAAATAATCGGCCAGATTATCGACATCGCGTTCCAGCATCCGGGAGGCGTTGTTGTTTGCCGCCGCGTCAACGGCTTGGGGCAGGTCGATAATGACCGGGCCGTCGGCATCAATCAGGATGTTGTATTCCGACAGGTCGCCATGCACTAGGCCTGCGCACAGCATTCTGACCACTTTTTTGATCAGCAAGGCGTGGTATTCAAGCGCTTGTTCATGGCTTAGCTCCAGGTCATTAAGCCGGGGTGCGGCGTTGCCATGACCATCGGTGACCAGTTCCATCAGCAACACGCCTTCGACGAAATTATAGGGCTGCGGCACGCGCACACCGGCGGCGGCAAGGCGATACAAGGCATCGACTTCGGCATTTTGCCAGACGTCTTCCTGCTGTTTGCGGCCAAACCGGGTGTTTTTTTCCATGGCGCGGGCTTGGCGCGTGTTGCGCACTTTGCGGCCTTCCTGGTATTGCGCCTGTTTGTGGAAGCCGCGTTTGTTGATGTCTTTATAAACTTTGGCGCAACGTATTTCGCCTTCGGACGATACGACATAAACCGCCGCTTCCTTGCCGCTTTTTAGCGGGCGCAGTACCTCGTCAACGAGGCCATCGCGCACCAGCGGTTCAATACTTTTTGGAGTTTTCATATTTACGATGGCTCAAGCCAGTCTGTGAAAAAGCATTTTGTTCACCACGAAGACCGGGACGCTTTAGCGTCTCGTACCGCTGGAGCGGTACTCAGGCATTCCCACGCAGAGCGTGGGAACGATAATGTCCTTCATGTTCATTGCTTAAATTAAGTTATGCGTGTTTCTTAAGTAACCACGTCAGGCCTGGTTCTGCCGGTGCGTTGTTTAATTTCGCAGAACTGTTCGGCAAGGCTAATCAATTCCGCCAGCGCGACTTGGGCATCTTGATCGTGCTTGGCGGCGTCCGCTTCAAAGCGTTCCAGATAAATCCGTAAGGTTGCGCCGACGGTGCCAGTGCCTGATAAACGGAAAATGATGCGAGAGCCGTTGTCAAAGCCGATGCGTATGCCTTGGTTGCGGCTGATGCTTTGGTCTATCGAATCTTCGTAGCTGAATTCATCGGCATATTTCACCGTATATTCGCCGAAGGTTTGTCCGGGCAATGCCGGTAATTGCGCTCTCAGATGTTCGACAATGCCGTTGGCAATGTCCATGGCGACGGCTTCATAATCGTGGCGGCAATAAATATCGCGGCCGAATTTTTGCCAGTGTTCATGCACGATGTCGGCAACCGATTGGCGTTTTTTGGCGATTAAATTAAGCCAGAACAATACCGCCCATAAGCCGTCTTTTTCGCGGACATGATCGGAGCCGGTGCCGAAACTTTCTTCGCCGCACAGGGTGATTTTGCCGGCATCGAGCAGGTTGCCGAAAAATTTCCAGCCGGTTGGGGTTTCGTAGCAGGGGATGTTGTAACAGGCGGCAACGCGGTCAACTGCTTGGCTGGTCGGCATGGAACGCGCTACGCCGCGCAAACCTTGGGCATAAGCCGGTATTAAATGCGCATTGGCCGCCATAATGGCCAAGCTGTCGCTGGGGGTGACGAAAATATTGTTGCCGGTAATCATGTTGCGGTCGCCGTCGCCATCGGATGCCGCGCCGAAAACCGGGGCAGCGGCGCTGAACATGCGTTCGGCCAATTCTTGGGCATGAGCCAAATTGGGGTCGGGGTGATGGCCGCCGAAATCTTCCAAAGGTTCGGCGTTAATGACTGAATCCGGCGTTGCGCCCAGAATGTCGACCAGTATCCGCTTGGCATAAGGCCCGGTGATGGCGTGCATGGCATCGAACAGCAAGGTGATATAGCCGGAGCTGAGGCTTTGTTTGAGCAGGTTGAAATCGAAAATAGACTGCATCAGTTCGGCATAATCGGCGACTGGATCGATGACAGTGATACTCAGGTTTTCCAGTTGTTGAGTGCCGATGCAATCAAGGTCTATATCGTCGATCTGGGCTATTTTATAACTGTCGATTATCAGGCTGCGCTGATAAAAGGCGTTGGTGTCTTTTTCTGTGGCAGGGCCGCCGTTGCCGGCATTGTATTTGATGCCGAAATCTTCGTCAGGGCCGCCAGGGTTGTGGCTGGCGGACAGGATGAGGCCGCCGAAGGCGTTATATTTTCTGATGATATGTGAAGCGGCCGGGGTAGACAGTAGCCCACCTTGACCTATAATGAGACTGCCGAAACCGTTAGCCGCAGCCATTTTGATGATGGTTTGTATGGCGGGTCTGTTAAAATAGCGGCCGTCGCCACCCAGTACCAGCGTTTTTCCGCTAAAGTCAGCTAACGAGTCAAAAATGGATTGGACAAAATTTTCCAAGTATCCGGGTTGCTGAAAGACCTTAACTTTTTTTCTGAGTCCGGATGTCCCTGGGTTTTGATCGGTATAGGGCTGTGTTGTGATCGTTTCTATGTGCATATTAAATCCTTAATTCAACAATTAAACCGGTGGGCTAAAGTACACCAAAATTCTTATTCTAGTGTAGACCATTCATGTTACGAATTTATTTATTGCTATGTTGCAGTTTTTTCTCTTTTTCTGTTATCGCCAATGATGATATTTGGTTGTTGGTGGATACCAAGGCGCTGACTATCGAAGTCAAAAAAGGCCAGCGGACGCTTGAAACGTTAAACGACATCGCCATTGGCCGTGGCGGTGCCGGACTTAAGCTCCATCAGGGCGATAACATCACGCCTTATGGCGACTATAAAATAGGCTGGGTGGGCGAGCAAAGCTCGTTCCGTAAGTTTTTCGGTTTAACTTATCCGTCTGCAGAAGATGCCCAAAAAGCGCTGGAGCAGGGTGTGATTAACCGGAGAGCTTATGACAGCATTGTAAACGCGCACAGAATGCACCAAGTGCCGCCGCAAAACACACCTTTAGGTGGGCGCATCGGCATCCATGGCCTGGGCCGGGCTGATGAAAAAATTCATAAGGCAATGAACTGGACGCATGGCTGTATTGCCTTGACTAATCGGCAGATCGACCACTTAAGCCAATGGTTGGATAAAGGCACCGTTGTCAGAATAAAATAAAACTGGCAAATAAGTTAAAATCAGTGCAAAATAAAAACTAGTAGGCGTTTTTTTTTGTAGTAATAACTTTAATAAGGAAAATGAGATGAAAAAAGTAATAAAATTATCAATGGTTGCTCTGGTTGCTAGCTTGGTTGTTGGTTGCGCAAGCACTTCAGATATCGACAATTTACAATCACAAATTGATGGTTTGAAATCTTCAGTTGCACAAGCATCTGCTGATGCAGCTAGCGCAAGAAGTGCTGCTGATTCTGCTTCTTCACAAGCAGCTGCTGCAGAAGCTGCGGCTAACCGTGCAGCGCAATATGCCCAAGATACAAACAGCAAACTGGACAGCATGTTCAAAAAATCAATGATGAAATAAATCATCGCTGATTTTAAGAATTAAGAAGCCCGGTGGCATTCCACCGGGCTTTTTTTTTGAGCATGGGTTTTAGTTATGATGATTTGAATCCAAGCGGTCTGTAGCCATGATAAAATAAGGCTTTTTGAATTCATTATAGTCATGCGTTTAATTAGAGGATTATCCCATTTAGAACCGTTAAAAAAAGGTTGCGTACTGACGATTGGCAATTTTGACGGGTTGCATTTGGGGCATAGGGCAGTGATAAAAAAGCTGGCAGAGCGGGGTGAAAAACTGGCTTTGCCTGTTGTGGTAATGACTTTTGAGCCGCAGCCGCTGGAATATTTTTTGGGTGAAAATGCACCCTCACGGTTGATGCGTTTGCGGGAGAAAGTGATTCCCTTTGCTAAATTGCCCGTTGATGATTTGGTGATATTGCGATTTAATCAGCATTTCGCCAACTATGATGCCGAACAGTTTATTGCCGATGTGTTAGTTAAGCAGTTGAACGTAAAGCATTTGGTGGTCGGCGATGACTTTCATTTTGGCAAAGCGCGGCGCGGCAATTTCGCCATGCTTAAAGACAGAGGTAAGTTATTCGGCTTTGATGTTGAAGACACCGGTTCTTATCAAATCGATGGACTTCGCGTCAGCAGCACATTGATTAGGGATGCGCTGGGCGATGGCGATTTGGCGCTGGCTGAAAAACTGCTCGGCTGTTGTTATTCTGTGTGCGGACGTGTGGCGCATGGCGACAAACGCGGCAGAACCATCGGCTATCCTACGGCCAATATACAAATGTTTAGAAAAAATACCCCGGTTAACGGGGTATTTGCGGTGACCATGACCGGTATTGATGACCGCGAATTTGAAGGCGTTGCCAATGTAGGCACCCGGCCCACCGTTGATGACGGCGAAAAGGTCATACTGGAAGTGTATTTATTTGATTTTGATAGACAGATTTACGGGCGCTATGTGGAAGTGCATTTCAAACAAAAGATTAGGGATGAAATGCATTTTCAGTCGCTAGGCGACCTTAAAACACAGATTGTAAAAGATGTGGCTGCGGCCAAAATTGCGCTTTCTTCTCTGCGCACTTGACGATAAAAATTTTTGCAGGCTATAACTCGATGTTCAAGTTTTTAACCTGAGAAAACCAGCAGGGAAACAGGTAAGCTAA
>JBLRXA010000082.1:0-14603 GCA_047920955.1 Methylobacter sp. | reverse complement strand
CATCGCCGGCATCCCCCAAGCGATTGTTAAAGATTGCGACTACACGCTGGCAAAAGGCGTGCGCCAATGGTCGGCCAAACAAGAACAACCGGTGCCTGTCATTGACGACATCGGCCACTGCATGGCCAGTGCGCTGAAAAGTCAATTTGAAAAAACAGAGGATTATAAAACCTTTACCGCAGCACTGAGTCAGGGTGCCAAATGCCTGCGGCAGACCGAGTTTGCCTTTTTGACACCGCCTAAATTACGCACCAAAGGGCGCTTTCAAAGCGTCAGTAAACTCGGTGACTGGGGCACTAAAATGCTGGATGCCTTTGCGGTTAAAGGCGGCGCGAAGAAAGGCAGCGTGTTAGACAAATTGCGTACCGTGTTTCCTGGCTTTTTAAAAATGAAACCGTTTATTGAGCGTTTTGCGTTGACCACTAAAACAGTTTCAGAGGTGATGGAAATCCTTAAGAACAAAGGACTTAACAAATTCACCTACAAGCAATGTTACGCCTTATCAACAACCTTGCCGCGCAATTCTAAAGTAAAAACACGGCTACAAGCTTGGTTAAAAAAGCATGTGCAGGTTCAAGAAGGACTGGGCAACGAACTACCGCTGTTAGTCAGTAGCGATATCATTGAATCGCTGTTTGGAAATTATAAACACCTGCTTGAACGCAGTCCGCAAGCCGATATGAATCGCTCCGTGCTATTGATTCCTGCTCTATGCGGCAGCCGAAACGAAGCGGTTATTGGCCAGGCATTACATAACGCATCCCAAGTAGATTTAGAACGCTGGGAGAAGGCGAATATCCCGTATACGGTAAGAAAAAAGCGCCAGGAATTTTTTAAAAATGAAAGCCAAAAAGAGGGGAAATTAATAACGGGTTAAATCGGTTTTTCGACAGGCTAGCGTCGCACCCACATCAGATTTTGGTTCAGTGTCGTAGGAGCATAAACAACCATGTCCCATCTAAATTTATTTTTATTGGCCCTCAGTTTCTACACACGACTGCCAGGGATGGCAAAAGTGTCGCAAGCGGTAGGGAACCGATGCGACCGATCACCCTGTCCGCAAACACTGGATTATCAGCAACTGCCGCAAGCCTCCGTATATTTGCCGCTGGTCGGCTGGCTGGTTGGCGGCTGTTGTGCGCTGGTTTTTTATCTGGCTAATTTGTTATGGCCGCAAACAACGGCGGTGATTTTGGCGCTAATAAGCGGCATTTTGCTGACTGGCGCCTTGCACGAAGATGGCTTTGCCGATGTCTGCGACGGTTTCGGCGCGGGCTTTACTAAGCAGCGCATTCTGGAAATCATGAAAGATTCCCATATCGGCGTTTACGGCCTGCTTGGCTTGCTGTTATTGCTGGGCTTGAAGGTCAGCCTGCTGGCGGCAATGCCGGTTGCCGCTGTGCCGTTTATATTGCTGGCAGGGCACAGCATCAGCCGTTTATCGCCGCTGTTGCTGATGCGGCGTTATACTTATGCGCGGGGCACTGACAGCAAAGCGGCGGGCGCGGTTTATCGGCCTAATGTTCGGGAACTGGTTGTTGCCGCCGTCATCGCCTTATTGCCGCTGGCCTTATTGCCGCTATTTTATGTGGTGGCGATTATTCCGGTCTGGCTTACAACTTGGCTATTGGGACGTTATTTTTACCGCCATATCGGCGGCTACACCGGCGATTGCTTAGGCGCTTGCCTGCAAGTCGCTGAAATTGTTTTTTATTTAAGCGTGAGTGCATTATGGATATTTATTTAATTCGTCATACCCAAACCGCCAGCGATCCGGGCGTCTGTTACGGACACAGCGACATTGCCTTGGCCGCCAGTTTTGACGATGAAATGGGCAAGTTGCATGACAAACTGCCCGAATTTGACGACGACTGCAAAGTGTTCAGCAGCCCGCTAACGCGCTGCCTGCAACTGGCCGAGACGTTTTCGGACACGGTGATTACTGATACGCGTTTGCAGGAACTTAATTTTGGCGACTGGGAAGGCCAGCGTTTTGACGACATTGACGCCGCTGCAATGCAACATTGGACCGATAATTTTGTCACTGCCGCGCCGCCCAACGGCGAAAATTTTGAAGATTTGTACCAGCGTGCGGGTGATTTTTGGCAAGAATTATTAGCGAATCCAGCCGAACAGGTTTTGGTCATCACCCATGCCGGGGTTATCCGCGCTTTGCTGGCGCGTGCGTTAAACCTGCCTTTGGCCAACTCGTTCCAGCTGCGTATTGATGCCGGTTCCGCGCATAAACTGCGCCAGGTTGATGATTACCTTTATGTTGAATATATCAATTTATAGCCGAAATCCTGTGATACTCGACCTATTAAAGGGCTTGCAAGTTAGACCTTCCAGGTTTTTAAAACCTGGAAGGTCTGATTATCGGCTGCCCGTAGTTTGTAGGGTACGCTGCGCGTACCGTAATTATTCACATCCCACCCTCATTCCCACGCTCCAGCGTGGGAACGATAATTGCGGGGGCTGAATGATTACCGCGTACCTTATCAACGCTAATCCACTGAATAACGGTACGCACAGCGTACCCTACAGCTTGAATGAACGATGAACCACGGCGGCAATATTTACCGGTTTGCCCAGCGTGTCGGCTGCTTGCCGGAACAGGTGCTGGATTTTTCGGCCAACATTAATCCGCTGCAGGCAGTCGATTTAAGTTGTTTACAAGGCGTTCAATTGACGCCCTATGCCGACCCCGATTACGGCGTGTTAAAACAGGCAATCAGGCAACGCTACCCGTATCCGTCCGGTGTCGATATTGAAGTTTTTAACGGCGCCAGTTCTGCCATTTTCGCTTTGTTGCGCCATTTGCAGCCGCAAGACGTGGTGTTATATGCGCCGCTGTACGGCGAATATGCGCATATTGCCGGGGAGCTCGGTTGTACCGTGCACTACATCGACCGCTTCAGTCAGCTGATGGCCGATATTCCCGAACGCAGCACGGTGGTTTTTGTCAATCCATCGACGCCGGACGGCCAGCTTTACGATCTGCAAGCCCTGTTGGCGAAATGGCAGGCGGCCGCGTGTACCCTCATTATTGACGAGTCGTTTCTGGACTTTTCGACCGCCAAGGATGGTGCGGCCGCCGATTCTGTGGTGGAACAAATAGCCGGTTACGACAAACTTTACCTGATCAAATCGTTAAGCAAGTTTTACGGCTGTGCCGGTATCCGCATCGGCTTTATTCTGGCGGCGACAGCGGCAATTAAAGACCTGCAACGTGTTGAACCGGCTTGGAAACTGTCCAGTCTGGACATGGCTTATATGCAACAGGCCTTGGCAAATACCGGCTTCATCGCACAAACCCGCCAGCAGACCGCGCATTTACGCGCTGTGCTGCATCAAGTCCTGCACGATTCCGGCTTGTTCGACATCATTTATCCGGGACAGGCTAATTTTCTGCTGGCGCGGCTGGCAAACCAAGGTGACGGCCATCAGTTGCAGGCGCAATTGGAAGCGGCGCGCATTTTAATCCGCGTCTGCGATAATTTTGAAGGTTTGGATAGCCGTTATTTGCGCTTTGCGGTCAAGGATGAGCAGGCGATAGCGCGGCTTGCCAGTAGCTTGGGTAAAGTAAACATCGACTCACAGGCATAAATGAAAATATCCGAACACGACAATAACATGCCTGAACCCATTGATAATTCTTGGGAGCATTGGTTTGCGTCATTCACGCAATTTTCCGATGACTTTATGGCCGATGGGCGCGAGCAAGCGAGTGCTTGTGGGATGCCCTTTAGGGAGCACGTCACGATTAACAGCAAACCGAAACCTGGGCGTAGGAACGGGAAAAAATGAAACCATTAGCCATCTTCGGCACCAGTTCGGATGCCGGAAAAACCACCTTGGTGATGGCCTTGTGCCGTATTTTTGCCGACCAAGGCTTAAAAGTCGCGCCCTTTAAAGCGCAAAACGTGTCCAATAATTCGGCGGTCACGAAAGAAAATCGGGAAATTTCGCGTGCGCAATGTTTTCAGGCCGAAGCGGCGCGGGTGCAGCCGAGTTATTTGTTCAATCCGGTGCTGCTTAAATCGCACGGCAACGGTTCGGTGCAGGTGATTGTCAACGGCCTGGTTTATCAAAACCAGTCGATTGCCGCTTATTACGCGGAAATCGACAAACTGAAACAGCAAGTCAGTGCCGCGTTTTTACAGCTGCAACAGGACTATGATCTGGTCATTGCCGAAGGCGCCGGTTCGCCGGTCGAGCTGAATTTATTGAACAAAGATTTGTCCAATACCTTTGTCGCCAATGCTTTCAACACCCAAAATATCCTGGTTGCCGACATCGAGCGCGGCGGCGTGTTCGCGTCGATTTACGGCACGTTGGAATTGATGGATCCGGTCATGCGCCGTAATTTGATCGGCGTGGTCATTAACAAATTTCGCGGCGACCGGCGTTTTTTCGATGACGGCGAAAAGATTATTGCCGGGCGTTTCGGCATTCCGGTTTTGGGCGTGTTGCCGTTCCTGCCGCTGAATATCGACATGGAAGATTCCCAGTCGTTGCGCAATTATCAACAGCGTTTGGGCGCGGTTAAAATCCGCGTTGCGGTGCTGGCTTATCCGGGCTTGAGCAATTACAACGATCTCGATGTATTGATGGCCGATCCTGAGCTTTATGTCGAACTGATACACGCTTACCATCCGCTCGACGGTTTCGATTTAGTGCTGTTGCCGGGCAGCAAAACCGTAATCCGCGATTTGCAATGGCTGAAAAGCGAGGGTTTGTTTCAGGAAATTTTACAGTTTAACAAACCGGTGTTCGGCATTTGCGGCGGCTATCAAATGCTCTGCGAAAGTTTGCACGATCCTGAGGCACTGGAGCATGACAGCGCAATTACTGAAACCGGTTTGGGTTTTATCGACGATAGCGTTATTTACCAAACCCCCAAAATACTCACACGCGGCCAGTATCCGCTGTTTTCCTACGCTAACATCAGCGGCTATGAAATCCATTGCGGTCGCATGGACAAATACCCGCTGTATTATCAAGGCGACCAATATGCGGGCACTCATATCCACGGCGTGTTTGATGACGATGCTTTTCGCCGCGATTATTTTAAAGCCATTCATCCGCATTATCAGGGCTATTGCTACACCGATTACCGCGAAGCCGAAATACAGGGCTTTGCCGATACGGTGGCAGAAAATCTGGATATAGCCGCCATTTTGCGGGCGTTAGAGGTTTTGTAAGTGGCCGTTCATTTTTTAACGATGGCGGTTGTGTGTGCAAACAAAGAGAATTTTTTTTAACGTAACAAGCGTCGGATTGGTTAAAATACAAAGAATTTTTTGGATTAGTTATTTACGTGAAACCACAATTAGAAGACTTGGTACAAACACCGATCCCGACCAAACACGGCGAGTTTATCCTGCACTATTACAGCAACACCATTGATGACAAGGAGCATGTCGCTTTGGTTAAAGGCACTGTTGCGGGCCGGGAAAAGGTGCCGGTGCGCATCCATTCCGAGTGTTTTACCGGCGACGTATTAGGCTCAAGGCGTTGCGATTGCGGCGAACAGTTGGATATGGCGCTGCAACTCATTGATAAGGCAGGTTTCGGCATATTGATTTATTTGCGTCAGGAAGGGCGCGGCATCGGCTTATTGAAAAAATTGCAGGCTTATAACCTACAGGATCAGGGCATGGATACCGTTGACGCCAACATCCATTTGGGCCATCTTGCCGACGAACGGGAATACAGCATAGCCGCGTTAATGCTGGAAAGCCTGGATGTCAAGTCGATAGAACTGATCACCAACAACCCCAAGAAAATAGAAGAGCTGAAAAAACTCGGCATCAACGTGGCAGGCCGCATTCCGGTTGAATCTGTGGCGCATGATGACAATGTCGGCTATTTAAAGACCAAAGCGAAAAAAATGGCGCACATGCTGTTTGAGGGCAAAAAAGACTAACCCGCCCTTTGCGTGAAAGCCCTCAATACCTGAACATAATGCTGGCATGAATACGGTTATTGCCCGCTTGCGTGGTGCCATTTTCAGCCGTGTCCAGCGCATGGGCAAAGGTAATATTGCCCATGAAATAATCCCGCCACTGGTAACGGGCGCCGATGCCGGTTCCACTTAGGCTCCAGTCTTTGGCTTGCCCTGCCAAGGCGCTTTGCAAACGGCCATGGCCGTAATCGTAAAAGGTAAACAGGTTGATGTTGTGCCAAGCCGGGGTAGTTACTTCAAACTTCACAATCTGGCCGCTGTCGGCACCGGTTTCGCGTTGTTCATAACCGCGCACATCAAAACTGCCGCCTATGCCTAACTGCTCGCCTGCGATGAGTGGATTACCGCTGTGCTGACCGATCAGCGTGGTTTGCAGCAGCCAGTTGTCGACATTCACTAAAAAATTGCCGCCATAGCGCAACAAATCCCAGTCCTGCTTAGCACCTAGCCGCGCCGCCTGATAATAAGCATCGGTGTTATGGCCGCCGAAATCGGTATTCGCCACCCATTGCACATAATAACTGCTGTGCGTGTTCAGCCACGGATATTCGCCCCTGTACAACACGCTAAACGGCGCACTGCGCACATTGCCGCCCACCTGGGTCTGTTGGAATTGGATGTCATTGATGAAATAGCGGTTATCAATGCCCAAATCCAGGCTGTGTTCGTATTTGCCCCATTTGGGCAAAAACTGCTGGTAATGGATGCCGTACATTTCACCGGCACCGGTCACGGTCAAATCAGTCGCCACCGTACCCACATTCACCGACGACTTGGCATAATAGGCACTCAACCAACCTTTGAGCTTATAAATGGGCAGGCTGTAACTGCCGCCGTATTGCTTGACGGTGTCGGCATAATCCGGGGCAATGGAGTAACTGCCGTTGATTACATGATCGAGTCCCCACAAATTGCTGTATTGCAGCGAGCCAATCAGGCGGTAATCGCCCGATGTTGGGGTGCCGAAATTGTTGGCCATCAACGACGCCTGAAAAGGGCGCTGTTCATTGACGGCAATATGGGCGTCGAGTTTGTCCTGGGTTTTGCTGGGCTTGAAGGTTAATTGCAGCTGTTTCGACGGGTGTTTGTTGGCCACCTTGATCGCTTCGGACAGCGCCTGGGTGTTCGGCGATACCGATTTATCGAGGGCGGGCAGGCTGGCTATCACATTGTCACTGCTAAAATGCCGGTTGCCGCTGACCTCGATTTCGCCCACGGTAAACGCCAGCACTTGCAGCTTGACCTCGCCGGTGGCCAGCGTTTGCGGCGGCACGACCACCCGATAGAATGAGTAACCTTCTTGTTGGATAAGTTGTTCCAGCGATTTGCTGACGCCCTGCAGTTCTTTCAGCGTATAAGAGCGGTTTTGCAGTGGCGCGAAAAAATCGGCAACAAACGCAGGCGGCAGCGGCGATGAACCTTCCAGCAAAAAATGCTTAACCTCAAACTTGAATTCCTGCGGTGCGGCGGCTAAAGCAGGCGCTGGCGGCGCCAGGCACAAACCGGCTGCGATTAAGGCCGATCCAACCGAGCGGATGGTAAACCCATGAACTTTTTTAGTCATCTCTGGAGCTCTTTATACTTTATGAATAAGTGGTTTCAAGCGCGGCTAAAACCATCAGATTAAACAGTCTGCAAACGCATTGTCGGCCTTGCCGCTGCCGTCATCGAACAGGCTTTCATTTTCCAGCGGAATAGGGCCTTGCATCGGGCCGACCGGGTTTTGGTCATTTGGCGAACCCGGTTCATTGCCGCCGGATATTAGCTCATAAGATTGGTTGAACGTGGTCGCCTTGCCATCGGAACGGGTCGAGGCCGATTCGCCGGGTTCTATGGTGATAATAATTTGGCCGTCTTTAGACTCGATGTTAGTGCTGCCTTTTTGCACTTTAACAGCAGTGTCGCCTTGCACCGGCGGTATTTCCTCAAACACTTTTTTCGGATCGGATTTATCGGTGTCCGGTCTGGGTTCAGGCGGTTTCGGCGCATCGGGCGGCGTTGGGAATATCCGGGGTTTTTCATTAGAACGGGACAGATTACTGCTGCTGCCTTCCGGCACATCAAACTCGCCCGCCAGATTGCGGATAAAAGAGGTGCCTTGCCAAGTCGAATGCTCAAGATTAACGCAGTCCGATTGGCCGGGCTTGCACCAGCTATGTTGTGCCGGTATCACTGTTGTATCGGTGCCGGTGCCGCGTATGCCGATCGTGGCAATCGGCGTATCTAGCGCAAACGCGGCGGGATCGCTTTTGCCGATAGTGCCGGTTAATGCGCGCATACCGCCGGTGGCTAAGCGGTACAAAATCTTATCTTTCTTATCTTTAAGCTGATAATGGTACTGTTCAATCGCCATTTCGCTGTCGGCCTGCAGCGTGAACTTTTCACCATCGGGGAAAAGCAACAGCGCATAACTGTCCTTTTTGCTGTGCACGGTGTCGGCGTTGTACAACGGTTTGCCGAGTGACAGCGCCCGTTCTTTGGCGTCTTTTGCATTACGGTTGAGCGCACGCACCTCGCCTTTCAGGTCGACCACGCGCGCCACCACACTGTTTTCAGTCCTGACCGTATTGCCGACCGCTTGTTTGCCTTTTTCCTCGCACTCCTTATCGCAAATGGCCACGCTATACTCGGCTTTTTCGGAATTAGGTTTAACCGTGGCGGTCGGGGTTTTTATTTGATAATTGGCCGGATTAGCTTGGGCAATCGCACCGGTGCTGGTGTCGACGCCGCCTTGATGCAACACCATCTGCGCGGTTTTGCCGGTGGACTGGCTGTCGTAACGGTCAATGCTAAAGTTGCTGTTCGGTCGCACTGTCACCTTAGCGCCATCGGTGAAGGCGACAATGACAAAGCTGCTTTCGGTGGTCTGGATATTGTCGCCCTGAAAAATATCCGCACCCTTGCCGAGGATGCGCGGCGCGGCGCCCGGCAGTTGTGCGGCGTTGCTGCCCTTGGCAAAATCGACATGACCGACCAATTGGGGCACGGCATGGGCGGGCAGGGTGATTGTTAAGGCTATCGCCAGGCTAAGTACTGATGCGGTTTTCAGTCGCGACGCGGGCGTTAAAACCTGTTTGACAAAGAGGGCGGGTTGCATAGGCATAATAGGGTCTACAAAAAATAAAAGGGCGCGTATTTAGCGGCACTGCAGGATATTTTTTCTTTTTTCGTCTTCTAGCGCATTGGGCGCAGCAGGCGCATTCCGCATCTGGCTATTGTCATAAGATGAATCGTCCTGTGACGAACGTCCTAGCTGGGGCGTTGTCCCTAGAACCACCTGGTTAATGTCTTGTAAGGCAACCGGTACAAATTCTTCTTTGATGGTGTCTACTGGCGTAGGTTCAGGCACAGGAACTGGCGTAGGCTCAGGCACGGGAACCGGCGTAGGTTCAGGCACAGGAACTGGCGTAGGTTCAGGCACGGGAACCGGCGTAGGTTCAGGCACGGGAACCGGCGTAGGTTCAGGTGCGGCATTATTAGTAAAAAAACCTGCCAATGCCTCGCTGTGGGTTCCGCTCAACGAACCACCCGCCAAGGCAATAGTGCCCGAAGGCGCGGTAATCGGCGCATTAATGGTCAGTGCGCCGCCATTGCTGGCAGTTAAATTGATGTTTCCGTTACTGGAATTGACTGTCTCATCAACCGTCAACGGCGAGAACGCAGTAATATCAATATTGCCAAAACCGCTGGTCCGCCCTAAGTTGAAACCGCCGGTATTACCGGCATTGATAGAACCGCTGCTTGCATTCAACCGGCTGATCCGCGCTGTGCCTTGGCTGCGCGAAAAAATACTGCCGAAGGCATCGATAGCCAAATCGTCACGGATATTATTGGTTCCAGCAAAACTGACATCGCCGCCGCTGCTGGTGGCGCTAAGGCTGTTGGCATTGATCGTGCCTGCTATGCCCTGAATGATGCTGTTGACCGCATTGATGACGACACTATTAGCCGTAAGCACGCCGCCAGCCTGGTTAAACGCATTGCTGGCGGTAAAATTAGCGGCCGACAGCGTACCGCCGGATTGCGTGTATTGCGCGGTAGCGAAGTTGCCGCTGAGACCCAAATTACCGCCAGCCATCTGGAAATGCCCCAGACTGCTAAGGCTGTCCAGCTGGGTATCGGCGTTGTAAGTCACCGTGACATTGGCCGGAATCGTCGCCGCCAGCACATTGCCGGTCGTCGGCAAAATATTATTCGCCCAGTTACTGGCGGTTGACCAATCGCCGCTAGCGCCGACCCAAGCCACGCTGGCCAGCGGGGTAACCGTCAGTTCGCCATCGATGCCGGTAAAAATGTAATTGATGTTATCCAGGCTTGGCGTAATCGCGTAAGTGCCGACATCGGACAGCGGCGTTGCCGGTGTGCTAAAACTTAGGCCAATCGAATCCAGCGTATCGTCATTGACCAAGCCACCCGCCGTCACCGTGCCGGTAAAAACCGGATTGGCGTCGCCGTAAAGCCGCGTGGCGTTGCCTGCGGTTACCGTGAGGCTTAGCAACGCCGGATTAATGCTAAAGTTCGCGCCGCTAAAATTAATGTGGTAATTGCTGTTGGCCAACGTACCTTGATTAATCGCATAAATGCCGACATTCTCCCCCGGTTCCCTAGCCAATGCGCCAGTCAACACATCGTTGTTGACCAGCCCGGTGACGTTATAAGACAGCATCGGGTCAACCGCGCCGAAAATTTTGTCGGCAGCCAGAGCGGCAATGCCCAGTGCGCGTGGCGTCACGCTCAGTTGCCCATCGTTACCGGTGAGGCTGTAATTGCTGTTGGCGAGCGTCGGTGTTATCGCATACACCCCCACATCGGACAGCGGCGTCGCCGGTGTGCTGTAGCTCAGGCCGATTGACGCTAAAGTGTCGTTAGCCGCCAATTGCCCTGAAGTCACTGTGCCGGTAAAAACCGGATTGGTGTCGCCGTAAAGCCGCGTGGCGTTGTCAGCGGTAATGCCCAGCGCCAAGGGATTAATGGTCAACAGGCCGTTAATGTAGCTGATGGCGTAATTGCCCGCCGTGAATCCGCCGGGCGTTATGTCATAACTGCCCGCATTGACCGCGCCTTGCGCCGTTCCGCTATAGGTTAAAACGCCGTCCAGCACCGCGTTGGTTTCGTTGTTGACAAAACCGGCATAACTGACGCCATTGCCGCCGTTGAAGGCCAAGCCGTCGTAAGTTTTATCGGCGTCAGTGGCAGTGATGGTGAGCGGCGCAGGGGTAATCGCGCCAATCAAACCGGAAGCCTCGGTGGGCAAAATATAATTAGCCAGATTGGTGCTGCCGACAGGGCTAAAATCCGATGCGGCCAGCGTGGTGCTGACCGAAATGCCGTTGCCGACATTCGGGCTGGCATAAATGCCGGTGGTTTTGGTGACGGTGGCCGAATCGCTGTTGACGAAACCGCTGAGCAGGAAGTTGTCCGGTATCAGGAAGGCGTTGCTGGTGCCGTCGTAGGTTTTGCTTGCGGTGCCGGTTAGGGATGCGCTGATTGAGGGGTTGGGGGCGATGACGATGGGAGCAGGATTAACTATGTAGGCGAGGGGAGTGCCTGCCTCGAACGTATAAGTCACTGGGGTTGTAAAATTAAGGTCTGAATAAATATTATCGGCGCTGCTTAATGCTGCAACATCACCGCCGCCGCCATTATTAGCCACGTCGTACGTACCCACAGGCGTTGAGGCGTTTATGGTTGGGGTATATGTCACGTTCCCCGATCCTAAAATATCTTCTTTATCAACCTCTGCGCCGGTAAGGGTGTAACCAAATACGGCTGTAGGTGTTGAGCCAAAGGTATGACTCGCAGAGCCGGATGTCAGCGAGGTATTAACATTCAGCGTAGCCGGTGTCGCTGAGGCGTAGATGAAGCCGTTGCCGGTAGGATGCGTGCAATCACAGTTGATGTAATTTTCGTAAGAGACGTTATATGCTCGAAAATCGGAGGTTAGCCCATTCTTGTCAGTTACAGTGTTAGGGGACGGGGTAAAAATCAGCCATCTGTTGTCGTTGAGAGTAAATGCTGTTGCGCCTAAATTATTGGTAAAGCCTAAGCCAACAAGGGTAATATCGCCACCTGCGCTAATTCCGCCAGTGGTACCTGAAACATTCATCAACGCAATGGCGCTACTACTTTTATAGGTAAAAGAGTCATTTGCCGACCCCCGCAGAACGCCAGTGACATTGTCTGCTGCCGTTAAGTCAACATAACTTTCTGCGCTAGTTGCTTGAACCCAAACCGCCGCGCCATTCAATGCGCCAACTTGCGTTTGGGTGATATTTCCGCCCGCTTCGAGAGCAATAACGCCGTTAGTAGAGCCGGCAGTGTAGTTGGGAAAGGTAGCGATGCTGATACCACTCGTGTTGCCGGCTGTACCAATGCTAAGTGAGCCAGTATTCCTGAAGCTAAAAGATCGTTCCCCTGTGCCTGTGATGCTGGCAGCAAGTGTATTGACGCTATTAGAGACATCGCCCAAAGCGACACTGCCAGCCGATTGAATTTCTAGCGTATCGGCAGTAATCGTGCCACCATTAGCACCACCCGCTCCGGCAAGTAGTTTAACCCTACCTGCTGCTCCACCGGTAGGCACAACATTAATGTTGCCCACCGTATTCAGGCTTATTTGGTTGCCCGCATTAAGAGTGACATCCAGTTTTCCGTTTGTGGTGGTGTTTTCATTGGTGATGGCGCTATTGATGATGATATTGTTAGCTGCATTTAGAATCAGATCGGTCGCTGTGCCGCCTCCTGTTGAGGCATTCTGGGAACGAGTAATTGGAGCATTTACAGTGATATTGCCGGGTTCGCCCCCAGTAGTGCCTGTCGAAATAGTGACGCTAGTACCATTAGTAAGTTGGGTATTTATATCGGTATTATTAATAAGCGAACCTGTTGAACCGGCAGTAAAATCGGGTAAGGTTCCCCCTGTGGTTGTTCCTTCCCCAATCGTAATATCATACGGATCAATCAACCACTCGCCGCCTTTACCATTAGGCGCAGCCGCATTAACTCGGATGCTTGCCGTATCCAGCCAGCCGCCGGAGGTTTCGATAAAACCACCATCACCCGATTGTTCGCCACCTTTAGCGCTAATATCGCCGTGAGCGCGGGTAGAATCATCCGACCAAACAACAACCTTGCCGCCATCGCCAGCGGTTTTGGCATCGGCTTTAATTGCCGAATCCCTGCCGATAAAGGCCGCTTTGGCATTATGCACAGCCGCATTTTTGCCTTGATAATCGCCGCCGATTAAAATCTTCCCGCCGCCGTTTTCACCGCTGGCGTCAATCCGCGCCTGATCCAGCATTCCAACCCGCTCGCCGAGCAATTCAACCTTGCCGCCTTTACCGGTTTGGCTGGCCTCGGCGGTTATCACGCCCTGCGCTAAGGTTGTCCCGGCTTGGCTGTCGATATGCACGCTTCCGGCATCGCCTGCGCTGTTATTGGCCGATATGTTGCTGCCTGCGTCTAAAGTCACATCCTGTTGTGCCACCAGCCGGATATTGCCTTGGGCATCAATCTCGACGCTGTCGGCGCTGATGTCGCCGCTGTGTTTAATGGTGCCGGCAAAGACGTTAATCGCGCCGCCTTCGGTCAGCAATTGGCCGATATTTAACACGCTGTTGCTTGGACCTGCACCTGAAAACGGATGTCCGGGTCGTCCAGGTTAGTGATGGTCAGTTCTTGTCCGGCGGCCAGTGTAATAGCGCCGCCGTCGCTGCTGATAATGCCGTTGTTTTCAATCTGCGGGGCAATCAGGATGACGTTGCCATCTTTGCCGGCGCGGATGATGCCTTCGTTGACGATATTACCGGCGCTGGCTCCGGCGATAAAATGATAGTTGCCGCTGAGAAAATCTTGGTCGCTCAAATTGAGGCTGGAGGCAATCAGGCCTTGGGTGTCAATCATTGCCCCAGCGCCAAAGACGATGCCGTTCGGGTTAATCAGGAACACTTTGCCGTTGGAGGTCAGTTGTCCGAGAATCTCGCTGGGGTTTTGCCCGATGATGCGGTTAAGCACGGCGCTCTGGCCGTTTTGCTGGATGAACTGGGTCAGTTCGTTCTGGCCGATGCTGAAATTTTGCCAGTTGATGATGGCATTGGGGCTGTTGGTGATGGTGGTCACGCCCGGTGTGGCGGTGTCGATGCTGACCTGGCCGCTGACGATGTGCGCGCCGTCGGGGTTGGCATAAGAAAAGGACGGATAGAGCGCGGTTAAAATGGCTAAACGCAGGGCGGTTTTGCTGAGGTTAGACAGGGGTGCAGGTGGGTTGCCAGCATGGACGTGTTCTGCGGCTGGTGTATGTCGGGAGGTTTTCATGGCGGTTCCACTTTAAATATTTATTGCGGGGAGCTGCTGAATGGAGCCGCGCCCTTAAAATTATGGAAAAGAAGTATAAACTATGATTGTGGTTACTGCTTCCCGGTTCCGGGAAATAATGCGCCGCTTGCTTGAAAACACAGTCGGCAGTGTTTTTGCCGTTATTTTGGCGTCCTCTTGACTAAAAATTTTTATCTGCTTACTTAGCAGGCTTGTCATAACGGTGCAATAATAACCACCGATACTTTAAACCTATTCCCGCTATGGAAAAACGAGTTAAACGATGACCATTATTCAAAATTTGATACGTCACATACGCCTG
>JBLRXA010000081.1:0-14664 GCA_047920955.1 Methylobacter sp. | reverse complement strand
CCTCATGCGACCCCCTTTCAACAATGCGCCCGTGATCCATCACCAAAATCATATCCGCATTTTCGATGGTCGATAAGCGATGCGCAATCACCAAGGTGGTGCGGTTGCTCATGACCTTTTGCAAGGCCGCCTGTATGTAGCGTTCCGATTCGGTATCCAGCGCCGAAGTCGCCTCATCCAATATCAAAATGGGCGCATCTTTCAACAATGCCCGCGCCAATGCCAAGCGTTGCCGTTGCCCGCCGGACAACTTGACGCCATTTTCGCCTATTTCAGTATCCAAGCCTTGATCCAGTTTAGCGATAAATTCCATCGCATAAGCGTCTGTTGCTGCGGCCGATATTTGATCCCGGCTTGCTGTTGCCAGCGCCCCGTAGGCGATATTGTTGGCAATAGTATCGTTAAATAAAGTGACTTGCTGATTAACCAAGGCTAATTGTTGGCGTAAATTCGCCAGCTGATAAGCATTTATTTCAACGCCATCGAGCAATATTTCGCCGTTTTCATGCGGATAAAAACGCGACACCAAATTGGCCAGCGTACTTTTGCCGCCGCCGGAAGCGCCAACCAGCGCAATCGTCTGCCCCGGCTCGGCCTTGAAACTAATGTCAACCAGCGCCGGTTCATTAGCGCCCGCATAGGTAAATGACAAATTTTTAAATTCCAATTCGCCTTTGCATCTTTCTGCTTGATAACTGCCGCCATCCGACTCGCCCGGCTCATCCAGAATTTCAAATAACGATTCAGCGGCGGCAATGCCTTTTTGAATGTCGCTATTGGCATCGCTCAACTGCCTGATCGGTTTCGGCAATAAAAATGCCGCCGTCAGGTAACCGACAAACTCGCCGACACTGGCTTGCTTCATAAAATACAACGCCATATACATCAAGAACGACAAGGCGATCGCGATAATAAACTGCATAATCGGATTGTGTATCGCCATCGTTGTCGCCAGTTTTAGCGATTGCCGCCGGTTATACAGGCTGCTGTCCAAAAACCGCCGCCGCTCATAGTCTTCGCCGCCGTAACTGCGCACCACCCGATGTCCGCCCACCAATTCCGAGGTGATATGGGTCATGTCGCCGATCGATTCCTGTATTTTTTTACTGATGCGGCGCAGACGTTTACTGACATAACTCACTAGCAACACAATAATCGGCGTGATGGCGACAAAAATCAGTGACAACATCCAGTTGGCATAAAACAGATAAATTAATAAACCGATCGCGGTAAAACCTTCGCGCACAAACGTGCGCACCGCATCGGTGGTAGCCTGTGTCACCTGGCCGACATTATTGGTAATCCTTGAAATCATGTAACCGCTGTTGTTGGCATCGAAATACGCCGTCGGCAGCCGCGTGTACTGGTCGAAAATCTGACAGCGCAAAGTATGCACAACATTGGTCGACACTTTGGCCAGAAAATAGTTGCCCAAATAAGCGCCAATCCCATGTATGACGATTAAGCCGCTGAATAATAAAGGCAAATAATACATGCCCTCGCGCGATTCGGTTTGCAGCGTATCAATGATATGTTTAATCAATGCCGCAAATAAAGTTTGGGTGCCCGAATACATCAGGAAACCGACAATACTGACGACGAAAAGCCAGCGGTGCGGCTTCACATAAGCCAACAGACGCTTATATATTTGTGCGCTTCCTTGGGGATTTTTATTCATAATTGTGAAAGTTTCATTAACGGATGTCGCAACCCAAATATTGGGATACGCCTTGTGTCGCCGCGATAAAATCGCGTTGTGCCAGACGCGCCATCAAGCGTTGATAATTAAGGTCTTGCTTGCTTTTATCATAATGCGGATGCCAAAGATGCAGCACAGCGACCGCAAACCGGCCTTCCTTGCGTTTAATACCGGCATGGATCAGACGGATCACCAAATCGGAATCTTCAAAGCCCCAGCCCTCAAACAACTCATCAAAACCATTGACCCGCACAAAATCTACTTTCCATAGCGCCAAATTACAGGTCATGGCCTTTTGCCATTTTTCCGCTTGCCGTTTTCTTATAATTCCCAGAGGCAAACGAATAAACGCAGAAATCCTGTTGATTTTTCTTTGCAGCCAAAGGCCAATGAAATAGGCCAGCGTTTGTTGATGCAACGGGATTTGCTGGGCAATGACATCCCGTGTCAACGATTGACTTAACAACACCCTGTTTCCCGGCACGAAATAACCGGCTTCGGCCAACTGTCGATGGCGGGCGATAAAACCGGCAGGGCAAATACAATCGCCGTCAATAAACAGCAGATAATCGCCCCGACTCGCAGCAACCGCCTTGTTGCGGATAGTTCCCGCCCTGAAGCCTTTGTCTTCGTGCTGCACATAGTGAATCGGCACCGGGCTTTTGGCGCAACAGATTTGAGCATGTGCCTGATTAATAGCGTTAGAGCCATCATCGGCAATAATAATTTCAAACGCCGGGTCGCACTGGGCAAACACACTGTCGAGGCACAACGCCAAAGCCTCAGGCCAGTTATAAGTCGTAATGATGACGGAGATTACATTCATTGTTCTGACGCTTGCTGGTTTTGCAGTTCCCACAATTTAAGATATTTATAATAAGCACCTTCGGCATTGGAAATCGACAGCATCAGCCCCTGCCGCCCATCCAAGATAGCCATTTTAATCAAATAGGTACGCATGAATGTCCACAGCCCTTTTAAAATGGCTTTACTCAAAGACGAACGAACGCCGCGCTGATAAAGCATCTCAGCGCCCAGCGTTGAATAAGCATTGACCTTATGCAAAACCTCATCCAAATTTACAAAAGCATCATGCAGCAGCGGCGAGTACATACGCCCGACTGCCCCATGAACAATAATGGTTTCATGCACAACAGCATCGGTAAATCGGCCGCAATCACGACGGAACAGCCTTAATATAGAGTCAGGCCACCAACCGCCATGACGCATTTGCCTGCCGCAATAACTGGAAAGGCGGGGGATTTCGTAGCCGCTATAATGTTCCTGCTGAAGTGCTTTTTCGATTTCCGCCCTTAACTCCGGTGTCACCACTTCATCGGCATCGACAGATAAAACCCAGTCGCCTGAGGCTTTATCCAGCGCACGTTGCTTTTGGACACCGAATCCGGGCCAGTCTGTTTGGTACACTTTATCGGTATAGTGCCTGCAAATCGCGACCGTATCATCGCTGCTGCCCGAATCTAAAACGATCAGCTCATCCGCCCACGCAACCGAAGCTAAACAGCGGCCAATATGCTCGGCTTCGTTTTTGGTGATAATAATTATACTGAGCATGGTTTATTAGCTGAACTTATAGAGGAAAAACACAAGGCAATCATACAAGCAAACCAATGGCCTTCGGTATGATCAAAGAAGGGCGCATTGAATAAACTGGTAATGACCAATGACATCAGCAAGCCTTGGGCAAGCCACTTTTCATTAGCAGACAACAACCGTGCGCTATACAGCTGGCTGCCAAGAAAACCTAAGTACGTTAGCACGCCCAATAAACCCAACTGAACGCCGACCATAAAAAATTCATTATGCGGATTCTTGGTTATAAACTGGTCGCCTCTCACAATACCCTGATAGGCTTTATCAAAGCCGCCAGTACCCTGCCCTAGCAACGGCTTTTCGGCCATCAGCTTTAATGAATACTTCCAAAAAGTATAGCGTAGCCCCATAGATGATTCAGTTTGCTCCGGGACAGGCTGCAAATAGGCTTGCGTATTATCAAAACCTTCGATAATGCGGCTGGCTTTACTGGAAAAATCAATGAACAAAGTTAACAAAAGAATAACAGCAAGCAGGGTGAGCAGGCAGTACTTAAAGGTTAAACGCTGCATCACAAATAACAGGATTAAAGCGACAATAATTAATTGTCCGGTACGGCCTTCGACGACAAAAAAAAGATTGTAGAGAGAGAGCAGTAAGGCCACTAAATACAGTTTTGAAAAACGGTCATTGTCATATAGTTTGTGCATACAAAAAAAAGCAAAAAACGCAATAAAAATGCCGTGGGTAATTCGGCTTTTAACACAAGGGTCGCCCTGTACATTCAGATGAAGCAGACCAAAATCCATTAAATAAGATATTAACAAGGTAGTCACAGACGCCGCAATAAAGGCATAGCGTGTCCAATTGCGATACTGTTCTAGCCTCAAACATAAAATTAAAATAGGGATGAAAAATAATTCCCTATATTTGCTCATCATCGCAATCGCCTCACTACCTGCGGCATCGCCATAACTTAAACCGAGCATAAAATGACCGTATAACAGCAACGACGACAATGCTACCGGGTGACTTTTTAACAGTTTTAGCAAACTGGCAAGCTGGCCGGAAAACAGCCACAATAAGCCCAAGATCACCGAAAAAATAGTCGATAAACTGGTGGAAAAATAAATACTGGCCATAAACAGTGCGGTAAAAATACCACCCGCTTTATCCGCCATCCCGTGTATTTTTCCGAGTGCTTTATCCATAATCATTTCAAATTAACCGCAAAAATTTCGCGGTACATTGTCTCATATTCTTGCGCAACCTCGCGCCAACTGCGCTCAAATTGCGGCACGGCTTGCTGACGGCTTAATTGCCGGTCAAGCGCAGCAACCCACGTTTCGATTGACGCCGACAGCGGCAACACTGCACCTGAAGCTACCGTAACGTGCGCCGCTGCGCCGCATACATCGGAAATGACCACCGGCACTTTAGCCGCCATCGCCTCGCTAATCACCATGCCATAGGGTTCTGCTTTAGCCGGGTGCAGCAACACATCGAACTTTGCATAATGCGCTTCATCGCTCCAGCCCATTAACTGATAGCCGCCTTGCCAGCCGGCAAAACACTGCTGTACATCCGCAGCCTCAGGCCCTACGACATAAAACTGAACATCAGGCCGGATTTGGCGCAATGCTGCAATAATGTCCGCCGCCCAAGGTAAGCCTTTACGCTGCCATTCCTTGCCGACAAAGCCAACGACACCGCCATCAGCAGGCACATTACGCCATTGACGACACACAATGGCCGATACGCCGGGCGCAACCGGCGCAGTTAACTTATGCGCCAAGTCAGGATAATAATGCGCCAAACGCTGTTGGATGAACTGGGAATTCGGCACAATGCGGCTTGGCGTAGACAACTCGCGGCGCTCCAAAAATAACTGCATAGCCACGCGCAACGACACCAGTTGCCACCAAGGCTTATCAAAAACCGTAGCGAAAGGCGGGCCGTGAAAGGTGGTGATATGCTGGCAACCCAGCCGTTCGTGGCTATGAATCAGACTGTCGGGATGAGGATTATCCTCCAGCCAGCGGGCGACCCGCCGACTAAAACGCAACAACGATAACCAGCGCGGACGCGGTGCAATCTCGCCAAGCTCATGTACCGTTATCCCTTGCGGCTTATCAGCGTGGCAACGCTCGCAAATGACAGTGACCCGATAGCCAAGCTGCCAAAGCGCCTGCGTTAATTCCCAAACGTAACGCTCCATTCCGCCTACCGGGCCATAACGGCGCACCACATGTATCAGTTCAAATGGATGTGGCGAGGGGGGCATTTCAGAACATTTCATTTATTTTTCACCCTAAAGACCATCAAGGACTTGAGAAGAAATTGCAGGCTTGACGATAAAATTGATTAGAGACAGCAACTCCTAATCGAAACAGCGGTCACTTTCCACCGCCTCAAGCACCTGTTCAGGCGTGATGCCGGTCAAACAATGGCTATGGCCTAGCGGACATTCGCGTTTAAAACAGGGCGCACAGTCGAGATTTAACGAAATAATATGAGCCTTGTCGCTCAATGGCGGGGTAAAGCCCGGATCGGATGAGCCGTAAATGGCGATGAGTTTTTTGTCCAGCGCGGCAGCAACGTGCATCAGGCCGGAATCGTTACTGACCACCACGTTAGCCAGCGACATCAAATCCACCGCTTCGGCAAGCGACGTCCGGCCGGTAAAATCGGTGCAAAGCCCGGACGTAGCATTATTGATTTGCACGGCATCCGCCTTGTCTTTATCGGAGCCAAATAACCAAACTTGCCAGCCTTGGGCGATTTTATGCCTTGCCACTTGGGCGTAATACTCGGTCGGCCAACGCTTTGCCGACCCGTATTCGGCGCCGGGACATAAAGCCAATATGTTTATCGCCATGGATGGTGTGTATGCCGTAAGTCTGTCGGGAACAGACTCGGCGGGCGATGCCGTCAGCTCGAAGTGATCAATAACTGCTTGTTGCCGTTCTTTGCTGATCGTTAACGCGGGTTTTGGGCAGACTGGCGGCATCGGCGCATCGGCGGGCAAGCCCAAAGCGACAAAACGTTGCACGGTCATGGTCAATATATTTTTATCCAGCTTTCTGGCGTCATTCAGCAAACCCCAACGACATTCGCCGATGTAGCCGGTACGGACGGGGATATTGGCAAAAAACGGAGTCAGTGCGGATTTCCAGGAATTCGGCAGCAAGATGGCCTGATCGTAATCTTCCGGGCGCAAAACCAGCCCCAGCTTAATACGCTCGAGCAAAGCAAAGCGGCCGCGCGGCAGCGGCATGGCAATAGCTTTGTTGACTTCAGGCATCCTTTCCAGCAGGGACAATGTCCAGGACGGCGCCAGCACATCGATTTGACAATCCGGATGGGTATTTTTCAGCGCGATAAACAGGCTTTGCGCCATCACCATATCGCCGACCCAAGAAGGCCCGACGACTAGAATCTTGTGATATTTTTTCAAAAGCTTACCTGATTATTTATGCAGCAGGATAGGCTGCGCGTACCTTTATAAGTGTGCTGGGGCTTGGAAGGGTACGCGCAGCGTACCCTACATTACTCGATTCAACTATTAAGCCACATAAGTCAACCAATCGGCATGATCATCGCGGCGGCCATGCACATAATCAAAATACAGCGACTGCAATTTTTCCGTGACCGGCCCACGGCTGCCGGAACCAATGGCGCGGTTATCCAGTTCCCTAATCGGCGTCACTTCAGCCGCAGAACCGGTAAAAAAGGCTTCATCGGCAACATAAATTTCGTCGCGGGTGATACGTTTTTCAATGACTTCATAACCTTGTTCACGGGCAATAGTCATGACCGTATCGCGGGTGATGCCTTCCAACGCCGACGTGGTTTCGGGTGTGTAAATTTTGCCGTTGCGCACGATAAACAAATTTTCGGCACTGCCTTCTGCGGCGAAACCTTCGTGATCGAGCATCAACGCTTCGTCGTAACCGTTGGCCAAGGCTTCTTGTAACGCCAAAATCGAGTTGATGTAATTGCCGTTGGCTTTGGCTTTGCACATCGTGCTGTTGTGATGGTTACGGGTATATGACGAGGTACGGATACGGATGCCGTGCTCAATGCTGTCCGCGCCCAAATAGGCGCCCCACGACCAAGCCGCGACCATAACGTGAACTTTCAGGTTATCAGCCCGAAGCCCCATGCCCTCGGAGCCGTAAAAACACATGCTGCGGATATAAGCACTGTCCAGATTGTTTTTGGCAACGGCATCTCGGTGCGCCTCGTTCAGCTGGTCTTTATCGAAAGGCATCTTCATGTTCATGATATGCGCTGAACGAAACAAGCGGTCGGTGTGTTCCTGCATCCTGAAAATCGCCGTGCCTTTTTCCGCATGATAGGCGCGTATGCCTTCAAACACGCCCAAACCGTAATGCAAGGTATGCGTCAAGACATGGACTTTAGCGTCGCGCCACTCAACCCACTTGCCATCCAGCCAAATAACGCCATCTCTGTCGTCCATCGTCATTGTTGTTTCTCCACTATTTAATTTTGTTTATGTTTGAAATTGTAATTATTTTGTTAAATGCTTGTTGAGGCAAGCCAATTTTTTTCATTGACCAATTTTGTCATAGTTTTGCTTTCTAAACTAATTCAATCTACATTAGAATAACCATATCAACAACATTATACAGGGTTATTTTATGAAGGGTATTTATACGCTATCTGAAGTCGCTGACATGCTGGGAATTACCAAAGAAACACTAAGAAGATGGGACAAGTCGGGAAAGCTAGTTTCGGTGCGTCATCCGATAAATAACTATCGGGTGTACCGCTCTGCTGATTTATTACAATTTGAAAAAATAGGGTTTATGTTTAAAGATAGCGTTGAACAAAAAGACGAAGTGCCAATCAAAAAGTTTACCTCAATTGAATTGTTCGCAGGTGCGGGAGGACTCGCTCTTGGTTTAGAAAAAGCGGGGTTGAAGAACATCCTGCTTTCAGAAATTAACAAAGATGCCTGTGGAACTTTAAGAAAAAATAGGTCGTCCTGGCATGTCATTGAAGGTGATGTCGCGCAAATTGATTTTTGCCCATACCAAGGCAAAGTTGATGTGTTAACGGGTGGCTTTCCTTGCCAAGCATTTTCTTTTGCGGGGAAACGCCTAGGATTTGAAGATGCGAGAGGAACTTTATTTTTTGAATTTGCCAGGGCGGTCAAAGAAGTCCGACCCTTGATTTGTGTTGGTGAAAATGTCCGTGGTTTACTTCAGCATGAGAACGGCAAGACGATAGAAGGTATGGTTTCTGTGCTGAATGAATTGGGATATGATGTAATTCCGCCTCAGGTATTAAAAGCCATTTTTCACGGTGTACCACAAAAGAGGGAGCGGGTTTTTATCGTTGGCATCAGAAAGGGTTCAAACTTGGCTTTTGAATGGCCCGCCCCACAGAAAACTATTTATACATTAAAAGACGCACTGAAAAAGGGTCGGTTGTTTGATACCGATGTTCCTGAGTCGCTGGGGCAAACTTATCCAAAAAATAAACAAGACATTATGGCGTTAATCCCTCCAGGTGGGTATTGGCGGGATTTGCCCATTGACCTTCAAAAATCCTATATGAAAGGTTCCTTCCATTTGAGTGGTGGCAAAACCGGCATGGCAAGAAGGATTTCATGGGATGAACCCTGCTTAACCTTAACTTGCGCACCGGCTCAAAAACAAACGGAAAGGTGCCATCCTGAGGAAACCAGGCCATTTACCGTTCGCGAGTATGCAAGGATTCAAACGTTTCCTGACGATTGGGAATTCGCTGGCGCATTGACCTCCCAATACGCGCAAATAGGTAATGCTGTCCCGGTTAATCTTGCAATGGCGATGGGCAAGGCGATTGTTAGAAGTTTAAACCATCACTATCGTGACTAATCCTGTTCCATATACCCACGCCAAATCCGTTCGACTCCAGCACTGATTTTAGCGACTTCAGCTTCGGCTATCACCGCCTTGTCGCCCTGCAAAACCTGTTTATGGCCAAAATCCCGATAAGTGCAATAAGCGGCTTTCAGTAACTTGGCATCGTCTTCGGACATAAAGCCCTGCGCCTGCAAGCCTTCCAGCAACCTGACATTATCGGTGTAGGTGGTGAGCGCGGGATTCTTAGCTGCCTGATCCAAAACGCCGAATTGTGCTATAAACTCAATATCAGCAATACCGCCTTTGCTTTGTTTTAAGTCGAACGTGTCTTTATCTGTGCTTGCCAGTGCCTCACGCATTTTTTCGCGCATCTCGCGAACTTCGGTTTTTAACGCCGTAGTCTCTCTGGGCAAACTCAAAATACGGCTACGAATCGCCTCATACTGGATTCTCAATTGCGGGTCTCCAGCAATAAAGCGGCCTCTAACCAAGGCTTGCAATTCCCACGTCCAGGCCTGATTTTTCAGGTAGTCCTCATAAGCATTGATATGACTGACCAACAAACCGGAATCACCATTCGGGCGCAGCCGCATATCGGCTTCGTAAAGTACGCCGGACAGCATTTTGGTATCGAGAATATGCCGGACTTTTAGCCCTAAGCGCCCATAAAACTGGGAGCAGGCAATAGGCTTGTCGCCATCGGTCATGGCATTACCGTCCTGGCAATCGTACAAAAACACCAAATCCAAATCCGAGCCGTAACCCAATTCGATGCCGCCCAACTTGCCAAAACCAATCACCGCAAAGTTGATCGAGTTATTATCAGTATTGGGCGGCAAACCATGCTTGTCAGCCAGCATCAGCCAGGCGCGTTCAACCACATGGCCGACGATGCTTTCAGCAATGTAGGTCAGATAATCGCTGACCACCATCAACGGGATGGCGCCCATAATATCGGCCGCCGCCACCCGTAGCACATTCAACTGCTTAAACTGGCGCAACACCACCATTAATTGTTCCAAATCCTGAACCTCAACCGAGGCCAATAAAACCCTCAGCTGCGCATCCAAATCGGCTTTTTTCAGCGGTTCGTACAAGGAGCGGGTATCGAGCAATTCGTCGAACAACACCGGATACTGCGATAAATAAGCGCAAATCCATGGACTGGCCGATGACAATTTGATCAATTGCGCTAAGGCGCCGGGATTTTCCGCCAATAGCGACAAATACACATTGCGCCCGGCGACCGCCTCGAACAAACCGAGTATCCGTAGCAAAGTTTCATCAGGATTTTCAACGACTTGAATTGCTGCAATCAATTGCGGCATAAGCCGATCCAATACGCCCGCGCCTTTGCTGGTCAGGCGTTTGATGGCGGCTGAATTTTTAAACGCTTTGACGGCGGCCAATACCGTAGCGGCCTCCTGAACGCCGACATTTTTTAAACAAGCACTCAATTCAGCATCATCGGCAACGCCCATCCAAATTTTTTCCGTTTGCGCCAAGCCGTCCGAATCATCCTGTTTCGATAGCGAAAAAACCTGCTCGAAAACGTCATGCACCTGCTTTCTGACCTGATCCAAGTGCTGTTTAAAATCAGCCCAATCGGCATAATCCAGCGAATAGGCCAAAATTTTCTGAGCCAACGCATCAGTCGGCAAATCGTGGGTTTGCCGATCCTGATATTGCTGGATATGGTTTTCCACCCGGCGTAAAAAACGGTAGGACTGCTGTAATTGCCCAGCATCTTGCAGCGTTAGCAACTCCATTTCGCCAAGCAGTTGCAACACCTCCAAAATAGGCCGGATTTGCAGCGCCTTATCGGTGCCACCGCGTATCAGCTGAAAAGCTTGGCCGATAAATTCGATTTCACGGATACCGCCCGGCCCTAATTTGATATTTTCCATACGGTCTTTACGGCGCAATTCCTGGGTGATTTGCGCCTTGAGCGAGCGCAGCTCCTCAAACGCGCCGTAATCCAGATAGCGCCGATAAACAAACGGCCTGAACATCGCCATCAAGTGTGCGCCGGTTTTAAAATCCCCGGCCACTTGGCGCACCTTGATCATTGCATAGCGTTCCCATTCCCGCGCTTGGGTCTGGTAATAATTTTCCATGCCGTCAAAGGTCATGATAATCGGGCCGCTGTCGCCGTAAGGCCGCAAGCGGATATCGGTGCGAAAGACAAAACCGTCCACGGTGATTTCGTCCAGCACTCTGACCAGATTACGGCACAGCTTGGTAAAAAACTCGCCGTAACTGGTTTCTTTCCTATCCTGCAATACGCCATCTTCGGCATAGGCAAAAATCAGGTCGATGTCGGACGAATAATTCAGTTCATAAGCGCCCAATTTGCCCATGCCCAGCACCACAATCTGCTGCGGACTGCCGTCGGCCAATAACGGCGTACCGCGTAGCTCCGAGGCTTCCTGATATAGAAAATCCAGCGCGTATTGAATGCAGGCATCGGCCAGATGCGACAAATCAGCCAGCGTTTCCGCCAACGACGCCCACCCGGCCAAATCCCGCCAAGCTATCCTGACCATTTCCCGACGCCGGAAATGGCGCAGTTTAGTCATTAACTCGGCTTGTGATTCAACCGGCGTTTGCGCCAGCTTTTCGCTGTAAACATTATCGTGATAGACAGAAGACAAATCGCCGGAGTTGAGCAAATCAACCAGCAGTTCCGGCTTGCGCAAACAGCTTTCGGCAACAAACGGGCTGCAACACCAAACCCTGGCGAGTGCGGCATTAAAGCCCGGTGTTGGCGTAAGCGTGAGATTAAGGCCGGTAACCCGCTCATGCCATGTTGTCAGCGCCGCCATAACCGCCGGGCGCAACTCATCGGGCAATGCGGCAACTTCGGGTTCAAGATTTTTAAGAAAAGACATGGGGCAAAGCCATCAAGAAAAAAGCCTCATGATAACGAAAACAGGCTGCTAAGGCGTAGTGCTATTTTCAGCTTGCGGCTTGTGCGGCAACTCGACGTCAATGATGGCACCTGCGTCCGGGTCGTTAAAAATACGCTCGTCGATATTGTTTTCACTGCGTGCGACAATGCAGGTCACGACCGCGTCGCCGGTCACATTAACGGCGGTGCGCACCATATCCAACAGCCTGTCGACGCCTAAAATCAGGCCTATCCCTTCCACCGGCAAACCGACTTGGTTGAATACCATCGCCAACATGATTAAACCGACGCCGGGCACGCCTGCCGTGCCGATAGACGCCAAAATCGACATCCCGACCACCGTTGCATAGCCGCCCAGTCCCAACTCGATGCCGTAAACATTAGCGATAAAAACCGTGGCCACGCCTTGCATAATCGCAGTGCCGTCCATGTTAATGGTGGCGCCCAGCGGAACGGTAAAAGCCGCCGTGGCATTATTGACGCCCAGGCGCTTTTCAAGCGCATACAAGGTGATGGGGATAGTGGCATTGGAACTGGCGGTGCTGAAGGCAAAAATATGCGCCGGACGCATTTTTTTGATGAAGATGAGCGGGTTGAGTTCGGCGAACAGCGCCAATAACAGGCTGAGCGTACCGAAAGCATGTAGCAATAAGGCCGCGATAACAACGCTGAAATAGCCGATCATCGGCACGATCAAGCCGAAGCCTTGCTCGGAAAATGTTTTCGCCATCAAAAAAAACACGCCAACCGGCGCGACATCCATGACCAGCGTGACCACTTTCATCATCACCTCATTGAGTTTTTCGGCCCATTGACCCAGCTCCCGGCCAATTTCGCCGCACATCAACATGGCTATTGCAAACAAAATCACAAAGAAAATGATTTGCAGCATATTGCCTTCAGCAAAGGCGTTCACCGGGTTGCTGGGCACAATGTTGATGAGGACGTCGGTTAGCGGCGGCGCGGGCGGCGGGCTAAAGGCATCGCTGCCAACCCGTTCAAAACCCCGACCCGGCGCGACAACAAGGGCGATCAACAAGGCCAGCACAATCGCCATGCCGGTGGTCAGGATATATAAGGCAAAAGCCTTAACGCCAATCCGCCCTAACACACTGACATCGCCAATGCCGCACACGCCGCAAATCAGCGAAAACGTCACCAGCGGCACCACCAGCATTTTTAAGGCATTGACAAAAGCCGCGCCAACCACATAAAACAGCCCGTCAACCAGATAGCTTTGCACCCAGTCCACTTCGTTAAAAAAGACATTAATCAGGCTACCTAAAACTAAACCAATGCCCATGGCAATCAGTATCTTGGTGGAAATGGACATTTTTTTTATCATTATTATTTATCTCCTCTCCCATATAACGCACTCGTCTCACGATAGCTGGAGTCCAAAGCTATCTTTGAACGCCGGCAGGGGGCGGCGAGTGTTATTTTTTGCGCGTTACTTCATTGCAACTTAGGCCTTCTAACAACAGCGTTTAATCCCATTCCATTTTTCATCCTGCCATTGTTTAAAAAAATCTTTTTTGCTTAAGGGGATTTCGTCCTGATGATGCTCGGCATGATGCTGCAAATAACGTTCATAAGCATCGTCGCCGGACAGGCGGCGCACACCGCGCCAAAATGCCCTGACTTTGTTCAGCATCAATCGCGCACCCAGTCTTCAACCAAACGGCTGGGGCTGTGTGGCGATTCCGACAGCGGCAGCACCGCTTTTCCTGTCAAATAACGGCTGCACACGCGCAACATATCGAACACAATCAGCCACAACAAGGTGACAAAAAATAAAGTCAACCAGCCATCCAGATGCAGGTTGAAAATCAATTTCGGTGCAATGGCGGCTTTTTCGCTAGGCAACATGCCGGACGCCAGTTTTTCGGCCAAATCATTCGCTGCAGAAAAGAAACCGATGCGGATGTTGTCGCTGGCGATTTTCTCCCAAGCCGCCGCGCTGGTAATCGTCACCAGCCATACCAGCGGCAAGCCGGTCACCCAGGCGTATTTGAGCTTGCCCGATTTGACCAAAATCCCTGTCCCCACACACAACGCAATCGCTGCCAGCATTTGGTTGGCGATGCCGAACAGCGGCCATAAGATATTGACCCCGCCATTCGGGTCGATGACGCCGATGTACAAAAAATAACCCCAACCGGCCACCACCAGCCCGCTGGTCAGCACCACCGACGGCGTCCACGAGGTTTCGCCGAGTTTCGGCCAGACATTGCCCAACATGTCCTGCAACATGAAACGGCCAACGCGGGTACCCGCATCCAGCGTGGTTAGGATGAAAATGGCCTCGAACATGATGGCGAAGTGATACCACAAGGCCAACAGGCTCTCGCCGAACGCGCTGCCAAAAATGCTTGCCATGCCGACCGCCAATGACGGCGCGCCGCCGGTTCTGGCAAACAACGTCGCTTCGCCCATTTGCTTGGCCAACAGCGTCATTTGCTCGACCGTGACCGGAAAGCCCCACGACGAAATCATCGCCACGGCTTCGACCGCTTCCTTGCCAACCACGCCCGCCGGGCTGTTGATCGCAAAAAATACGCCAGGATCAAGCACGGTCGCCGCAATCATCGCCATGATTGCGACAAAAGATTCCAGCAACATGC
>JBLRXA010000080.1:0-14867 GCA_047920955.1 Methylobacter sp. | reverse complement strand
CGACCTGCCTAAAGATAGGCCAGGCCTGGTATTTATTATTTCGGAATTAGCCTTATCGGACTTAGATTTTGTCTTAACATGCGTTCTTATCTGCTTGGAATATGACGTAAAAAACGCAAGCTGTGCGCCTTTGCACCATGAACAATATTTAAAAATAGAAAAAATCGGTTTTTTTCTTGTACTCCAACACAATTAAATTGCTATATAACGCTTTTACGATGGCGTGGGTACGGTTATTGGCATTAAGTAAAGTAGCGGCATGGTCGAGGTGCTTGTTCACCGTCGATATCGAAATGCCAAGAATGAGCGCTATTTCTTCACTGGTTTTACCTTCAGCCGCCCATGACAAACACTTGCATTGTTGCACGGGTAGCGTGGGGTAATTTTTATCTGGCATAGCGCAATGCGGCGATAGCTTCTCCCTTTTAATCAAGTCGGACTGTGCGGTAATAATGTATCGTGCTAAATAAGTGATAAAAGGGCCAATATAGCTCAGCCAGCAGTTTATCTTTTTTTGCTTAGGATTGAAGGTGAAATTCAGCAGCCCAAAAGAATGATTGACGCCATGTACAGGAATGGTCATCCCATCCCAGGTTTCAGCCATAATGTCACGCGTAATAAAGTCAGCCTGATTATTTAGCTTGCTCCACTGAAAGGGCATTGCCTGGTTGCGGGCCACGATAATACGGGTATCCGTTTTCCAATATTGGTTTTCCACATAGGTTTGTTTCCACTCATCCGCTTCGCTTGAGCAAAAATAATAGATTTCGTTTCTGAAGTCGTTTTGGATGATGATGCAGGAGGCTATATCACCAAAATCAAATTTTTTCTTTATATCATCGAGAATATTAAAAAAATGTTCAGTATTTTCGATGCTTTCTAATGCGGCCTGGGTTTTATTAAGCCATTTCGTGGAAATGCGTTTATTGATACTTACTGTCGTCATGATTGATCCTCCTTTTTATCTTTATCCTTATCTTTTCAGTTGGTTATAAAGGATGTGTGTAAAAAATGCCTTTACTAAGAAAATAGAATATTTTTGGCTGTTGTCAACTTGAGCGTATGACAATAGCTGTTTGTGTTGGGTTTGTGTTGCGTTATAACTATCTGATAATGATGTGTTTTTTTATCATCAGCATAATACCCCTGTTTTCCTTTCAAAAAACTTTCATCATGACGTTTTTTTTAAGCTGAAAATTCAAAATTTTACTGCCCTATCCTCCATATGGAGGATTACAGCGCCACTGTAAAACTATACAGTCGGTAGCCAAAGGGGGTTTGTTGCCAAAAAAACAGACCCCGATGCTTTAATCATTACATCGAGGAATAGTGTATGAAAATCAATCATCCCGTAATTGATGAAGAATATGTGCTTACTGAGAATGACTCCATTGTTTCTAATACTGATCTTAATGGGATCATCACCTATGTGAATGATACGTTCATTCACGCCAGTGGCTATGCAAGAGAAGAGCTGTTAGGCGTATCGCATAATATAGTGCGCCATCCTGATATGCCAGCTGAAGCGTTTGCAGATTTGTGGGGTTCAATGAAAACAGGCCGCCCGTGGACGGGTCTGGTTAAGAATCGCCGTAAAAATGGCGGTTATTATTGGGTATTGGCTAATGTGGCGCCAATCCATGAAAACGACTTGTTGGTTGGATATATGTCGGTGCGCCGTAAAGCAGAACCTGAACAAGTCGATGCGGCTGATAAGGTTTACCGCTTATTTCGTGAAGGCAAAGCGAAAAATTTGAGAATCCAGGATGGTCAGTTTGTGCAGGCCGGTTTATGGGCTTGGCCTAACCAGTTTAAACATTTCAGCATTAAATCGAGGTTGCTTGCCATTGTCAGCCTGTTGTCCTTATTGGGGTTGGCTATCGGCAGTATGGGTTTGTTTAGCATGAGCAAGAGTGAGGAAGGCCTGCAAGTCATGTACGAAAGCCGTATGCTGCCCTCCAGCCGCATCGCATTGATTCAACAATTATTGCTGAACAGCAAGCTGAGCATAGCTGACAGCCTGACTGCGCCAAGTTTTGCTGCGGTTTCGGCTAACATTTCTGAAGTGGAGCGCAATATTGGGCAAATAGCCCAGCTCAAGGAGCCGTATCCGTCTGAACGGCTAAGCAATGAGGAAAAAATACTGTTAAACCAGTTTGCCAAGAGCAAGAACGAATTGGTTGAGGCTGGGTTCATGCCGGCTATTGCACTCTTGCGAGCCAACGATGTGACTCAGGCTAACCGCGCCGTTATGGATAGAATCAATGCGCTTTACCGGCCTGTCGGGCAGAGCATTGATAAGTTGATGCAGTTGCAACTGGATAAGGCCAAACAGGAGTACGGCGGCGTCCGGTTACAGCATGACACGATCCGCAACATGTCCATAGCTTTAATGGTGCTGGGCATTCCTATGGTGTTATTGCTCGGATTTAAGTTAATCCCGGTCATTATCGAACCCTTGGAGGCGTCTATCGGCCACTTTAGCCGGATAGCCCAAGGCGACTATAACAATGTTATCACTATCGAACGGCGCAATGAGGTCAGTAATGTGATGGAGGCAATCAAGTCGATGCAGATTAAGCTCGGCTTCGAGATGGCAGAAACCCGGCGTATCGCCAATGAGAATCTGCGCGTCAAGATCGCTTTGGATAACGTCAGCACCGGCGTGATGATCGCAGATAATGATGGCAGAATCATTTATGCCAATAAAGCTATCGACGATATGCTCAGTAAATCCGAGCAGGGCATCCGTGAAAAGTTTCCCGATTTTTCTGCCGATCAGTTGCTTGGCAGCCCTATTGAGCAGCTACATCATAACTCCAAGCGGCTGAATGAGCTGTTAGACCCGTTAAATGATATATGCACGGATACTATGGAGTTGGGCGGTCGCTCGATAACCGTGGTTGCCAACCAGGTGACCAATGAAGACGGGCAGTGCTTAGGCTGGGTGGCCGAGTGGCGGGATCGTACGGCTGAAGTGGCGGTGGAAAAAGAGGTGTCTACTATTGTGGTGGCCTCTACCATGGGCGATTTTACTAAGCATTTCGATTTGCGGCATAAGGTCGGTTTTTTGCGTGAGTTAGGCGAGGGGCTTAACCAATTACTGTATACCAGCGAGACCGGGCTTAATGAGGTGGTGCGCGTGCTTGGCGCCTTATCGCGCGGCGATTTGACCGAAACCATCACTAATGACTATTACGGCGCATTCGGGCAGCTTAAAGATGATTCCAATACAACCGTGGAAAAACTCAAGCAGATTGTCAACCAGATTAGAATGGCTACCGATAACATTAGCGCGGGCGCCAAAGAAATCGCTGATGGCAATAATGAGTTGTCATCCCGCACCGAGCAGCAGGCGGCGAGCTTGGAACAAACGGCCGCCAGTATGCACCAGCTTACGGCGACGGTTCATGCGAACACCGAGAACGCCCGGCAAGCTAACAAGTTGGCAATCGGCGCTGCTGAGGTGGCGGGCATGGGCAGTATTATTGTTGGCCAGGTTATTTCTACGATGGATGAAATCAACGACGCGTCGCACAAAATTACAGAAATTGTTTCTGTGATTGATGACATTGCTTTCCAGACCAACATCCTTGCTTTTAATGCCGCTATTGAAGCCGCCCGCGCTGGTTTGCAAGGGCAAGGCTTTGCTGTGGTTGCCAGCGAGGTGCGCCATCTTGCGCAGCGCGCATCTGCATCGGCAGCTGAAATAAAAAGCATCATTGAACATTCTGTGGAAAAAATTAACGAGGGTAGCCAGCTGGCTTCTAAAGCTGGTTTTACTATGGAAGAAATTCTTCGCTCTATCTCTGGCGTGGCCGACATGATGTCGGAAATAACCGCAGCTTCCGTTGAACAAAGTGCCGGTATCGAACAAGTCAATCAAGCCATTACGCAAATAGATGGGGTTATCCAACAAAATGCCGCGCTGGTGGAGCAGGCAGCCGCAGCGGCGGAGACACTTGAGAAGCAGGCACATAATCTGGCCCTGACCGTCGGCAGTTTTAAGACCCATGATTCGCCATGCGCGTTGTTAAGCCGCGTCGCCTAGTTTAAATGCTAGGCTAAAAGCGGGGTTGGCAATAGCGTATTCAGCCTTGCTTAATCGGGAGCCCTCCTAACAAATGTATGATCAGTCGATAGGCTGACGGGAATTTAACATGAAAGAGAATAGCCTAATATACGAAAAAACGATTACGGCAGGGGCAATTCGACGTTTGGTGTTTGCATTGCTTTGCACTATTTTCATCGGTATTGCGATAACCCAATGGGCCATCCAAACTATCGAGCCACCGCAAAATTGGGGGCACTATACACTCTATGCAACGTTGATCCTGTGTCTGGTCTTACCTGGTATTTATCTTTTCGAGGTACGTCCGATGACATTCCTCATTAACCGGTTAAACAGGGCTGAACGCACCGCATATATTACCGCTGAGTATTTGAACAACGTGATTTCCAGTAGTTCGGTGATACTGTTTTCGATGCGGATTGTGGATGAGCAGATGTATCCGGAATGGGTTAGCAGCGACAATTTGAAAAATCTGTTGGGTTACTCTGAAGAAGAAGCCATGCAGGACGACTGGTGGTTGACTCATCTGCACGAACAGGATCGCGACCATGTGGTAGGGGCTTCAAAGAAATTATTTCGGGGCGAAGCTGTTGTTTGCGAATATCGGTTCAAGCACAAAGATGGCAGTGAAATTTGGATTCATGATGAGCAAAAGTTGATCAGCTATAAAGATGGCAAGCCCACCCATGTTGTGTGTATGTGGTATGACATCAGCAAACAGAAAAAGTCTGACCAGGAATTGAAGATTGCCGCCCATACCTTCGATTTGCATGAGGGCATTATGGTGACCGATGCCAGCAATGTTATTCAACGCATAAACCCTGCTTTTACGCAGATCACGGGCTATAGTGCAAAAGAAATTGTTGGAAAAACGCCCGGCGTACTTCAGGCGGAGCGGCAAGATGCAGAAATTTATGATGCGATGTGGGAGACCGTTCAACAACAGGGTTATTGGGATGGTGAAATATGGAGCAAACGCAAAAATGGCGAAATCTATCTGGAATGGCTCAGTGTTACCGCAATTAAAGACGATAAAGGCCATATTACTAACCATATCGGTATTTTCTGCGATATTACGGATAAAGATGGCGTAGAAGAACGTATTCGTGTTCTGGCTTTCTATGACCCGTTGACTAAATTGGCCAACCGCCGCCTACTTCAAGATCGTATCGACCAGGCGACAGCTGCCAGTGCCAGGTGTCGGCAGCATGGGGCGCTGCTGTTCCTGGATTTAGACCGGTTCAAGATACTCAATGATACTTACGGCCATAACATGGGCGATCAACTGTTACTGGCCGTCGCACAACGATTGCAGGCTAATGTGCGGGAAGGCGATACGATTGCCCGGCTCGGCGGCGACGAGTTTATGATGGTCATTAACTCATTGGATAAATATGCCGCTAAAGCCGCCAATCAAGTCATGAAGCTGGCAGAAAAATTACGCGAAGTATTAGCCAAGCCTTATCAATTAATGGTTTCGCTTAACAAGTCCGAAGTTTCCATCACTTACCATTCTAGTGCCAGTATTGGGGTGGTGTTGTTTTTAGGCCACGGCAGCAGTACCGAAGAACTGATGAAATACGCAGACTTGGCGATGTACGAAGCGAAACGTTGCGGCCGCAATGCCGTGTGTATTTTTGACCACGGAATGCAGACCGATATTATCGCCCGTGCCGGTTTAGAGGCTGACATGCGCATAGGGCTGCAGGAAAAACAATTCCTGCTTCATTATCAGCCGCAGGTGGATGCTAATGGCCGGCTCATGGGGGCTGAGGCCTTAGTGCGTTGGCAGCACCCCCTACTCGGCATGGTATCACCGGCTGATTTTATTCCGTTGGCCGAGGAAAGCGGGCTGATCCTGCATTTAGGTGCCTGGGTGTTGGAAACGGCCTGTACACAGTTGGCTATCTGGGGCAGTCAACAAAAAACGGCACATCTTACCCTGGCGGTGAATGTCAGCGCCCATCAGTTCCACCAAGACGATTTTGTCAATCAGGTATTGACGGTGTTGGCGCGTACCGGCGCTAACCCTAAAAACCTTAAACTGGAATTGACCGAAAGTATGCTGGTGTCTGATGTAGAAGGCATTATCGGCAAAATGTCTATCCTGAAAGAAAAGGGGGTCGGTTTTGCCTTGGACGATTTTGGTACCGGTTATTCGTCGCTAACTTACTTGAAGCGGTTGCCCCTGGATCAACTGAAAATAGATCAAGGTTTTGTTAGGGATATTCTCGATGATGGCAATGATGCGGCCATTTCAAAAATGATAGTCGCTCTAGCCGAGAGTATGGGCTTGGCCGTCATTGCCGAAGGTGTCGAAACTCACGAACAAAGAAATTTTCTGTTGGCGCAAGGTTGCTACGCTTATCAGGGCTATTTATTTAGCCGTCCCTTAGCATTGGAAGCATTTAACGAGTTTGTTGAACAGTTTTAAATCGATATAAAAGCCAGGTTAATCGTTGTAATCACATTTTTTATTTATTAAATAAGGGGAATGAAGATGAACCAAAATAATACACTCGATGTCATTGAACATAAACAACGTGTTGCTTTTCATGAGGCCGGCCATGCCGCAGGCATTCACTTTAATAATAAATTAAAAGGCTTGCCACCGGTTTTTTTTAGAATTGTTTTTAAAGATATAGCCGATTTTATTGAAGTAGAAGGTATGGCTTATCAAACGATTCATAACGAATGTATTGCCAGGGTTGAAGGTGGACGGCTTATTGAGGTTATACCTAATTCATTTAATAGTGATAAAAAGTTGCAATTGATGACTCATTATAAAACTGCGTTTGAGGCGGATATTATTAACCTGCTGATTGGCCCATTGGCAGAAGCTAAATATGTCGCTGATATTGATGATGAATTATTTAACCACAAGCTGATTACAGTGGACGCATTAAAAAATTACGGCGGCAGTTACGATATTGCTTTGGCTACTGAATATTTGCAAAGCTTATCTTCTAATAAACATGAGCAAGATGAAAAACTGGCTGAATTGTTTAGCATGGCGTACAACTTTATTGATAACGCCGAAAACTGGAGGGCTATTACTCATTTGGCTGAGTATATTCTGGGCAGTTGCCAACATATTATTGATTGTGAAGATGTCATCACCATGCTGGATAAGTCAGTTACGCATTTTAAAAATAGGAGAATATTAAAAATAGGAGAATATTAAAATAAATGACATTTTTGAAACCAGCCCTTAAAAACCGTATAAGGCCAACCATTGAATAGCGAATGGATAACACCTCGCTGGGAACATTTTGAGCACGAAGCGGACATCGGCTACGCGGCATTGGGCCGACACTGGAACAGGCGTTCGAACAGGCAGCGGTGGCGATGACGGCAGTGATGACGGCATCCTGGGCGGGTTTTGGCGTCAACAGCCGTGGACATAGCGTATGAAGCGCACGACCTCGAACTGCTGCTGGTCAGCTGGATTAATGAACTGGTTTACCGGATGGCGGTCAGCGGTCGGGTGTTCAAGCGTTATCAGGTGCTCCTTGATAACGGAAAATTAACGGCGATGGCTTTTGGCGAGACGTTAATAAACAAGGTGGCAAGCACATACTGGCGGTATTGTCTGACCGAAAAAAAGGAGACAGTCATCACTTTTTTGGCGGCCTCTAGCCCCCAAAAAGCCACGATCCAGGGGGGCTGTGTGGATATGTACAAATGTAACGCCGCCCGATATTTGGCACAATTTTGTATGATATTTGGACACGCCCTAAACCTCCACCACATACCCCTGCAGTTCCGGCGCGTCGCCGATGATTGACGCGCCCAAGGCCGGGTCGATGGCGACAAATACGCGGTCGCCGCTTACCCGGCCATTCGTGCCGCGTACCCGTATCGATTGGTTGTCCAGCGTCAGGCAGGTGCTGGTGCCGTCGCTGTGCTCGGTTTGCACGATGGCGATGATCTGCGCGGCGCGTGGTATCAGCGCCTGGAATTGTTGGTACACGTTCATAATTGCCCCCCCTAATAATGCCGCTCGATTTCAACGGTCTGGCTGATGGCGCCCAGTTCGGCGCTGATGCTGATGCCGGTGACTAGTCCGCGCCACGGCGTTTCGCCGGTGATTTCCACCAGTTGCCCCGGCTCAAATAGGCCGGTGCTGTCGTTCAAGGGCAGCTCCAGCGTGACCCGCGCTTGCCGCCCGGTGTTGGCCAGGACGTTGCGCGCCCGCTCGCGGCCTGCGTTGGCGTAGGTTATCAGGCTGTCGGTCAGCATCGGCGCGGGCTTGTCGCCTGCCGTGCCTTGCCTTATGGCTGACACCACCACGCCTTGGGCGAGGCCTGACACATACACTTGGTTGTAATCCGGCTGCGGTGTCAGTTGTGTGGCCATGGACACAACCAGGCTAAGGGGGAGCTCTTTGTCCGGCGTTGCCGCTGCCCATGCCCACGGGCTGGCGGGGTAACGCGGGGCGATATGCACGATGTCGGCATTGCGGTCGGCATACGCCCTGGCGCCGATGGCTTTGGCGATGCGGTCGATGGCGTCAATCGGCGCGCTGTTTTGGTAGCTCCAAACGCCGCCGGGGATGAGCCAATCGGTGGCTATCAGTTGTGCCAAGTCGGGGTGGTAGGCGGCGCTCCAGCCGGTGTTGTCCAGTTCATAATCAATTAACTGGGCGGCGGTGCGCTGACCGGTCTCAAGCCGCGACCGCAAGGGCGCGAACGGCGCGGCGAACAAAGCCAAGGGGCTGCGGCCTGAGGCGGTGTAGGCGGTTTCGCCAAACTGCCGACGCTCGCCCCATTGCTCAATCAGGCAGGTGATGTAAATGCCGTCAAGCTCGATGCGCACCTTGCGCGGCTCGCCATTGACCGGCTCCAGCAAGGCCATGGCGCCGTCGCCAGCCAGCTGTAGGGTCGCGCCCCATGCCCAGCTGTCGATGTCGAATTGCAGGGACACCGACACGGCGGGGACGTCGGCCAGGTCGGGCAGTCGGGTCACTTTGAGGGTATGCAGCACAATGGTGGCTCCTTGATGATGGGTGGTGGTCTTGCTAAACAGCGGCCAGGCGTAACAAGGCCGGTTAAATTCCAACACCGCGCCGCCGGTAAAGTCCGGCTGCGGTTGGTAAAAAATAAGGTCTGTGGCCGGTGTGTATTTTGGCGCGGGCGGCGGTGGTGGGTACAACCAGCCGCCCCAAATCCAGCTGTGCGGGTTGGCGGTTTGCCAAACGATGGCCGTGCGGCCTGGGTCGGTTTGGGTGGCCAGGCCATAGCCTGCGGCATAACTGCGCACCTGCGCGAGGGCTTCGGCGTAAGCAAACAGCGGCGCCAGCCCGCGCCTGGGCGGGCTAATGCCCGGTTCATGCACACCTAGCACAAGGCTGACCGTCACCGCGCCATCTTTGTTAAATTTGCGCTGCTCACTGACTGGCACATAACAAATAGACGGAAAATCGTTAGCACTCGGCGCATTTTTGTAGCCGATAAAGTGCTTGGCCGCTTTGCCGTAATGGCTTTGCATGTACGCGATCAGCGCGGCATCGGTACTGAGTCGTTCGCGCAGGCTGGACAGGGCGGCTAAGCTCATCAGCCACGCCCCAAAATCACATTGCCGAAACCGGAACCGGTCGGCACACTAAGCCCCAATGATTCACGGCTGAGCGTACCGGCCAACTGCGACGCGGTTTTTTCGTACTCCCGCGCCTTGGCAATCAGCGGCGAGTTTTCGCCAATAGCGCCCTCAATGGCTGCAAGGCGTATCGCCCAGGTAGCCGCCAGCGTGGTTAAACGCGCAGAGGGCAAAACAACGTCAACCGGGTTAATGCCCCGCTCGAACAGCACCCCATCGACATACACATCCGCGTCGTCAACATTTTTTTGCGTGACAGTCACAGAACTATCAGCGCAGTCGGCAATTTGTGCATATTTACTCGGCATCGGCCATAATCTCCGCCAGCATTAACATCCCTGCTTCTTGCAGGGCGTCTTTTCTGTGTTCCAAATCGACTAATAAAAAAGGCTGCGGTCTGCTGCCTGGGTGGTTAATCACCCTGGCAAAAGCAAAGCCGAAGCCCACAGGAAAGCGCAACGCTTGCCGGTCACGTGGGCGTATCACATGCGCCTCGGTACCGCGTTCGACAAAACTGGCATAGTCTGCATTAGCGTACACTTCTGCGCCGCCATTGCCTTTGGGTCGCCAGTTGATCGACTGCTGCAACTGCCCAGTGCGCGGGGTAAAGCCGCGCCCGGCATCAATAAAATCATGCACCTCGGTAACATAGCGTTCAGCCATCGCATTGGCCGTGCGCTGTGCATTGGCCGGATGGCTCATGGCGGCCAGTACCGAGGGCAGATTGCCCAAATCGAGGGTAATGCTAAGCATCGGCTTTGGGCGCGGGCTTGGTTTTTGGCTTGGCCGCTTGCGGTTGCGCCGGTTCGGCGGGCACTGTGCCTGCTTCCCGGCGCTTACGGTTAAAGGCAGTCAGTCCCATAACGCCCCCTAAGCGATTTTGTGTTTAAACTGCACCACACGGATCTGTTTATTCTGATAAACCCGCTCCCAGTTCGTACCCGTTGCCAATTCGGCGCGGTTCGGATAATCGCCTGCCGGTGTGCCTTTCCACTTAATGCCGCGTGGGTGCAAAATAAAGCGCCGGCGCATCGCAAACACCGTATCACCGGCCAAAATATCGCGGTCGGTTTCAAGGTCGCTCGCGCCAATCGTGCCTTCAACAAAACCAATCGCACCCGCGCCAAAGATATAACTGGTATAAGTGCCCGTATCGACCGGCATGTTGTCATCGACAATCACCCGCTTACCCATATAAACAGGCACACGCACCGACTTATCGGCGCTGGTTTCATAGGCAATCAACTGCTGCTTGGCTAAATAGGCTTCCGTCGCTGAGTGCATCACTACCGCACTGACCGCATCTTTAGCATCGCCCAGCAACTGCAAGGCATCGATAAAGGTATTGGCATTAAACGCGCGTAACGCTTCCGAGGCACCAGCGGACACATCCGCGACATTGCCCGACATCGACGCCGCCGCAAACGCACCGGCCAAGGTATTGAGCAATTCCTTCTGCATTTGCCGCGCCCAATAGGCCGCCAACAAATCCATAATCGCCTTGGCAGGATCGGCACCGGCAAACACCCCGGCCAAATCGTTGACGCTCCACGCATCGCCGCGACCAATGACCACAGCGACATCTTTGCCGGTACCCATGTTCTTGGTTTCCAGCGGCGCCGTGTCCGACAGCACTTGCGCATCGCCGGTCAAATCGTTAAAAAACGGCATGTTAATGGTCGAGCCGCCATTGGGCAGGCTCAAGCCGGACACCGAAGAGACAATGCCGGACTGAAACAGCGCCGACAGTTCTGCGGTTTTGTGAACGCCGTACTGGTTCCAGACCTCTGGGGTCAGAATATTGGCAATGGTGGTATTGACTGAAGCCATAAAAAATTACTCCTGAGCCGCAGCTTTAAGCTGTGCGGCCAATGTGGGGTTGGACTGGGCAAGTGCCAGCTGTTCGGTCAAATTAAAACTGTCTTTAGCAAACGGGTTAAGCACCCCGGCTGCCGCTTGTTGTGGCGCACCCGAACCCGTGCCGCCTTGGGCTTTAGCCAAAACGGCTTATCTGTCAGCAAGGCTTTAACCGCCTCAGCGACCGGCTTACCGTCGATAGTGACCGCACCGCTGTCGTCGCACACCGCCTTAGCCGCCAATAAGGCGCTGATGGTGGCCGGATCAATGGCCTCGCCCGACGCATTGAGCAGCGCATTGGTAATATTGACGTTGTGCAATTGTTGTTTATAAGTGGCCGCTTCCTGCGCCTTGCTGTCGGCGAGTTCTTGCAATTTGCCCTGGGCTTTTAATTGCGCATCGGTCAGCGATTTGTCTTGCAGCTGCTTAGCAAATTCCGCTTGTTGCGCTTTGAGTGCCTGATTGATCTGCGCCTGAATGTCCGGTGCAGCAGGTGCAGGCGTCGGCATTTGGGCGGTTTCTGGGGTAGGTTCGGACGGTTCGGCCATAATCGCTCCTGTGCGAGGTTAAAAAAGTTTCAGCACAGATTAAACCGGGGCATGGGTGAGCGTCAGGCGAAGGGCTTCGCAGGAGCGTGGGCAAAAAAAAGCCACCGGGTGGGGTGGCTTGTTGTGATTAATGCGGCTTGCAAGTTGGCAGTGTGTTGCGCCAGTTCGCGCAGGGCGTTTAAATAGATCCGCCGTTGATGCAATCAGCAACCATCCGCAGTTCCACAACATCATCGGTGTCAACCTCATAGCTCTGCTTGGCAAAGGCCAACACTATTTGATCGGCCTCATAGAGCCGCTGCTTTTGGCCAACACTCAAATCAGCCCAATGCTTCGCCAAAAATTGACGATGGCCTAAAAACGTAAAAGTGTCGCCTGCATTAGGCTCCCAATAATTAACGCAAATCGAATAACTTGTTAAGCTGTTCTCTAAGTCCTGCCCCAATGTCGCGTCCATAAATGTCATGCCCTTTTTGTGTTTGAATATCAGCAAAGCTCTTCATGTGCTTTTCATGAAGATAAGCCGTTTTAATCAAGCCATCATGATTCAGGATGACCGACCAATTGCCGCCGATCAATTCTACTGACGGGAATTTGCTTGTCGCCAAATTAAACCGCTCCGCCGATGTTAAAGCCGCTTTAACCTGGCTTAAATAATCCGTCTCATCTTTAACGTGCCCTTGTAGAATACGCTTGTCAATATGACCTTTCAAGCTAGGCGGGTTCGCCAATAACGCCTGCAACGCGCCTGAATTCTTGGCTTTTTCGGCCAGTTTTGCAACCAGCTTTTCCACCACCGCATTATTTAATAGCGGCATAGCCTCCTGCTTGCTCAACAGTCCAACGCCATCCGGCTTAATCAAGTCATCAAGCGCCACACCGTCTTGCACGGCCTCCTTGGCCCATACCGGCAACAGCTGATCTTGCAGCTTGGGCGGACTGTTTTTAATAAACTCGGCATAGTTGGTTGAGCCGGTTTGCTTGACCTTGGACACTCTCGGAATCAATAGGCACTGGCAGTGGGGATGCCCTTTCTGCTGCTGCACCGCGTCTTTTGTCCACACGCCACGGCCTAGCCTGCTTCACATGTGCCTGAATTATTGGCAAGTGTGCGGTTGTTTTATGGCTTTTTATTTTCAACTGTCACGTGAGTGTCACGCGGAGAATTTCAGGCATAAAAAAAGCACTTGGTTTTAACCTAAGTGCTTGTTTTATATGGTGGCGATAGGTGGACTTGAACCACCGACCCCGGGGTTATGAATCCCGTGCTCTAACCAGCTGAGCTACATCGCCATGTAAACGACTCTTTTGAAGAGCGGGAATTATAAGTACCCGCTCTTCCTTTGTCAAACGTTGAATCTGAAATGAACGACGTCGCCGTCTTTAACGATATAATCTTTGCCTTCTAATCGCCATTTTCCGGCGTCTTTTGCGCCCTGCTCGCCTTTATAGTCGATAAAGTCCTGGTAAGCGACGACTTCGGCGCGAATAAAGCCTTTTTCAAAGTCACTGTGAATCACACCGGCCGCCTGGGGTGCGGTCGCACCGACCGGAATAGTCCAGGCCCTGACTTCTTTTACGCCTGCAGTAAAATAAGTCGCCAGATTCAGCAATTCATATCCGGCTCTTACGACGCGATTCAAGCCGGGTTCTTCCAGCCCCAGATCGTCCAGGAATTCCTTTTTTTCTGCTTCATCCAGCTGGGCTATTTCCGCCTCTATGGCGGCGCAAATCGGCACGACCATCGCACCTTCTTTGTCGGCCAGTGCTTGTACTTTATCCAGCAAGGGATTGTTGTCGAAACCGTCATCCTGAACATTGGCAATGTACATGGCCGGTTTGAGCGTCATCAGGCACAGATCCCTAATCAGGGCTTTTTCATCCTCGGTTAACGGCAGGGTTCGCGCGGGTTCTCCTAAGTCCAATTGCTTGAACACCTTTTCCAGCACATCTTTTTTAGCCTGTTCGTCTTTGTTGCCGGTTCTGGCCGCTTTGGTCGCACGTAACAGGGCTTTTTCAACAGAAGCCATATCGGCCAAGGCTAATTCGGTATTAATGATTTCAATGTCGGAAAGCGGATCGATTTTTCCGGCGACATGGATGACATTATCATCATGAAAGCAACGCACCACATGAGCAATCGCATCTGTTTCACGAATATTGGCCAGAAATTGATTACCCAAGCCTTCACCTTTTGATGCGCCCGCAACTAAACCGGCAATATCTACAAATTCAATCGTGGTAGGAAACACGCGCTCGGGTTTGACAATCTCGGCCAGCTTGTCCATTCTGGCGTCAGGCACGGGAACGACGCCTACATTGGGGTCAATGGTGCAAAAAGGGTAATTCTCGGCCGCGATTTTCGCGCGGGTTAATGCATTAAATAAGGTCGATTTTCCAACGTTGGGTAAGCCAACGATTCCACAATACAGCGCCATAGAGTTCTCTGAGATTTAAAAAGTGACTGCGGCAAGATGATCAAGCCGAAACAAAGCGGGAATTATACAAGCTATGACCTTAATTGTTAGCCCGAATCGTGCAATTACCCGGCAGTTAAGCGATGATGTGGATGGGTTTTGGCCAAATTGCGTCGTGCGTAGGGATTGCAGTGCCGGAAAAAATTTGGTTGAATCGCCAATCAGTGGCTGATGTAATGATGCAAACAGTTGACATCCTCCCCGCCCTAAGGGCGGGGATTCCTGGTTACCTAAGAGTGGGCGTGTATCCGCTGCTGCCCACTGGTTTCTGCTGCTGACGGCCTTACTGCACCGTTCACTTCACAGACTAGCCCC
>JBLRXA010000079.1:0-15392 GCA_047920955.1 Methylobacter sp. | reverse complement strand
TTTGTCGTTGCTGCCGATGGCGACATCGTTTTCCGTGCCGAGGAATTTAAAGAGCAAATCAGCGTGGTTGAGTTCGACGGCAATCAGCCGCTAAAAACCACCTGTGCGCCGTTGTATGCGGAAGTCTCCAGCGAATATCAAGCCTTGGTGCTGGGCATTAAAGATTATGTGCGCAAAAACGGTTTTCAGGGCGCGATTTTGGGTTTGTCCGGCGGCATCGATTCGGCGTTGGTGCTGGCTTTGGCGGCCGATGCGCTGGGCGCGGATAAGGTCGAGGCGGTGTTGTTGCCGTCGCGTTATACCCAGGACATGAGCAATGAAGATGCGGTGTTGGAAGCGAAAGCCTTGGGTGTGCATTATCACAGCATCCCGATAGAACCTGCGGTTAACGCCTTTACCGGCATGTTGGCCGAACTTTTTGCAGGTTCAGCCAAAGACGCCACTGAGGAAAATATCCAGGCGCGTTGCCGGGGCGTGGTGTTGATGGCCTTGTCGAACAAACAGGGCAAGTTGTTATTGACTACCGGCAACAAGAGTGAAATGAGCGTCGGTTATGCGACCTTGTACGGCGATATGTCCGGCGGTTTTGCGCCGATCAAGGATGTGCCCAAGTTGCTGGTTTACCAGTTGGCGCGCTATCGAAATACCTTATCTCCAGTGATACCGGAACGGGTTATCACGCGTCCGCCTTCGGCTGAACTCGCGCCCGATCAGGTCGATGAAGATTCGCTGCCGCCTTACGAGGTGCTCGATCCCATTCTGGAGCGTTATATCGAACAAGACCAGTCTGCCGCCGATATTATCGCCGCCGGATTCACTCATGCCGACGTCGCCCGCGCCATCAGTCTGGTCGACCGCAATGAATACAAACGCAGGCAATCCCCGCCCGGCATCCGAATTACCGGCAGGGCGTTCGGCCGCGACCGGCGCTATCCCATCACCTCTGGCTACAAGGGCATGTAAGCGCCATTCTCTATTCTTGTTTATTTGTAATACAATAGGCCGGTTTTTTCCGCCGTTTGTTTTGGCCATCTAATGCCTTTGCCTGCGGCTTATAAGCAAATAAAACATTACTGCCACCTCTGCCTGCATGTGGACAGTATTTTATAATTTAAAAAAAGGTCGGTTTTATGTGTTGGAGTGGTGAAGCGTCGGGTGTTTTAGCGGTCGCAGGTCTGAGTACCGCAGCTTATATTGCAATTAAACAAGGGGAATCAAAAGAACTGTGGATTCCGTTAACCTATTTCGCCTTAATGGAATTATTACAGGCGGTCACTTATGTCTACATCGATTTATGCGACAATCCCAGCAATCAGATACTGACATTGCTGGGCTATCTGCATGTCGCGTTTCAGCCGTTTTTCGTCAACATGGTGGCGATGTATTTCATCCCGGAAAGTGTCAAATTAAAAATCCGCACCACGGTTTACACGATTTGCACTATCGGCACACTGTTCATGCTGATCAAAATGTACCCTTTTGTTTGGGCGGGTACCTGCAATATCGGTGTCGAAGGTTTTTGCGGGCCTAATGTTTGCTCCACTTCCGGCGCCTGGCACATCGCCTGGCAAATGCCGCTGAACGGCTTGATGTCAGACCCGGTTGGCTGGTTGTTCGGTTTTAACTGGGGTTTACATGCCTTCACTTATATCGTGGTGGCCTTTTATCTGCCGCTGATGTACGGTTCCTGGCGTTTCGTCGGCTTCCATTATTTAATCGGCCCGCTCATTTCCGATCTGACTACCGATGACCCTAATGAATATGCGGCGGTTTGGTGCTTGTTTTCTATCGCCTTGTGCGTGTCGGTGATTAAAACCCCGATCAGAAAATATCTGCACGTTAAAACCTGGCCTTTTTACAAGAAGCATATTGCCGACTCGCTGTGAGATTTTTTGCACACAGTTTTTCGATCCACTTAACAGTCATATAAACATGATCAAGTTCACTAAAATGCACGGCCTAGGCAATGATTTTGTCGTCATTGACGCCATTAACCAGCGCGTTGATTTGACTTCGGAACAAATCCGGCAGTTGTCCGACCGGCACTTTGGCATAGGCTTCGACCAGCTGTTGTTGGTCGAAAAGGCGGTCAGTGCCGATGCCGATTTCAAATACCGGATTTTTAACGCCGATGGCGGCGAAGTCGATCAGTGCGGCAATGGCGCACGCTGTTTTGCCCGCTTTGTTCGCGATAAAAAACTGTCGGACAAAGATGAAATTCGCGTCGATACCAATGCCGGCCAATTGCTGCTGTATTTTGACAGCGATGATCTGATTACTGTCAATATGGGGGTTCCCCGACACACGCCGGTTGAAATCCCGTTGTTGGCGGACGAAGAATCCCGCTTTTATACGGTACAGGTGAACGACACCGAAAAAGCCTTCGGCGCCGTTTCGATGGGCAACCCCCACGCCGTCATCCAAGTGAGCGACATTAAAACGGCGCCGGTGGCTGAGTTGGGGCAGGCCTTGGAATGCCATGCTTTTTTCCCTGAACGGGTTAATGTCGGTTTTATGCAGGTGGTCGACCGCCAACATATCAAGCTGCGGGTATTTGAGCGCGGCGCCGCCGAAACGCTGGCCTGCGGTAGCGGCGCTTGTGCCGCTGTGGTCATCGGCATTGAACACAACTTGCTCGATCACAGCGTTTTTGTTGAATTGCCTGGCGGCACATTAACCATCAACTGGCAGGGGCGCGGCGAACCGGTGTTAATGACGGGGCCTGCTACGTCCGTTTTTGAAGGACAAATCATGCTATGAATGAACACACCCAGGAACTGACCCCAAGTCAGGTAGAAGACTATCTGCGCAAACACCCCGAATTTTTCCATGAACATTTGGAGTTGCTGGAACATTTGAGCATTCCCCATCCTAGCGGCAGTGCTGTGTCGTTAATCTCAAAACAACTGGAATTGTTTAGGAGCCGGCATCATGATATGGAAAACCAACTGACTGCACTGATAGACATTGCCCGGGATAACGATACCTCGCTCAATCGCATGCACAAACTCACGCTGGCCTTGCTGGATGCGACCACGCTTGAAGACGCGGTGGCCAATTTGGACGTGGTGTTGTCGGAGTATTTCCTGATTGATTTTGTTGCCGTGCGCATTATCAAACACACGCCGGATACTGCACTTAGCAACTTGTTTATTGAGCCGGACAGTAAGGACTTGGAGCCGTTCCTTAACGAACTGGCCAGCGGCAAGCCTAAATGCGGACGCCCAACGATTGCACAGGCCAGAGTGCTGTTCGGCGAATTGGCCTTTGAAGTCAAATCCTGCGCCATTATTCCGATGGCCTTCACCGAATTGGAAGGCATTTTGGCCATTGGCAGCCGCGAAGAAGGCCGTTTCCATTACACCATGGGCAATTTGTTTTTGAACCAAATGAGCGAAATCATCGCCACCCGGCTCATCACCTTATTACAGCAAAGGGTGTTTTAAATGCACGCTGAGGCTGAACAGATGCTGGATGCGTTTTTCCAGCAACTCACGGTTGAAGTTCGCGCCTCAGCACACACCATCAGCAGCTATCGACGGGACATTAAACACTTGGTCAGTTATTGCACCGACAAAGCAATAGAACACTGGGTCGATCTGGAACACGCCGATATTCGCGCCCATATCGCCAGCCGCCACCGAAAAGGCATGGGCAGCGCGAGCCTGCAACGCGAGCTGTCCGCCATCCGCAGTTTTTATGCCTACCTGTTAAAAAACAACCAAGCCAGCATCAATCCCGCCCAGCAAGTCCAAGCGCCCAAACAAGCCAGAAAACTGCCTAAAACACTGGATGTCGATCAACTGGCCGGCCTGCTCGACGCCGGTATCAGTTCACGGCTGGACATCCGCGATGTGGCCATGTTCGAATTGTTCTATTCTTCCGGCCTGCGTCTGAGCGAGCTTGCTGCGCTGGATGTCAGTGATCTGGATTTGCCCGACAACATGCTGACTGTGCGCATCGGCAAAGGCGGTAAATCGAGGCTGTTGCCGATAGGCCGCAAAGCCGTGACCGCGCTGGAAAAATGGTTGCAGCAGCGCGCCATCAAAACGCCGGTTAGCGAAACGGCGTTGTTTATTTCGACACACGGCACCCGGCTCAGCCAGCGCAATATCGAATTAAGGCTAGAGCGCTGGTGCAAAAAAAAAGGCATTCCAGAGCATATACATCCGCACATGCTAAGACATTCGTTCGCCAGCCACTTGCTGGAATCGAGCCAGGATTTAAGGGCGATCCAGGAACTGCTCGGGCACAGCAATATCAGCACCACCCAGATATATACGCACCTAGACTTTTTGCATTTGTCTGAAATCTATGACAAGGCGCATCCAAGAGCCAAAAAAAAACCCGGATAACAGCTTGCACCATAAGCAAATGAATAAAAAACCTGCTACCATTGGCGACGTTTTTTATAAAAAAAGTTAGGGCGAAGCATTTTTCTACCCTGCAAAAAACCTCTTTACGGGACAGCGAACATGGCGGCAAATGAAACACTGAACGATATAAAATCTAAAGGAATACTCTGGGGCTTTGGCGTTTTTATCCTCATTGCCCTCATTGTACTGCTTGTACTGGGTGCCTGGTGGGGACGGGAGCCGGAACAATTTAATATTATGGATGAAGCACTAAAGCGCGCCGAAGAAACCCATTCAACAGACAATATGCCGGTCGGCTATGTTTACACCAACACGCTGGCACATATCGCTGAAGTTTTGTTGCATAAAAGCGGCGGTTACATCACCAACGACGTCGCCCCGCCCGGTGTATTTTTGGACAACATTTCCAACTGGGAATACGGCGCCTTGGTTATGTTGCGCGATGCAACCACCGCATTAAGGAACCATTTCGCAAGGGATCAGTCGCAATCCGCCGAAGATCCTGATTTAGCGGTTGCCGAACCTTATTTCTATTACGAACATAATTCATGGGCACTGCCTTCGACCGAAGCGGAATATCAAAAAGGCATTGATTCTCTGCATAAGTATATGATGCGGCTGCAAAAATACGGCGGTCCGGTAAAAAAAGCACAATTTTATTCCAGAGCCGATAATCTTTGGCAATATACCGAGGTGGTCATCAAACGTTTAGGCGGATTGTCGACCCGGCTGAGCGCGAACAGCGCAGGCGGCAACTACGGGCCGGGGTTGACCGATCTTGAAAAACAGGCGGCGGATGAAAAAGGCACGCCCTCAATGCGGGTTTCTTGGCTGGAAATCGACGATATTTTCTACGAAGCGCGCGGGGCGAGTTGGGCCTTGCTGCATATACTCAGAGCCGTCAAACATGACTTCCAAGATATTTTATTGGACAAACGCGCCATGCGCACCGTTGACATTATGATTAAGGCGCTGGAAAACGCGCTGACGCCGGTGTTAAGCCCGATGATTTTAAACGGCAGCGGCTACGGCCTGTTCGCCAACTACTCGTTGTCAATGGCCAACTACATAGCCCGTGCCAATGCGGCCGCGCTTGATTTACGCGACATTATGAACCGGGGTTAATGGTATGGACGAACAAATAAGCTACAACTTGTCCCAGCTTGGCACTTGGAAAAGAATTTTCTTTATGCTTATTTTTGCCGCGATAGGCAGTCTAGTCAGGATGCTGCTGTGGGCGGTCATATTTTTGCAGGTGGCGTCAACGCTGATTACCGGAAAGACTAACGCCAATATCCTTAATTTTGGCCGCAGCCTGTCCATTTATACCTATCATATTTTGCTGTTTTTGACCTTCAACACTGAAACCATGCCGTTCCCCTTTTCCGACTGGAACATGACCGCAGAATTGCCGCTGCAGGAAGCCAAAAAATAAGTTGGTTTCCTGAAACTGATGCAATAAACAAAAAAAGCCACGACATTTTCGTGGCTTTTTTTTGTTTCGCCGATACTATTTTCTCAGATCAATCAGCCTGTGCTTTTCTGGAAAAATTCGGCCCTTTAGGTTGGGCTTTTTGTTGCAGGCAGTGATAAGCGGCATTTTCATACTTGATGACCAACGATTGGGCATTTTTGTGCTCACCGATAAACTTTTTGGCTTCTTCGGCAGTCAGGTCTTTCATCAGGAATTTGGCGATACACATGCAAGGTTCGGTGTAACGCTGTTTATCGGCTTCCTTATTGGCCGAATTTTTTATTTCCCGCTGTACGCATTGGGCGGCAAAATCATGCTCGAATTTATGCTTTTGTACATCGGTGACTTCGACATCGTGGGAATGGTCAAACGGGTTGTGGGCCGCCGCTGGTGCTGCCGTTGTTGCCTTGTCGTCGGAACAGCCTGCAACGGTTAATACGATAAGGATGCCGGTTAAGGCTGAAAAGAAAGTTTTTTTTGCAAATTTTTTCATCGGTTTACATCGTAAATGGTTTAAAAATAGGTTACAGCATTTTCAGATTGCCTTAATAGCATTCATCAGTGCAGGATGTGGAGTGCAAACCTAGGTTTGCACTCCATTGCCTAACTAATCGATATTGAAACCGCTGTAAAAGTTTTTTGCCCGCCGCTTAAAAAACAGACGCACCGTGCCCGCGTTTTAATTTAGGGGGGTTATTAGGCCCGGATCGATTAACCTGTCGGTATCTATATTGTTTTGGTTCAGTCCTGAGGTCGGGTCGTCAGCGACGATAATGACCTCAACGCGCCTGTTCTTTGCCCGGTTTTCAGCGGAGTTGTTTTCCGCCAAAGGTTGCGTGTCGGCATAGCCTTGTACAACCACCCGCGCCGGGTCAACGTCTTTATTGTCCATCATTTTCTGGGCGACAGTGACCGCCCGCGATGCCGATAAATCCCAATTGGAGCGGTATCTGATATTGGAAATAGGCACATCGTCTGTATGTCCAGAAACCTTGATTTTACCTTGTGCCTCAATGACGGCTAGGGTAATTTTGTCCATGACACCGAGGAATTCGGGCTGAAGGTCGGCGCTGCCGGATGCGAATGAGCCTTTTTCCTGAATCCTGATGATAATGGTCAGGTCAACCGTTTCCACCATGACCTGGCCTTTTTTTATCTCTTCTTTTAACAGCTCCTTAATCCGCTCGGCTTCCTCGGCAACTTCGATGAGCTTGGTTTCCATCAGCTGTTTATTGGCTTCGAGGCTGGCGCCTAAGGTTGGCGATTGTTGGACTGTCGTCTGCCGGATTTCGTTGATGATGGTCGGTTCTGTTTGTGCCGGGGAAAAATCTTGGGTGATAAAGCTGGTGCCCATGGGCGAGTCGGGTTCGGCAATCTCATTTTGCACACCGAATGCCATTTTCATTGAACCCGCTACCTGTTTGAATTTTTTTGCATCCTGGGTTGCCGTCGACAACATCAATACAAAAAAACACAGCAGCAATGTAGCTAGGTCGGCAAATGTCGCCAACCACATAGGGGCGCCAGGGGGGCATTTAGGACATTTGTCAGCCATATCGTATTACTCCTCTTCTTTTTTGCGTTTGCTGTTGGAAATATAGGCGGTTAATACGGTTTCCAGTATTTTAGGGTTCATGCCTTCTTGAATGCCGTTAATGATTTCAATAATCAATTCCATATTGGTACGCTCATATTGCAGCACCGATGCCAGTTTATCGACAATGGGTATGGCAAAACAGTTGGCTATGATCGCACCGTAAAGCGTGGTAATCAGCGCGATGGCCATGGCAGGGCCGATACTGGCGGGGTCGGACATATTGGCCAGCATCTGCACCAGACCGATTAATGTCCCAATCATGCCCATCGCCGGCGCCAAGTTGGCGACGCCTTGCCATAACGATTGGCCTGCTTCATTACGGGAAATCATTTGGTCTATTTCCTTAGTCAGCATTTTCCTGACTAATTCGGGATCATGCCCGTCAACACACAAGCTGATGCCTTTTTTTAAAAAAGGGTTGGCAATTTCCTCATTATCCAGTGCCAGCAAGCCGGTTTTTCTGGCCACGCCGGAAAGGCGTATCGCATCCTCAATCAGGCCCTGCGGGTCTTCCCGTGTGTTGAAAAACGCTTTTCCTACTATCTTAAATGACCGGAAAAAATCACTCATTGAGATACGCATGAGCGATACCCCGAATGTGCCGCCAAAGACAACCATGATAGACGGTATGTCGAAAAATAACATAATGTCGCCACCTGTAGCAATGGCGGCAAAAACAATACCGATACCTAAAACGAAACCGACGAGAGAAGCTATATCCATTGTCGGTCTCCTGATGCTGCCGAATGTATGGGGCTGAAAAATAGCGGCTCATACTGCTTCTTATTATTAACGGGAATGAAACTATCAATAGGCATATTTAAATTCATCAAAAACAATGGAGATAAAAGCGGGTCAATTAAGGTTTTAATGCTAAAACTCGGTCATGGGAGGTTAGCGGCCAAAAGCCGGTAAATTATACTGCAATTGGGTCATAGTACATCAAAATTCCTGGGATTGAGGCATTGACATTCGGCGTTTAGCAATAAAGCGCCTTATTTTTTGCATTGATTGTTGACAATGGGGTAACATCGAAAGTAGTCCGGCCTATATGTCGCTAAGGGAGGGCATTTCAGAAAATATCACCTATCCACACTGTTGCCTTAACCGTTTTCACTGCGCCATGCCGTTGCATGGATCAAATAACAGGACACGCTAATGAACAGACATCCCGCTGTAGCAGGTTCTTTTTATCCTGTAAACCCACAACAACTGCATCTGATGCTGGATCAATTCCTGAATGATGCCGCAACCGATGCCAACGTACCGAAAGCCATTATCGCGCCCCATGCGGGCTATATTTATTCCGGCCCGATTGCCGCGACAGCTTATGCGCGGTTAAAAAAAGCCCATGACCGGATAACCCGCGTGGTTCTGATTGGGCCCTCCCATCGCGTCGCCTTCAGGGGGCTGGCGGTGAGCAGGGCGGAGGCGTTTACCACGCCTTTAGGCAGCATTCTGGTCGATCAGGCGGCGGTGCAAACTATCATCCAACTACCTTTTGTCGTCTACCTTGAGCAGGCGCACGCTTATGAACACAGCCTGGAAGTTCACCTGCCTTTTTTGCAGGAGATGCTCGATAATTTTGAACTCGTGCCCATTGTTGCCGGTGACGCCTCGGCAGAACAAGTCAGCCAGGTGCTTGAGCTACTGTGGGGCGGCGATGAGACGCTGATTGTGATCAGTTCCGATCTGAGCCATTATCACGATTACGCGACCGCAAGGCAGATGGATCAAGCCACCAGCGAAGCGATAGAACAGCTCGATTATCAGCGGCTTGATTATGAATCGGCCTGCGGCAGAGTACCGGTCAGCGGGCTGTTAAAATTAGCGCAAAAAAAAGCCTTATCGGTGGCGACCATTGATCTGCGCAATTCAGGCGATACCGCCGGTGATAAAGATCGTGTCGTGGGGTACGGTGCTTATGTCATTAACTAAAGCATATCAGCAACGCCTGCTGGAACTGGCGAAAAACTCGATACAACACGGCTTGCAAACAGGCCGCCCGCTAAAAATTGACCTAGCCGATTATCCGGCAGAATTAGTACAGCCGCACGCCACCTTTGTCACCTTGCAAATCAATCATCAATTGCGTGGTTGTATCGGTATGCTCGAAGCGGTCAGGCCGTTGGCCGAAGATATTGCCGAAAATGCCTTTGCTGCAGCCTTTAACGACCCGCGCTTCCCGCCATTAAATTCCGATGAATTTGCTGACTTGGCTATTCACTTGTCGCTACTCACGCCTGCTGAGCCGATGACGTTTAGTTCGGAACAGGATTTAACGGCGCAATTGCAGCCGGGTATTGATGGCTTGATTTTAGAAGAGGGGCGGCGGCGCGGAACTTTCCTGCCCTCGGTGTGGGAATCATTACCAGAACCCCGGCAATTTTTGCGTCATTTAAAACAAAAAGCCGGGTTGCCGCCTGATTACTGGTCGGATACTCTCCGCGTATACCGCTATCGGGCCGAGCTGATCGGTGACGGTTGAACTTAATCAGTGCCGTTAGACAAGGGTAGCCGTTGTTGCTATGCTTACGCCGGATAACTGCATGGGCGCTAAATCCGCCATTTGTTGGCTTCCCATTAATAAAGCGGGGCAAAAATGCCGAAGTCGGCCTGGCAGGTTTGCCCCGTGTTAAGTTAATGTGCAAAAAATAACATCCGTCCCCCTGTCGGCGATCAAAACCAGCTTTGGGCGCCAACTATTGTGAGAATAGTGAGGAATACTTTTTGCATGTTACCTAAGTTGCCAGCCCCATTTTGTTTAATGTCGCAAGGAACGATGCCGACTGACTCCCAGCCTAAAAGAAAATATGCGCCTGAACCCCTTATCAAGTAATCCCCATCCCGTCAGACTCTTGCTGCTGGCGCTAATAGTCTCCATCTTTATCGGCGAGATGCTCAGCCATTCGTTTGTTGAACTGTTGCCGCCGTTGTCGCATTGGCATCTGGCCCTGATCGATGCCGCGTTGCTTTTGACGCTGGTTTTTCCGGCCATTTATTTTTTGGCATTTCGTCCCCTTAACGTTCAAAAAGATCGTCACAAACAATTGGAAGTTCTGCGCCAACAAGCCCAAGACCGTTTGGCAAAGGTCGCAGGCTTAGTGCCCGGTGTGGTTTTTCAGTTTCAATTGCGCCCCGATGGCAGTTGTTGCATTCCTTACGCCAATCAGCAATTGCTTAGCATTTATCGGGTGGAGCCGGAGGCTGTGCAAGATGATGCCGCCTCTGTTTTTAGCAATGTGCATCCTGATGATTTGGAGGCGCACCTCGCCTCCATCCAAACCTCGGCACGGGATTTGACGCCCTGGATTCAAGAGTACCGGTTAAAATTTGGCGATGGGTCGGGTTGTTGGTTACTGGGCAATGCTTTACCGCAGCGGCTCGACGACGGTTCAACGCTTTGGCATGGTTTTATCACCGATATTACTGAGCGCAAACGGGTCGAGGCTGAACTGCAAATTGCCGCCACGGCTTTCGAGTCCCAAGAAGGCATGGTCATCACCGATACGGATAATGTCATTGTCAAGGTCAACCATGCTTTTGCCCGGCTTACCGGCTATTCAAACGAGGAGCTGATTAACCGCAGGATGAACATACTAAAATCCGGCCACCATGATGCTGAATTTTATAATGAAATGTGGGGCAGCCTGATTCGTAAAGGCACTTGGCAGGGCGAAATCTGGAACCGCCTTAAAAATGGCGAGGTGCATCCTACCTTCGTCACCATTACTGCGGTCAAAAACAAGCGCGGCGAAACCATCAATTATGTGGCGACTTACACCGACATTACCGAGCGCAAAATCATAGAGGATAAGGTCAATAATTTGGCCTTTTATGACCAGCTCACCCAGTTGCCTAACCGGGTTTTGTTTGCCGACCGTATCAAACAAACATTGGCGCTTTGCCGACGTAACCACGAAATTGCCGCTGTGTGTATGCTTGATTTGGACGGTTTCAAGCAAGTCAACGATACCTTGGGCCATGCGGCGGGCGACCAGTTGCTGTGGGAAGTGGCGCAGCGTTTGCAAGAATGTATACGCGAGGAAGATACGGCGGCGCGTTTCGGCGGCGATGAGTTTGCCTTGTTGCTTAGCGGTTTTGCCCGGGTCAACGAATGCGAACAGACCTTGGCGCGTATTGTCGCGGTTATCGCCGCGCCGTATCTGATTTTCGGGCAGATGGCGCATATTTCTGCCAGCATCGGCGTGACCTTGTTTCCAGAAGATAGCGGCGAGCCGGATTTATTGTTGCGCCATGCCGACCAAGCCATGTATCAGGTTAAGCAAGCCAGCAAAAACGGCTACCAGTTGTTCAATGCGGTTTATGAGAGGCGCAACCAAATTAATCAGAATTCCCTGATAAGAATCAGCGATGCCTTGGCGCAAGGGCAGTTCGAGCTCTATTACCAACCCGAAGTGGACTGCCGCCAAGGCAAGGTCGTCGGCGCCGAAGCCTTGCTGCGTTGGAACCATCCCGTCCTCGGCGTGTTGTCGTCGTCCGAGTTTATCCCTGTCGTCGAGCAGGATGACCTGATTATTACCCTGGACGACTGGTCGCTGCGGCAGGCTTTGCAGCAGCTCAAAGCCTGGCATGAGGCCGGGTTTAGCATCAATGTCAGCGTCAATATTTCCGCCCGCCAACTGCTTAACCCGCAATTCCCATCGCGGCTGCAAGCGCTGCTGTCCAGCTACGATGCTGAAATAATCACGCATTTGGAAATAGAAGTGATTGAATCGGCGGTGTTAAAAGACGTGCTGATGGCCGGTGACATTATTCGCCAATGCCGGGCAATGGGAGTTCGCATTGTTTTGGATGACTTTGGCAGCGGCTTTTCGGCGCTGGTGCAATCGCTGGTGCGTTTGAATCATTTTGCTGTTGATGCCTTAAAAGTCGATCTGAGTTTTGTGTCCGATTTATTGACCAGCGCCGAAGAAATGGCCATTGTCGAGGGCGTAGTCGGCTTAGCGGCCTCATGCCACGCGCAAGTGATTGCCAAAGGCGTGGGGCATATCGATCAGATATTAATGCTGATTGAGCTAGGCTGTGATGTGATGCAGGGGCATGTTCTCACCAAGCCGATGTCGGTTAAACAAATGGATTCATGGCTAACGGCATTTATACCCGATCCGTTATGGGGCGTCTCCGCCTCCTATTTGACCTCACGGGATTATTTTGAGTTGCTGCTGACCGAAGCCAATCATCGCTGTTGGACGAGCAGGGTTATTGCTAATATTGATGGCTCCAATGACGGCAGCGCACCGGAAGCCTTGCAGGACTACCGGCACTGCCATTTTGGCCGCTGGTATTATGATGAGCGTAGCAGCCATTTTTGCAATACCGGCGAGTTCGATAAGCTTGATGCAATACATCGCACTATCCATGAAACAACGGCGCATTTGTGTGAACATCGCCAAGCGGGTATGGAGGCCGAAGCTAACGAAGACGAGGCACAGTTGTTAGCCCAGCAGCATGCTATGAGCGGCCTAGTGCATCGCCTGCTGGCCGACGAATTGCTCAAACAGCAAAACCCATAAGGAAAATACAGATGGCTGATTACGATATTATTATTTGGAATGAGCAGCTGATGACGGGAATCGACAAGATTGACGAGCAGCATCGTATTCTGGTCAACCTGTTCAATGAGGCGAATACCCAGTTGACGGCTGACAATAACGCTGAATTTTTCGAACAGGTCACCCGCGACCTGCTCAGTTACGCGCTGTATCATTTCGACACGGAAGAGGAGCTGATGCGGGAATACGCGTATGCCGAGGAAGCGGATAGCCACATTCGGCAGCACCGCAGCTTTTCGGCCAAAGTGGTTGCCATGCGCAATGACAGTAAAGCGGGTATTTCGATTTCGCGTGAGGATTTGCTGTCTTTTCTTAACAGCTGGCTAATCGACCATATCCTCAATACTGACAAGCGGCTGGCGGCTTTTTTGTTGGCATCAAAAGACTATTTGGCCAAACAGGGTATGTAGATTTTGCTGCGGGGGATGCATCCGGAAGCGGACAACTGCCTAGATGACGCTAAATCCTATCAGGAAACTGAAAGTCGCCTGATAGGATAATTCTAAATTAGATCAATGACTTCAGGTCATTAAATGCTTTCAGGGCATCTCTTAATTCTTGTTCGGCTTCTTGCAGAGCTGCGTCTTTAGCATGTTTTCTGGCTGATTTCAGTATGTTGTTCGCTTTTGCACGGGCGACATCAACTTTATCATTTGCGTTGATTTCTTTGCTGGCATCAGATGCCGCTTTGATAAGATCTGCAACTTGCTCGCCTTCTGTGCCGCTGGTTACTGCGTCAAGCGCCACTTTGATTTTACCTGCTACTATATCAATCGCGTCGGCAGGCGAGTAGGTGATTCTGCCTGGGTCAGATTCAGCGAATACTGAAGTTGAAACAGCACCCATAGAAGTTGCAATCAATAAAGATAGTAAGATTTTTTTTAAGCTTTTCATATTGCACTCGTCCTCAAGTTGTGAATTTTTTAATTAAGTTGGCTGTATAGCTATCGGTAACAGCTATATAGCGGGATGGATTCTAACACATTTTAAAATTTTTCAACTATCTGTGACAGATTGGAAAGGCCGCTTTTGAGTGGGCTAGGCTTTTGGCAACGTCACCCCGGTTTGTCCCTGATACTTGCCGCCCCGGTCTTTATACGAGGTTTCGCACACTTCGTCGCCGCCAAAAAACAGCATTTGCGCAACGCCTTCATTGGCATAGATTTTGGCAGGCAGCGTTGTGGTGTTGGAAAATTCCAAGGTCACATGGCCTTCCCATTCCGGTTCTAAAGGCGTTACATTCACTATTATGCCGCAATTTGAGACGAAAACACCTGCTTCCAAGGCAAAATTGCCCGCTTCCGGCACGGTCAGGCAATACACATCATGCACACCAGCCACATCGCGAATGGCCGCGACTTTGTGGTTTCTACGCGCAGAGTTGCCACGAAAGCTATCGAGTTGTTCTGGAAAACGCCGGAAAACGCTACGGTCGCAACGTAGAAAATCAGCCGCGCCGCGTATTGAACCGGTTTTATCTAATTCAGCTTGTTTTAAACGACGGGCATCATCATTCTGCCAGGTTTTTTTCATGGTTTTTGCTATGCGGGTAATGTTCCACGGCGTGTTATTACGCCGCTCATTATCAATATGGTGTCGATGTGTTCCCGCTTGTTCAGCGTAAACGCCATGCCGCAAATTCCATTCGTCCGCCAGTCGATGGGTTGGATACATTCTGTTGTTTGAGGTTTGATAAATCATTTCATAACCTCGGTGTAAGCTACGATACAGCGGCATTAATGATGCGCCTTCACGCAAATCGCCTGCTTGCACCATACGCCCGTCCCGATTCAAAAACTCGTGGTCGGGGGTGCAACGAATAATCTCACCCGAATCCAATTCCAGTTCAATGAGGCTGTCGCGCCCAATATAACGGGGCGCTTCCAATAGAGCGGCGATAATTTGACCGCAAGCGCCAATGCTGTAACCCCAAAACACTTCGCCGCTTTCAGCACGTTTGGCCATGTCTTCCAGTGTTGGCGACGTGCCATCGAGTAAAGCAACACGGGTGTCCGCACTGAAACAACGTGCGTATGTTGATTTTCCGAGGCAAATCGTCAATACATCGCGGGGGATGCGGAAGAATTCAACAGTTCTGGCCAGGGCGAACGAGTTGGGCGGGATAATGCAGACATCGGATTTCACATCGACAAAGCTGTTGGAATCGAAGTCTTTAGGGTCGACGATGGCGGAATTGATGTTGGTGAAAATCTTGAACTCGTCTGAGCAGCGGACATCGTAGCCGTAACTGGAAGTGCCGTAGGAAATGACCCGACCCCGTTCCGAATCCCTGACTTGGCCGCTTTCAAACGGTTCGATCATGCCCTGTTGTTCCGCCATGCGGCGTATCCACTTGTCCGACTTAATGC
>JBLRXA010000078.1:0-15749 GCA_047920955.1 Methylobacter sp. | reverse complement strand
TCCTGCTGTAAACATAGGACGCGAATTGTTCAAATTATTTCATGCTCATTCCTTACCTTTTATCATCCAAAAAACGCGATAGACAGCTATGCGCAAGCAGCACATCTGTATTTTTCCTGCCCGCCGCCAAGGCATCACTATTCGTAGCACTATCGATTGTTTGATTGCACAAATCGCGATTGAGCATGATTTGATTCTTTTGCACAGTGATAAAGATTTTTTGCAACTGACTAAAACCGCCCCTCAGTTAAAACTTTATTCGGCCTGCTGACGCAAGCTAACAAATTCTTCGGCGGCGGTCGGATGGACGCCGATCGTCGAGTCAAATACCGCTTTGGTCGCACCGGCCCGGATCGCAACCGCCATGCCCTGGATAATTTCAGGCGCATCAGAACCGACCATGTGCAAACCCACCACCCGGTCAGTGCTGCGCACCACAATCATTTTCATCAGCGTTTTCTCATCCTGGCCTGAGAGGGCATTTTTCATCGGTGTAAATCGGGTTTGGTAAATGTCGATGTCTGGATATTTTTCTCGCGCCTGCGCTTCGGTTAGGCCGACACTACCAATATCAGGCCGACTAAAAACAGCGGTGGGGATATTGTCATAATCGACCGGACGCGGTTGTTTGGCGTACAACGCGTTAACCAGCGCCACGCCCTCGGCTATCGCTACCGGTGTCAGGTTGACCCGGTTGGTCACATCACCCAGCGCATAAATTGACGGCACATTGGTTTGATAGTTGTCATTCACCTTAATGGCGCCGTCGTCGTCCAATTCGACTCCCAGCGTTTCCAGCCCAAACCCGGTTGAATTCGGTGTTCTGCCGGTGGCGTACAACACTAGATCGGTGGTCATTTTGCTGCCGTCAATCAGCTGCACTGCGAAAGCATCGTCTGCATTTTCTATCGCCGCAATATCGGTATTGAAAAGAAGTTTAATGCCTTTCCGGGTCATTTCAGCCGCCAGGAAATTTTGTATATCCTGATCAAAACCACTCAGCAATTTCTCGCCACGATGGCACAGTGTGGTGTCAACGCCTAGGCCATGAAGAATCCCAGCAAATTCCACCGCGATGTAACCGCCGCCGACAATAATAATGCGCTTGGGTAATTGCTCAAGAAAAAACATGTCATCCGAAGTGACAATATGTTGTTTGCCCGCTATGTCAGGCACAAACGGCCAACCGCCTGTCGTAATCACGATACGTTCGGCGCTGTATTGGGCGGTATCGACGGCGACAGTATGCGCATCAAGCACCTTTGCTCGGCCCGTGATAACGCGGACACCCGATTGTTGCAGTCGGCTGCGGTAAATCGCCTGTAGCCGTTTGATCTCCTGATTTTTGCTGGCGATTAAGCTAGCCCAGTTAAATGATGGGAGCTCTAGTGTCCAGCCAAATCCCCCGGCCGCCTGGAATTGCTCTTGAAATTGTGACGCATAAACCAGCAGTTTTTTCGGCACACAACCGACATTGACGCAGGTGCCGCCTATGTGACGCTGTTCGGCGATGGCGACGTTAACGCCGAGGCCTGCGGCCATATTGGCGGCACGCACGCCGCCGGAGCCTGCGCCAATTACGAACAAATCATAGTCATACTGGGTCATCGGCGGTTCTCGTAACAATAAAAGGAAGGGGAGTAAATAGAAGCGTTCGAGTCCCGACTAGAGATCGCAGACAAATATCTAAGGGAAATCGCCCTTAGAAATAGCCTTATTTGTTTTGCTGCAAATAAGCTAACAGCGTATCAACGTCGCTGACCGTAAACGGGTCATTCGGGCAATCATCCATTTGGCCGGGTTCGCTAAATAGTTTGATAATCTTTTTGTCCTCGACAAGCATCGAATAGCGCCATGAACGGCTGCCAAAACCGACATTTTCTTTTTTAACCAACATGCCCATGGCACGGGTAAAGTCACCGTTGCCGTCGGGCAGCATTTTTACATCGGCGACATCAAGATGCTTGCCCCATTGAAACATCACAAAGGCATCATTAACGCTCAGGCAATAGACTTCATCAATACCCTGATCAAGCAGTTGCTGATAGTTGGTTTCATAACCCGGTAAATGTTTGTTTGAACAGGTCGGGGTAAAGGCGCCGGGCACCGCTAAAACCACGATTTTTTTGCCTTTGAAAATAGTGTCGGTACTGACATCCTGCCAACGGAACGGATTTTCGCCGCCGACGCTTTCGTCACGGACACGGGTTTTAAAAATAACATCAGGTACAGCAGTAAGCATAGTGGAACTCCTTAGATTGACCTGCCCCAAAGTTTGAAGCAACCGGGTAGGGTACGTTGCGCGTACCGTTTTTTAAATTTTGTGGCCCTTCCTAAGGTGCGCACAGCGCACCTTAGGAACGGCCTTGCAACATCTTAGCGTACGAACAACGCGATCAGAATGATAATCGGGATGGGGATGCCGATAAGGTACAAAAGTATTGAACGCATGGCTTATCTCCTGAGCAAATTAAAGGATGTGATCATGACATATCACGTTGCCGACCGCCGACGGTGGCCATAAAGCTGGCAACGAAGGCGCCAATAAGCAACGAAATGAACAGCCACAATGCCGCATAGGCAGACGTTTTTCGTGCCTTGTCAGCCGCTTCTTTAGCCGCAATTTCCGCATTACGCAATTGGGCCTGCATACGAACATAGGTGTCAATGACGCGCTGCTCCGCTTCCGACTGGGACAAACCAGTGCGCGCTGAGACCAGCTGACCGACATAGTGAATGTCTTGTGCAGGCAGGGTATCGCCGGTGCGCATGGCATTGATAAAAATCAGCGTCACTTCGGACGCGAATCCCGCAGTCGTGGATTCCAGATTCCATCTTGGCGCAACAGCGTTTTCGCTTATGGTTAAGCTGATGTCCTTACGAAACAGCGAATCCACGAAGTAGCCCATTGAATCGCTGTCGCTATTACCATGCGCCAATGTCGGCCTGACCGCAGTAACAGCGTGGCCAGCCACGGTTGCCCCAACCTGAATGCCACCGCTGACGATAGAGCCTATTACCGATGTCAGTAGCGCGGCGGTCGCCAGCGCGGCAACGGCCCACGACAAAAAGCCGTGCGCGGTGTCGCGAAAATAGACCTCGTCCGGATCCACTGCAATCCACCGTGTCCGGAGCCTCCCGGCAACATACCCGCCTATGCCTGACGCAACCAGTTGGGTAAAGGTCAACCACAAGATAGTTGATACGCCGAAGGTCGTGGTACTAACGCCGCTGTATGCCCAAGGCGATATTGAAGACAAGCCCAAGCCTGTCCCCAGCATCAACAGAATGAGCGCCAAAGCCGCTGCAGCGGCGGCTCCGGCAATGATGGCCCCCCACGACGCGGCACTGGCCTGGGCATGATAGAGGGTACGGTCATCAGCGCCGGATATGTTAGAAAAAGCCATGAGGAGCCTCCAAAAAAATTAGGTCGTGATAAATGCCTGAACAAGTCGCCGCCATCAGTCATTAACAGCAAGCGACTTGTTCCGCCCCTGCATCCTATTAAACCGACGTTTCTTCAGTTGAAGAAATATCCTCGGCATGAGCCTGTTCGAAGATTTCTTTCGCTTGAGTCACCGCTTCGCTGCTGGTGGTATGCACTGAAATCAAGGCGCTGCCGCCCTGGATTTTTCCTTCATAACGTTTGGCTTCATACTCTGGAATGCCCAGTCCGATTAAACCACCGGCCAAACCGCCGGTAGCCGCGCCGACAGCGGCGCCACTCAATGCGCCCATAATGGGGCCTGCGGCAATTAACGGGCCTACGCCTGGAATAGCCAGCGCGCCAATCCCGGCTAACAAGCCGATGACAGCGCCCGTGCCCAACCCTACACTACCGCCAATTGCAGCACCTTCCGGCGCTTTGGTGTGTTTTTCATGGGCAAAGTCCTTGGTTGTGGATTTGTCGGGAAACAACACCGATATATCATTATTTGAAAAGCCTGCTGTTCTCAGGTTAGAAACAATAATCTCTGCTTGATCCATATTTTGAGCGATACAAAAAACTGCTTTAGTCATGACGTTATCCTTGGCCGTTACGGCGCTTTAATTTCAAGTTGATTATCTATGCGTACAACGCCACGTATTTTCTTGGCGATTTTTAGTATCCTTTTGCTCTCTTTTGTCGTCTCAACAGGCCCGCGTAACGTCACCACGCCATTACGGGTAATGATTTTTACATTCTGCGCATTGACTGATAATTTCTTGTCCCTAATGATCTTTTTGCGTATAGCAGCGGTGATTTTGATGTCCGCCTTGCTTTCAATTTGATCTATCGGCGTTAAGGTGGTGCTGTCCTTGTCGCGGACATTAAGTTCGGTATTTTCCAATGCCGAGTCATCGGCCGCCAAATAGAGCGCGGTATTTTGCGCGGCTTGAACCGTACCGGTTGTCATTACCAAGCTGCCGGTTAAGGTGAGCATGGCTAGCATTAGTTGTTTAATCATGGCAATTTCCATAGAGTAAAAATTTCTTTTTCAAGAACATTGAAGGGCATCCCTGCCGGTTTTTTTGTTGAAGCAAGGATCCAATAGGTCTAGCGTTAAATAACAGTTGATTAGGTTTTTTTTAAAAACCGTTATTGCATCGGCAATAACGTTAAGGATTAACGGTCATCAAACAACCGGCTTAAAAAAGCCGGTTGCCACTGTTATAACTAAGCGACTAGATTTGAATGTGGAACTCAGCGGTCGGTTTATTGCGCGGCTTTGAAATGGTTCACAGCTTCTTCGGCGGCTTTCTTAGCAGGTTTGTCATGGCCTAATTTGCCATGCTCAATCGCTTCCTCCAGACTTTTGATGCCGGCATCCAGATGCTCATCGGCAACTTTTGCATGGGTTTTCGCAATCTCTGCATGTTCGACAACCGCCTTAACATCAGCGGCTTTAACCGCCTCCTGCGCATGTTCGAGCGCCAATTTGTTATGGCTTTCTTCGGAATGAACTTCGGGCTTAACTTCGGGCTTAACTTCGGACTTAACTTCGGACTGAACTTCGGCAAGAACACCGAATGAGCATAAAGTTAAAACGATAGCTGCAACCAAATGCGTTGTTTTTATATTGTTGGTTTTCATAGTATTTTCCTGTTAAGAGGGTATTTTTAGTGGGGCGGCAAGCCGGTCTGTTATGACATGGCTGCCTACCTCGGTGCGAAAGAGTGTTACTTGCCTTCTTTCAAATCTTTTACATCTTTTTTCAGATCGCCAAAACCCGCTTGAGCCTTGCCGACATTCTTTTCAACATTGCCTTCTATTTCCATGCCTTTGTCGTCCAGTATCTTACCGGTGAGTTCCTTGACAGCCCCTTTAGTCTCATTGACGCGGCCATCTATTTGATCTTTATTTATATTGAATGGAGCTTCATCTTTATTTTCCCCGGCATAAGCACCGAACGAATAGACAGACAACGCGGCAATAGCTAATAAACCAATAGTTTTATTCATATTTATTTCCTTTAAGACGTTATTTTAGATAATTGAATGGATTGCATGCCTCTACTGCAGCAGTTGTTTTATTCGGCTTCTTTTAGGTCTTCTTTAAGATCGCCGAAGCCCTTGCGCACCTTGCCGGCATTCTTTTCGACATTACCTTCTATTTCCATGCCTTTGTCGTCCAGTACCTTACCGGCAACTTCCTTGACTTTACCTTTAGCTTCATCGACGCGGCCTTTTATTTGATCTTTGTTCATGAGTGTCTCCTGGTTATTGTTAGCCATAACCGACGGGTTATGACGTCGAGCGTAATGACGATGTGCAGCTGGTGTGATCTGTTGTTTTGCAGCTAGATCCTGCCCAATAACACCAGAACCAGCAGAATAATCAGCAACAGCCCAAGCCCGCCGCTCGGCCCGTAGCCCCAGTTTCGGCTATGCGGCCAAGTTGGCAAAACGCCGGCAAGCATCAGGATGAGAATTATGAGTAAAATGGTACCTAGTGACATGACAGCACTCCTGTTAGAGAAAAATGTTGGCCGAAAAACGGCCAAAACGGCGCGGCTCTTGGTTATTGGAACGTCTTCACCGATGCATCAGCCCCAAAACGCCACTGACAATCAAATACACGGCCACGAAATAATTTAAAAATCTCGGCACCAGCAGAATCAATATGCCCATCACAAGAGCCAGCAAGGGTTCGATCGCAAAATTCATGGGAATCTTCCTTTTAGTAAAATGGAAGCACAGTGTGACGGCTCTAACAAACAAAGTCGGTACGCTATCGCACATTAAGCAGTAATACCTATACTTCGTTACCTGGCTGAAGAAACCGCTTAGCCGGTAAGTAATGGCACTTATTGAACGCCATAGTCCGATTTAATATCCTAGGGATAATACCCCGCTGTTTTTTAAACCGGTCGCATGACCTAACATAAGGAATGCCACTTATGACTGAATCCCCTATTCCCCAACAAAACCAACTTCTTGCGGCCTTGCCCGCAACCGAATACATGCGTATTTTCCCCTATCTGGAACTGGTGCAGATGCCGCCCGATAAAACACTTTACGAGTCCGACGATGCGCAGCATTATGCCTATTTTCCTACCACCTGCATCGTCTCGCTGTTTTGCCTTATGGAAAATGGTGCGTCAGCTGAAATCGCCGTCATCGGCAACGAAGGTGTTGTCGGTTTGCCCCTATTTATGGGCGGCGGGGCTATACCGAACCGGGCTGTGATACGCAGTGCGGGCTATGCCTACCGGCTACGCGGACAGCTATTTTTACAGGCATGCCAGCGTTATGGCGGACGGCGTTACGGCGCGCTGCATAATTTGCTGCTGCGTTATACCCAAGCGTTGATGATACAAATTGCGCAAACGGCAGCCTGTAACCGGCATCATCGGATCGAACAACAACTGTGCCGCTGGTTACTGCTAAGCCTTGACCGGCTCGCGTCCAACGAGCTGGCCATAACGCATAGCTCGATTGCCGATATGCTGGGAGTGCGCCGCGAAGGCGTCACCGAAGCGGCCAGAAAATTGCAGCAAGCAGGACTGATTGACTATTACCGAGGCCATATCACCGTGCTGGACAGGCCGGGATTGGAAGCGCGGGCCTGCGAATGCTACCACGCAGTGAAAACAGAATTCGACCGCCTGCTGCCTCCCGGCAAGCCGTTAATATCGGCCCATTATTACGCCGGCAACAACAACAACAACAACAACAACAGGATGACCGCCATGGGCAAAGCTGGCTGATTCAAAAAATGCCATATATTTTTGCGTCAGTTCCATTTTTCTTTTTCGCCGGGTAGCTTTACGTTTTGCCGCTGTAACCAGGCCAACACCCCTGCCCCGGCAACATGGCCGCTGGCAAAACAGGCGGTCAGCAAATAGCCGCCGGTCGGCGCGTCCCAATCCAGCATTTCACCGGCGCAAAATACCCCCGGCATGGCGCGCAGCATTAAATGTTGATCTAACGCCTCAAATTTGACGCCGCCTGCGCTGCTAATCGCCTCATCAAGCGGCCTGGTCGCCAGCAGTTTAAGCGGCAAGGCTTTGATAGCCGCAGCGAGGCGCAGCGGGTCGTCGAAATCCGCCTTCAACAGAATTTCCCGCAACAAGGCCGCTTTTATGCCGTCAATGCCGACGCGCTTACGCAAATAATTTGCCATCGTCAGCTTGCCGCGTGGTTTTGCCAGCCGGCCAATCAAAAACACCTTGTCTTTGCCGGGCGCAAGGTCGAGATGAATCAGCGCCGAGCCAGTTACCGCAATCTGTTCGCGCAACAAAGCCGACATTTTATAAATCAAGCTGCCCTCAACCCCGCCTGCAGTCACCAGCAATTCACCGCGCTGGCAGAATCCAACACCTGCGGAACCGCTAAAAGACGCCACCACCGACTTCAACGGCTGTCCGGCAAAACGGCTGCAAAAAAAATCGCTCCAAGCGACATCGAAACCGCAGTTTGAAGGCAATAGCGGCGTCACCGCAACGCCCTGCCCGACCAGCAACGGCAACCACGCGCCATTAGAACCCAGCCGCGCCCAACTGCCGCCGCCTAAAGCCAGAACGACGGCATCGGCATTGACTTTCTTTTCCCCTGCCGTCGTTAGAAAACGCAGGCTGCCCGCCTCCCAACCCAACCATTGATGGCGCATATAAAAACTGACGCCGTTTGTGCGCAAACGCTGCAACCAAACGCGCAACAACGGCGCCGCCTTCATATCGGCAGGAAACACCTTGCCTGAAGAACCGACGAAAGTCTCAACGCCCAAGCCTTGCAACCAGGCACGCAAGGCTTCAGGCCCAAACGCATCAAGCATCGGTTTGATATGAGCCTGACCGGCACTGTAACGGGACAAAAACGCCTCTAAAGGCTCGGCATGGGTAATATTCATGCCGCCTTTTCCGGCCATCAAAAACTTGCGCCCCACCGAAGGCATCGCATCGTAAAGGGCGACTTTCACACCCGCCTGAGTTAACACCTCCGCCGCCATCAAACCGGCAGGGCCGCCGCCGATAATGGCGACAGTGTTAGGGCTTTCAGGCAAGCCCTGTACAATTTTCATCTAATAGCGCGTGAAACCCCGCCGTTCAGGGCGGGGAGGTAAGCGCGTCGGCTATCGCCGACCTGATCCACGCATTCTCCGTAGTTTGGCTTACTGGGTTGCTGTATATTCACATTGTTTAAATTAAAATGTGAAGCATGGTTAAAAAAGCATACAAATATCGGTTCTATCCAGACGCAGAACAAGCAAAATTGCTTGCGAAAACTTTTGGCTGTGTCCGATTTGTCTATAACGAAATCCTCCGGTACCGCACTGATGCTTACTACGCGGCGAAAGAGAATGTTTCGTATGTGGGGGCAAATGCCCGGCTTACGGCCATCAAAAAACAACCTGAATTGTCTTGGCTTAACGAAGTATCCAGCGTTCCTTTGCAGCAGTGCTTGCGGAACCAACAAGCCGCTTTCAGTAACTTCTTTGCCTGTCGGGCTAAATACCCAACCTTTAAAAAGAAAAACGGCCAACAATCGGCTGAATTCACTTACCGCGCATTTACCTACAAAGACGGTAAATTGTGCATTGCCAAATCCAAAACACCGCTGGCTATACGTTGGAGCCAACCGCTCCCCTGTGACCCCAGCACAATTACCATCACTAAAGACTGCGCAGGGCGTTACTTTGTCAGTTGCCTGTGTGAGTTTGAGCCAACACTGTTGCCAGTGACCGATAAGGTTGTGGGTGTTGATGTTGGCATAACTGACATTATTATTACTTCGGATGGTGAAAAGTCCGGCAATCCCCGCCACACTAGAAAACACGCGGCCAAACTCGCCAAAGCCCAGCGCAAACTTGCCAAAAAGAAATTGGGCAGCAGCAACCGGCGCAAAGCTAAAGTTAAAGTCGTCCGTGTTCACGCTAAAATTACCGATTGCCGGAAGGACTTCTTGCACAAGCAGTCCCGCAGATTAGTTAACGAGAACCAAGTTATCTGCGTCGAAACCCTTCGCATTAAGAATATGATTAAAAACCGAAAACTATCCAAGCATATTGCTGATGCTTCCTGGGGCGAACTGACCAGGCAAATAGAGTACAAGTCCAACTGGGGCGGCCGTACTTTTGTTGCCATTGACCAGTGGTTCCCATCAAGCAAACGCTGTTCTTGCTGTGGGTACATTTCGGGCAAAATGCCGCTGGATGTGCGCTCTTGGACGTGTCCAGAGTGCTCCACAGTTCTCGATAGGGACTGTAACGCGGCGGAAAACATTAAGCGGCAGGGCATGTCGTTAATAGCCTTTGGAGAGAATGTAAGCGGCATTGGGTTAGTCCCTGTGTCCTGTTCTCGTTGAATTAGGAATCCCCCTCCTTTAGGTGGGGGAGTAGTCAAATTCACTGTGTCCCTATCTATCACCAGACAGCGCAAAAAACCACCGTTCAGGGTGGGGATGTCAGCTGCCAGTTAGCAAAATAATCTATTTGGGCGTTCTTTGTTGTTCAATGTATTGCCGAATAATGGCGATAGGCGCACCGCCGCAACTCCCGGCAAAGTAACTCGGCGACCATAATGCGCCGCCCCACAATTTCTTTTTGATTTCAGGGTAATCCTGCTTGCGGATGAGCCGGCTTGAAACGCCTTTAAGGCTGTTCACCAAGGCTGATATTGAAACTTTGGGCGGGTAGTTTACCAGCAGGTGAACATGGTCGTCCTCGCCGTCAAGATCAATTAATTCCGCTTCAAAGTCAGCGCAAACCTGGGTGAAGATGCCCCGCAGATCATCAATTACGCGTTGGGTGAAGACGCCACGGCGGTATTTGGTGACAAAGACCAAATGAACATGAAGATTAAAAACACAGTGCCTACCCTGTCTAATATCTTTATTATTTTGCATAGACCAATTAAAAATTATGCTAGTATAGCACCATGAACAAGACCCTACGCAAAGCCTTTAAATTCAAGCTCAAAGCAACACCCGCAGGTGGCAGCCGCTTTGCCTGTAATAAAGCCTGGCGTTGAACCTTGACCGGCTTGGGCAAAAAGCGCCATTGATGCGGTATCAGGCGCTTAATTTTTAGGCTATTTTGTGGAAGCAATCCGAGGACTACGGCTTCTTAAAACAACTGCCCCACATATCTTCAAGCCATTCATGCGCTTCATGGTAAAAAAATAAATGACATTTTTTTGAAATCAGCATCCCTTTTTATAGTTACCCCCCTGCTTTTTAAATACAATTTAGTTAAAAAAGGCTTCATGAAACAATTACTGTTATGTCTTACCGTTTTCATCGGGCTACTTGCCTGCCAGCACGCATCAGCGCGTGAAAAAATCACCCAAGGCGCTTTGCAATGCGCCGCCTTTAGCCCTTATGTCGGCACACTCAGCCCCGATTACGGCGCGCATCCGCCGAAAGCATTAATTAACGAGTTGCTGGATACATTAATCAAAAACACGCCTTTTCGCTGCATCATGACTTACGGCGTGATGAATGGCCTGGAACACACCTTCGCCGCCGCCGAAGCCAGAAAGCTGAAAGTCATCGCCATTATCTGGCTCGATGATGACATTGCCGTCAATTCGCGCTCGATAAGCGCCGGTATTGAAGCCGCCAAAGCCTACCCCAAAACCATCATCAAATTAAGCTGCGGCTCCGAAGTCAGAACCCGCCACGACTACGCCTTTGATGGCGAAATCAGCCGTTGCATCACGGCCCTTCGCGAAGCCGGGGTAACGCAACCGATCACCACCATCGATACCTGGTGGGAATGGTGCAATCGGGTTTCGCCCTGCCACATAACCCATTTCGGCGCAGAAGTCGATTGGATAGGCATCAATGTTTTCCCGTGGTGGGAAAACAAATATTCAGACACCCTGCCCTGTACGCCAGCCAACAAGGCCGCCGACTTTCATATTGCCCGCGTTGAACAAGTACGCAAAATTTATCCCGGCAAAGACGTGATGCTGACCGAATTCGGTTGGCCGAGCGGCCCTGAAGGCCGCATTGAAAGCAATAAATTCACTCAACAACCGTGCAGTGTCGCCAGCCAAAAAAACCAGGCGCTAGTGGCTAAAGCAACTTTCAAAAAACTGGCGGCAAAAGGCTGGAGCGGTACTGTATTTCAAGCCTTTTCAGAAAATTGGAAATCCGGCGACGAAGGCGATTTCGGCCGTTTTTGGGGCATTTGCCAAGGCGAGCCGCCTTACCGCTGCACGGATTTTTAGCGTCCGAAACATTCCAGCGCTGTCACCAAAATTTAATCCGATCAACATACTAACAATGCTAGAATTTTGTGTTATCGAACGCCTTTCCCTACCCTTAACATCACTGGAGCATCAATGGGCCCTCATTATCTAAACCGTTTTTTCACCCCCAAATCCGTTGCCATCGTTGGCGCCTCCGAACGCGAAGAAAGCGTGGGTTATCGACTCTTGCTGAACATGCAGGAAGCCGGTTTTCAAGGCGGCCTTTATCCGGTCAACAACAAACGTGAAACCTTACTGGGCTTAAAAGCCTATCCCGACATCAATGCCGTCCCCGAAGACCTTGATCTGGTGGTGATTGCAACACCCGCACCCAGCGTCCCCGGCGTCGTGCGTCAATGCGGCGAAAAAGGCGTGACCTCGGTCATTATTATCAGTGCCGGTTTCGGCGAACTGGGGGCGGAAGGCAAACGCCTGCAACAAGAAGTGCTGGATATTGCCCACCGTTACAGCATCCGCATCATCGGCCCCAATTGCCTAGGTGTTGCGCGTCCTAGCGGGTATTTGAATGCCACTTTCGGCGATGGCACCATTAAAGATGGCAATTTGGCCTTACTGTCGCAATCCGGCGCGGTGTGTACAGCGATTCTCGACTGGGCCAAATCCCAAGACATCGGCTTTTCAACCGTGGTATCGATGGGCGGTGCGGCCGATATTGATTTTGGCGAGGTGTTGGATTATCTGGCAACCGACAGCAAAACCACCGGCATTTTGATGTATGTCGAAGGCATCCGCGACGCCCGCCGTTTTTTAAGCGGCCTGAAAGCGGCGGCACGTTTAAAACCAGTCATACTGATTAAATCCGGCCGCCACGAAGCTGGTTGCAAAGCGGCGATGTCGCATACCGGCGCCATGGTCGGCGGCGATAATGTGTTCGATGCCGCGATTGCCAGGGCCGGTGTGGTCAGGGCGTATAACATTAACGAACTGTTTTCCGCCGCCCGCGTCTTGGCCAACAATTATGTAGTTAAAAAAGACCGGCTGGCGATCATCACCAATGCCGGCGGCCCCGGCGTGATGAGCACCGACCGCGCCGAAGATGTCGGCATACAGATGGCGGAGCTAAGTCCGGCCAGTATCAGTGCGCTGGACGAGGTGTTGCCGGTGCATTGGTCTCATGCCAATCCGGTCGATATTCTCGGTGACGCCACCGCCGAACGTTACCAAAAAGCACTGGAAATCTGCCTGAAAGATAAAAATATCGACGGCATCTTGGTAATCCTGACCCCGCAGGCGATGACCAATCCAACCCAAGTCGCAGAGTGCATTATCGAAGGTGCCAAATCCAGCAAAAAACCGGTGCTGGCCTCATGGACTGGCGGCGCCCGTGTTCAGGAAGGCCGCGACCTGTTCGACAACAGCAAAGTGGCGCATTTTAGTACCCCGGAAATTGCGGTTGATGCCTTTTCATTTTTGGCCAGTTATAGCCAAAACCAAATCCTGCTCAAACAAATTCCTTCGCCTACCGACGAATTGGCGGCACCCGATGTCGCCGGTGCGCGCTTGATTATTGAACGGGTATTATCCGAAGGCCGCCAAGTTTTGACGGCACAAGAATCTAAAGCCATCCTGGCCGCGTTCCATATTCCGGTCAATCAAACCATTAAAGTATCTAACGCCAAAGACGCCATGATTGCCGCCGAAACCTTGCGTTTTCCGGTGGTATTAAAAGTCAACATGCCTGAATTCAGCCATAAATCCGATATTGGCGGCGTGCGTCTTAACATCAACAGCGTGCAGGAAATTTCGCGCAATTTCATGGAAATGGAAGCGGCGATCAAACAAAAACACCCCGAAATTAGCGAAGTCGGCATGACCGTTGAAGCCATGTATAAATCCGCCAGCGGCCGCGAGCTGATGGTCGGCGTGGTCAGAGATCCGGTATTCGGGCCTGCCATCAGCGTCGGTCTGGGCGGCACGATGGTGGAAATTTTGCAAGATAGCGCCGTCGCGCTGCCGCCGCTGAATACCTACATGGTTGAACAAATGATTGCCAAAACCAAGGCCGCCCGCTATTTGGACGCCTTCCGCCAATTGCCGCCCGCCAACAAAAAAGCCCTGGTCAATGTGCTGTTGAACATATCGACCATGGTCAGCGAACTGCCGGAAATTTTGGAACTGGATATTAACCCGCTGATTGTCGACGAACACGGCGTGATGGCCGTTGATGCGCGCATTAAAGCCGAAACCTCGCATCAGCTGTCGCCTTATTCGCACATGGCCATTCATCCTTATCCGTATGAATTAACCCAGCATTATCAACTCGCCAACGGCAGCAGCATCACCATCAGGCCGATTCGCCCGGAAGATGCCAGCATGGAAAAAGACTTTGTGCTGCGTTTATCCGAGCGCACCAAATACTTCCGTTTTATGCAGTCATTACAGGAATTGACGCCAGAAATGGTCGTGCGTTTTACCCAAATCGATTACGACCGCGAAATGGCTTTTGTCGCGGTCACCGATGATAAAAACATGCCCAATGAATTGGGCGTCGGCCGGTACATGGTCAACCCGGACGGCCATTCGGTAGAATTTGCGCTGGTCGTTGCCGACGACTGCCAGCACCTGGGCATCGGCACCCGACTGATGAAAACCTTGTTACAAACCGCCAAAGCCAAAGGCATGTTGTTCTTTGAAGGCGAAGTGCTGGCCGTAAACAAACCGATGTTGTCGCTGGTAAGCAAGCTCGGTTTCAGCATCGAAACCATCGCAGGGGATCAGGAAGTGGTCAGGGTTATTAAAGATTTGCGGCAGTAATAAGGTGATTTCCGAGAAATAATCCCCCTGACGAACTTGGACTGTAGAAAAGCAAAGTCCACGCTTAGCACGAAAGCCACGAAAATTTCGTGTTTTTTCGTGCCTTTCGCGGACAATTATTTGGGACTGTTTTTTTCAGGGAATGGCCTAAGCTGTCGTTTTTGTCGATATATTGCATTCGGTATGATTTTTAGATGATTGAATATTAATAATATTTGCGGCTTGGTAGATGGCGTTTCGACAGGCTAGGGTGTTTCTCCTTTAGGGCTGGGAGTTGGCAGCCTTGTTGGCTTTTGCGGCCTCTTTTTGCTACATCTATACCGAGCATTTAGTGCGGGGTTACAACAATTGCCCTAAACCGAAAGCGCCGAAATAGGTGATGACAAAATAAAAAAAAGACAAAACTAAGCTGGCAGGTATATTGATGGCTAACACCTGCTTGAAAATATATGTGGTTAGAATGTAATTCCAAAGCAGCAATATAGCGAAAAGATAATAACTGAGTATGTCTTCGCTGACGGTCAGCCAGACCACCACCGGCACGATGAATAAACCGACTACATTGGCGCAAAATATGACCGCTGTTGTCACCTGTATATAGGCGTATAATGTCCTGTTCAAAAACAGCAGGACGCCAATAAACATGAGCACTAATAGCGTTTCTAAGGTGACTTCGATAAATGAGTCTATCGGGTCGTCGGTCATGTTGGTTTGCATGAGAAACTCGACGACAAAATAGAACAACAGATTTTGCTTTAAGAAACTAACCGATCTCGGAAGCGTTAGCGGGTTATTTTGTAGCCAGCATAGCGACAGGTATTGTTTTAGAATATCCATAGTTAGCTAAATGTTTTGTTTTTATTTTATTAACCATTTTAGAGCTTAAAACCCGATGAGTCGGTATGGCCGGTTAAGGGAGGCTCATCATAAATGCTAAAATTATCATTTAACAACTGCACCAACTCCTTGGTTTTGTTGGATATTTGGCTTAGTCGCAGTTTTGTTTTTTTATTCCAGCCAATAGGTTCGGAGATCGGCAATATCATGCGGCCGACGGTCAGGTTTTTTTCAAAAAGACCAGCCAGGTTTTCCATTAAATGAAGCTCTTTTTGCCGCTTGTTCAATTGGGCGATGATGACTTTCGCGTGAATCCTGCTGAAAACAATATGCACGGGCAGCATAATGATTATCAAGGTAAGTATGATTATCGGCCCAACAATAGGGTCTATCAGCAGTTCCAGAATGCCCATTTGTATTTCGGCAAAAATGGCCAGCGTCGCAATAAAACCCAGCACAATGA
>JBLRXA010000077.1:0-15752 GCA_047920955.1 Methylobacter sp. | reverse complement strand
GCTTCCTGCCAGCCCTTCCAATCACCCTGCCTTGAAAGAACTGCGCATTATACAGATATTACCCGCAACATCAAGCAATTATCTTTACCCTAGCAAACTTTCTTTTACCAACCTGGTAAATATGCTCGCTGTCTACGCTGATCTCAAGCTTTTGATCAGAAACCTTCTCTCCATCAATTTTCACCGCGCCCTGTTTTATCATGCGATTAGCCTCGGATGTGCTTTCTGTTAATCCGGTATCTTTCAATATATTAGCGATACCATAACTTGCACCGCTAATTTTTAATTCCAGCTCATCCATTTCCTCAGGCATCGCGCCACGCTGAAATCTGGCTTCAAAGTTTTCCAGCGCTTTAACCGCTGCAGACGCATCGTGGAATCTTTCTATGATTTCTTGAGCCAACTTTACTTTATAGTTTCTCGGATTTGCACCTTGCTTACACTCCTCTGCCCACGACGCTATTTCAGCCATCGGACGAAAACTCAGCAATTCGAAATAACGCCACATCAACTCATCCGATATGGACATGAGCTTACCAAACATATCATCGGCAGCATCCGCTATACCGACATAATTATTCAGCGACTTGGACATTTTTTGCACACCGTCCAAGCCTTCTAATATAGGCATAGTTATGACAACCTGAGGTTTTTGCCCAAAAACCTCCTGCAATTGCCGACCAACTAATAAGTTAAACTTTTGATCGGTGCCGCCCAATTCCACATCGGCTTTCATGGCCACCGAGTCATAGCCCTGTATTAATGGGTACAAAAACTCATGTATGGCAATCGGCTGCCCACTTTTAAAACGCTTGCTAAAATCATCCCGCTCCAACATTCTGGCTACGGTATGCTTTGCCGCCAATTGAATCAAATCAGCCGGCGACATCGCATTCATCCAACTTGAATTAAACATCACCAACGTTTTAGTCGGGTCTAGGATTTTGAAAATTTGCTCTTCGTAGGTTCTTGCATTATCAATAACCTCGCCTCGGGTCAACGGCTTGCGTGTCACATTTTTTCCGGTTGGATCGCCTATCATGCCGGTAAAATCGCCAATCAGAAACAGTACCTCGTGCCCCAAGTCCTGAAATTGCTTTAATTTATTAATCAGTACGGTATGCCCCAGATGCAAATCAGGGGCAGTCGGATCAAAGCCCGCTTTAATACGAAGAGGGCGCCCCTCTTCCAGTTTTTTAATTAACTCTTGCTTAACTAAAACCTCATCAGTCCCTCTAAGCAGCTGCGCCAATACGTCCTCTTGCAATGTCTCTCTCCAAAATACCTACAGAATGTTTATTATAGAATTAATACCAGCTCCTTGAATAAAAACTTTGCCTATTGTAAATTGGTAAAAACACTTAAAACCCCTTAAAATGAACCCATAAATTCATTAATTTTATGATTTACCTAAATTTCAGTTATTTAGCCTAGTGAAAAACAAAATCTATACATCCATGCTCTTTGGAATTAGCTTAGCCTTTTCGGTAGCTGGTCACACTCAGGCAAAACCCGCCAGCAAAAGCGCAACAACCAAAACAGCTCACGCCACTGCGACCCATACAAAAAACACCAAAACAGTTAGCAAGAAGAACACAGTAACTGCCGTTAAACCAAACAGCAAACAAACAGCCACCACATCGAAATTAGCCAACAACAAAAATACAGGCGCAACAACCAAGGCTGCTAACGCCAAAACAACGACTTCAAAAAAACCGATCACCAAAAAAAAAGAAACTTCAGTTGCAACCAAGCTAAAAAAGACCAAGCCATCCGTTATTGCCGCCAAATCTGCGAAAAAACACCAACCCCTGCATTATATTCAATCAAAAAACAAAAAAACCATTGTTCCTGCCAAATCAAAATACACGCCTCACACTACTGTTGCTTTTGAACCTGTGCGCAGAAAACACACTGTTATTTCCTCCAAATCGCCTGAACTGGCATTAACTCACAAAGAACAGCAAACACCTACCGAACTGAATCTTAACAACACAGAATCAGATCAGGTCGTCCAGGCAAATAATAACAAACAACTCCATCCGATCACCTTCGATTATGCTCAAATCACAAAAACCAACACCGCCCACGTTTCTATAGAAACCTCTTTATTTCTGGACGGGCTCGAAGTCGGCTTATCAAAAGAACTGATTCTGCAACTGACCGAAGTATTTGCCTGGGACATTGATTTTGCCACCAACTTACGCCCCGGCGATCAATTCACTGTTGTTTACGGCAAAAAAATAGTGAATGGAACAGAAACCGATAGCGATGAAATTATTGCCGCCGAGTTCATCAACCAAGGTTCAGCTTACACCGCCATCCGATATATTGACGACTCCGGCATTGCCAGTTATTACACGCCTGACGGGCAATCGCTGCAAAGGGCATTTTTAAGCGCACCTGTTGATTTTATAAAAATCAGCTCGCATTTTGACATGCACCGCAAACATCCTATTCTGAACAGGATTCGTGCCCATAAAGGCATTGACTATGCGGCAAGAGTCGGCACCCCAATCAAAACAACCGGCGACGGCACCATCACGTTTCTGGGCCGAAAAGGCGCTTATGGGCAAGCCATTGTCATCCAACATAACGACCACTATGAAACACTGTACGCGCACATGTCCGGCTTCAAAAAAGGCTTGGCAGAAGGCGCCCACGTCAAACAGGGCGACGTCATCGGCTATGTCGGCCAATCAGGCCTAGCAACCGGCCCGCATTTGCACTATGAATTTCATGTCGATGGGCTGTACCGCGACCCGGAAACCGTCAAAATACCGCATTCAATGCCTATCAGCAGCACGTTACTGGCTGACTTTAAGGCACAAACCCAACCCTTCTTTGCCCAATTGCTGCAAGTCAAAGCCAAAAGTTTATTTGCAAAAAATCACTCGGCAACGGCACTACCGCCCGCCTCGGCTTCACCTTCCCGACTTGACTAGGGCAAGCCATGCCTGAGCTTTATATTGGACTCATGTCCGGCACCAGCCTGGATGGGATTGACACCGCCCTGGTTGATTTTGAAGGCAATAAAGTCCGCCTTGTCAGCTTTGATTATCTGCCGCTGCCCACTGACATCCAAAATACCATCCAAAAGCTCAGCAAACCTGACGCGCTCATTTCATTAAAAGACTATGGCGCCATGGATAGCAGACTCGGCCACTTATTTGCAGAAGCCGTTAATAAGGTGTTGGCTAAAGCTAATATTCCTGCCGCATCAGTCCAGGCCATTGGCAGTCATGGCCTAACCATTTACCATGCGCCCGCCATCAAGTTCCCTTTTTCCCTACAAATTGGCGATCCCAATGTTATTGCCGAACTAACCGGCATCACCACCGTAGCCGACTTCAGGCGCCGGGACATTGCCGCGAAAGGTCAAGGTGCGCCGCTAGTTCCGGCTTTCCATCAAGCCGTATTCCAGCACCCAGGTGAACATCGTTGCATCGTCAATATCGGCGGCATTGCCAATATAACCGTGCTATCCAAAAATCGATCAGAAAACGTGATTGGTTTTGATACCGGCCCCGGCAACACCTTAATGGATTTATGGATCAAGCTACAACGGAACCTGCCATACGATAAAAACGGCGTCTGGGGGCAATCCGGAAACATCGACCATAATTTGGTGACGCTATTAAAACAAGACCCTTATTTCAACGCCACCCCACCGAAAAGCACCGGCAAAGAATATTTTTCACTGCCTTGGCTTTACCAGTATTTCGATGCCTTCAGTTGCAAAGCCGAAGACGTGCAGGCCAGCTTGTGTTTTTTGACCGCAATAACGCTTTGCGATGCCATCAAAAAACACGCACCGGCGACTGAGCGCATCTTGGTTTGCGGCGGAGGGGCGCACAATACTTATTTAATGGGGCTTATCCGGCAAAACAGCGGATGCTCTGTTGAATCGACAGAAAGCCACGGTCTTCACCCCGATCATGTCGAAGCCATGGCTTTTGCCTGGTTGGCTAGGCAAACCATCAACAAACTGCCGGGCAACATTAAAGAAGTCACCGGCGCAATAAACCCAACGATTCTTGGCGGGATTTATCATGGGAACAAAAAAGGCAGCATTTTGCCGCCCTCCGAGTCAGGGAAATTTATACACTAAGCAGAAAAAGACGACCCGCAACCGCATGTCGTGGTCGCGTTAGGGTTACGGATAACAAACTGTGAACCGGACAAATCTTCCTTATAATCAATCTCGGCGCCGGTTAGGTATTGTATGCTCATGGCATCAATCAACACGGTCACACCCCCGTTTTCAACACAGGTGTCATCTTCATTGACTTCCTCGTCAAAGGTAAAACCATACTGGAAGCCTGAACAGCCACCGCCCGAAACATAAACCCGCAACTTCAGGTTGTCATTGCCTTCCTCAGCAATCAATTCGCCCACTTTGGACGCTGCACTATCAGTAAAAACAATTGGATTAGTCATACATACACGCTATAAAAAAATGGAATCAAATTAAATTATGACTATACCTAGTTTTTTAGTCAAGAATTACAACAACCCCAATTTAAAATCCTGATGCCTCGTAAGCGGACGTGTAATGATTCAGCTTTGCCACGCCAAAAAACCGCAGAAAACGATTGATTGCTTCTACTTGAAGCGAAAAAGGGGCATAATGCCTGATTTTTAACAGTTTAACTTAGCAAGGAAGGCAGGTCATGACACAATCAGAAAATATATATTTAGTGGGTCTAATGGGGGCAGGGAAAACCACAATAGGCCGGCAATTAGCCAGGGCACTGTCGGTGCCTTTTTATGACAGCGACAAGGCCATTGAAGAACGGACAGGGGTCGACATTCCGACTATCTTTGAATTTGAGGGCGAAGAAGGCTTCAGGGATAGGGAACAGAAGATGATTGAACAACTGACAAAAATGCAGGGCATTGTGCTGGCAACCGGCGGCGGTGCTATTTTGCGTGAAGAAAACCGTACATTATTGAAAGAAAATGGTTTCATCGTCTACCTGCAATGCTCAGTCGAACGGATACTGGAACGAACGCGCCGCGACACCCAACGCCCGTTACTCAAAACAGACAACCCACGGGAGCGCATAGAACGCTTATTCGAGCAACGCGAGCCGTTGTATTTGTCTTGCGCCGACTTTAAAATCGACACCGGCGTCATGCAAAGCAAAGATGTGGTTAGCCGCATTTTAGAGGAATACCACGCCGTCAACCGTTAACCCAGCGATACCCAGCTCAGCACGAATAAGAACGCCATTACCCCCAAATTCAACGCATGACTGCGTGACCATCCTCTTACGACTTTCCAACCAATCCGAGCCAATACACATGAAAAAATTACTGGTTGACTTAGGTGACCGCAGTTACCCAATCTATATCGGCTCCGCCTTATTGGGCCAGCCTGAACTCCTTGCTGAACACATCAAATCCAAACAGGTGGTCGTGGTGACCAATGAAACTATTGCGCCGCTGTATTTGGATGCCGTGTTAAAAAATTTGCCTGGCTATCAGGTCGAAACTGTAATTCTCCCTGATGGCGAGCAATTCAAAACCTTGGATTTTGTCAGTCGAATTTTTGACAAACTGCTGGCCTGCAAATTTAGCCGCAATGCAACCTTGATCGCCTTGGGCGGCGGCGTTATCGGCGACATGGGCGGTTTTGCCGCCGCCTGCTACCAACGCGGCATTGCTTTTTTGCAAATCCCCACCACCTTGCTGGCGCAAGTCGATTCATCGGTGGGCGGTAAAACCGGCGTAAACCATCCGCTGGGCAAAAACATGATTGGCGCCTTTTACCAGCCGCAATGCGTCATTGCCGACGCCGATGTGCTGGATACGCTGGATGACCGCCAATTGGCCGCCGGTTTGGCCGAGGTGATTAAGTACGGCCTCATAAGGGATGCTGAGTTTTTTGTCTGGCTGGAACACAATATCGACGCATTGCTGTCCAGGGACAAACAGGCGCTGGCCTATGCAATTGAACGCTCGTGCAGCAATAAAGCCGAAATCGTCGCTGAAGATGAAACCGAAACCGGCATCCGTGCAACCTTAAATTTAGGCCACACGTTTGGCCACGCCATTGAAACCGGAGCCGGTTACGGCACCTACCTGCATGGCGAAGCGGTCGCCATCGGCACCTGCCAAGCAGCGGATTTGTCCAGGCGCAAAGGCTGGCTGAATGATGCCGACGTCGGCAGAATCATTACCTTATTTAAACGTGCCGGATTGCCCGTGGAACCGCCCGAACAGATTAATTCAGACCGATTTCTGGAATTAATGGCAGTAGACAAAAAGAATGTGGACGGCCAAATCAGACTGATTCTGTTACAAGCAATCGGTCTTGCGAGTTTGCCTGTAAACGTACCCCAAGACCTATTAGAGATGACGCTTAATACTTATGGTAGAAGATGATACTTTTACTTATCAGGCAAGACGGCAACCGGCCGAGCCGATGACAGCCCCCCAAACCAGTACGCTTGATTACAGCCTGATCACCAAAGAACGCACGCAAAAGCTGGACTTATTGATCCATTTGCTGGCAAATTTACCCCATTCATTGATTGTTTGCGGCCCCCAAGGCATCGGCAAAACAACATTGCTGACGGTGTTGCAAGAACACAGAACCGGCATGTGGCAATATTGCCTGCTGCAGGGCAATGCCGACCTCAGCTTTGAAGCCGTCCAACGGCAGTTAGCCCAAACCATTAGCCGGGAACAGGCGCTGGCGATAACCTTCGCCCGCTATCAGGAACAACATAAACAACTGATTCTGATTATTGATAACGCGGGCGAATTAGTGCCTGGCTTAATCGCCGCCGTTATCCAATACGCCATGGCCAATCCGGCGTTAAAGGTTATCTTCGCCTTGACCCATGACGAATTGCAGGTCAAACGCGGAACCGACCGTGCCGTTGATGATTGCCATATTATCGAAATCCCGACCTTATCGGAAAAGCAGTGCGGCGACTTTTTACAGCATCTGTCAATAAAACCGAATTCAAACTTGGCATTTAAAACCATCAGTGACGGCATGATAGCGCATATTTACCGCGAGACGCATGGCGTTCCGGGACGCATTATTGCCGAAGTGTCCGGTTTGTCCAATGCCAAGCCCAGCGGCAGAAAATTAACCTGGATACTTCTTCTGGTGCTTGCCGCAACAGTTGCCATTGCCGTCCGTACGCAATGGCAACTGTTGCCGGAAGACAACAATAAAGCCGTTATTGCGCCTGAACAGGCTATTGACGTTATTGGAACGGCAGCGCCGGTAGCAGAATTGCCGCCTGTTGGGCCGCTTATTGAGGCCATTGAAGCACCAACCCAGGCTTTACCGGAAGAGATAGCAACGCCGGTTGAAACCACTCTCATTAACGACACGCCCCCCCTCCTAGTTTCCGAAGAAACAACAGCGCCAGAAAGCGACGCCGCCGGTGCGCCGGCCATAGCGGATGTGAACGAACTTTCGGAAAAACCGGAACAACCTGCGTTGATTGCGCCACCTGAAAGCAACCTTAAAACACAAACCAAGCCGCAACCGGCAACCGTAGTTGAAAGTAAGCAGGACAACAACACACAGGCAAAAACAGCCGAACAACTTTGGGCCGCCCAGGAAAAACTAAAACAGGCAAAAACACTTGGACCTGACCCGTTGGCAACATCGCCGACAAGCCATTTCACCTTGCAACTTATCGTATTATCCAAGCAATCATCGGTTAACACCGTGCTTAAAAAATACCCGGCAATGGAACCGGACATTAAAACCATCAAAACTCAGGTAAACGGCCAGGACAAGTTTGTTTTATATTACGGCGCCTACCCTGATGCCGCCTCTGCCAATAGAGCCAAGCAATCCTTACCTTTTGAATTCCGCAATGCCTTAGTGAAAAAGGAATGATGTTATAGTTAGAACCCCCTAATTACGCCCAATGACAACAACTAAATAAACATGACTGCATTAAAAAACGACACCTTTATCAGAGCCTTGCTAAAACAACCCATTGACTACACGCCGATTTGGATGATGCGCCAGGCCGGGCGCTATCTGCCCGAATATAGGAAAGTCAGGGAACAGGCGGGCAGTTTTTTGGATCTGTGCACCAATCCCGAACTGGCTTGCGAAGTGACCTTGCAACCCTTGCGCCGCTTCGATTTTGATGCCGCCATTTTGTTTTCGGACATACTGACCATCCCCGACGCCATGGGTTTAGGGCTTTATTTTACTGAAGGAGAAGGGCCTAAATTCAGCCATCCGGTCAGAACGGCGGCGGACGTGCATAAATTGCCGGTTCCCGACCCTGAAATGGAATTGCGTTATGTGATTGACGCGGTGCGCTTGATACGGAAAAACCTGCAAGGCAGCGTACCGTTAATCGGTTTTTCCGGCAGCCCGTGGACGTTGGCGACTTATATGGTTGAAGGCGGCAGCAGCAAAAGTTTCCAAAAAGTCAAAAGCATGATGTACGAGCAGCCTAAATTAATGCACATCATGCTGGACAAATTGGCGCAATCGGTAGCCAGCTATTTGAATGCCCAAATTGCGGCAGGTGCTCAAGCGGTGATGCTGTTCGACACCTGGGGCGGCATGTTGACCAGCGAAGATTATGCCGAATTTTCTTTGTATTACGCCAAACAAGTCAGGGCGCAACTTAACACCACGGTAGACGGGCAGCAAATCCCGACCATCCTGTTTACCAAAGGCGGCGGGCTTTGGCTGGAAGCGATGGCCGATTCCGGCTATGACGCATTGGGGCTGGATTGGCAGACCGATATTGGCGTAGCGCGTACCCGCGTTGGCGACAAAGTGGCGTTGCAAGGCAATATGGATCCGGTGGCGCTGTATGCGAACCCTGAAATTATCACCGAAAAAGTCAAAACCATTTTACACAAATACAGCTCAGGTTCAGGCCATGTGTTTAATCTAGGACACGGCATTTTGCCCGACATGAACCCCGACCATGTTAAGGCGATGGTCGATGCCGTGCATGAACACAGCCGACCTTACCATCAGTTATAAACACACAAAAGAGGCCAATCGTTATGAAATTATTGAAAATTTTGGCAGTCAGCTTGTTATTCGGCACCATCAGCGTCAAAGCCGACGATAAACCGATTGACATTGTGGTGCATAGAAGCCCCACCTGCACCTGCTGCGGGAAATGGATAGACCATTTGCAGAAAAATAATTTTAAGGTGCAGGACATCGTGACCGATGACGTGCAGGCGGTCAAAGACAAATACGGCATCACTGAACAACTGGCGTCTTGCCACACCGCCATCGTCGATGGCTATGTGGTGGAAGGCCATGTCCCCGCAGATGACATAAAAAAAATGCTGGCAAGCAAGCCAAACAGTGTCGGCCTAACCGTCCCCGGCATGGTGACCGGCAGTCCCGGCATGGAAATGGGCGCTAAAAAAGACCCCTATCAAGTGGTGAGTTTTGACCGCGACAGCCATGTAGAGGTGGTCAACAGCTACGCAGGCAGCAAATGATTTTGGCGGGCGATGTCGGTGGCACAAAAACCATCCTGGCGCTGTTTGATGGCGGCAACTGCCTAAAAAAACAGCAATTTTCCAGTGCCGACTATCAAACCTTTAGCGCATTGTTGACCGAATTTCTGGCTGATGTCGATAACACCGCGATAACTGCGGTATGTATCGGCGTTGCCGGTGTCGTCGATAATGGCCGTTGTGCGACCACCAATTTACCGTGGATACTCGACAGCCGCAAAATCGGTGCCCGTATTAACAGCGAAAAAGTCTGGTTATTGAATGACTTAGAAGCGACCGCCTGGGGCTTGCTGGATTTGCCGGCGCAGCAATTTGTCGAACTGAATAGCGATGCGCACAGCCAGCCAGGCAACATTGCCGTGCTGGCCGCCGGTACCGGTTTGGGCGAAGCCATTGTGGCATGGGACGGAAACAAACATCACGTTCTGGCCAGCGAGGGCGGCCATGCCGATTTTGCGCCCCATAATGAACAGGAAATAGCCCTGCTCAAACACCTGATGAAAAAATACCCTGAGCATGTCAGTTGCGAACTGCTGCTATCCGGCGAAGGCTTGGTCAATATTTATCAATTCCTCAGACACGCTAACGAGTCGGCAATAAATCCCCAAACCGAACGGCAAATGCTTGAACGCGACCCGGCCGCCGTCATTGGTGAAGCCGGTGTGGCCGGCAGCGATGCCTTGTGCGTCCAAGCGTTAACGCTGTTTTGTCGGCTTTATGGCGCGGAAGCGGGCAATCTGGCGCTAAAATGCCTGCCTTATGCTGGCGTTTATTTGGCGGGCGGCATCGCGGCAAAAATATTGCCGGTGTTGCAACAAGGCGACTTCATGCACAGCTTTTTAGCAAAAGGCCGCTGTCGGCGGGTGTTGCAAAAGCTCTCGGTTAAGGTCTGCACCAACCCCGAAGTGGCCCTGCTGGGCGCGTTAAGTTATGCGAAAAATAACAGCTGACACAGTGTTTCATACCCATCAATCATGTTGTTTGCCGCTGCAAGGCGGCTCTGACACAACGCAAAATGCCATAACTGTATTGCCCTTCAAATAACTCATAAACCGGTTTTAGCGCATTCTTTTGCTCTTCGGGCAAGTCGAGAATAGCGGCTTCTATGCGTTTGATCTCCTCATCCGGCAATTCAACCACATCGGCCAGCACTAACATGCCCTGCTCCAGCGATTGCGCCAAATGGCCGTAAATGGTGCTCTCTTGCAGTTCCCGTTGCTCTGCAATTTGCTTGATACTGTAACCCAGCCTAAATAAGGCCACTGATTCAGCCATAGTGTCCGACAAGTCGCTTGAGCCATAGCCGTCAAGCTGGGCAAACTCTTTGATTACCGCCAGAAAATCGTCAGCATAAAGTTCGAGTTTGCGCTCACCGATACCGGACAGCAGGCTCATTTGCTGACGGTTGGCCGGTTTGGCTTCGAGCATTGCCATCAAGGTGGCGTCATGAAAAATAACATAAGGCGGCACGTTTTGAGCCTCGGCGATCATCTTGCGCTTGGCGCGCAAGGCGTTCCATAACAGGGTGTCGCCAGCCTTGCCAAAGGCGCGGCCGGTTCTTTTGCTGCCTTTGACTTTCTCCGCCTTCAAATCCTTGCGCAACATCAGCTGCTGTTCGCCGCGCAAAATAGGCCGACAGGCTTCGGTCAGCTGCAAGGCGCCAAAACGGTCGAAATCGACCGCGACCAGACCCCGCGCCACCAGTTGCCGAAACACCGAATGCCATTGCTGTTGTTCAATATCGGCGCCGATGCCGAAAGTTGATAAGCTATTATGACCGGCATTGACAATGCGCTCGGTAGCTTTGCCGCATAACACATCAATCAAATAGGCGACGCCGTAACGCTGCTGGGTGCGGTGGATGCAGGACAGCGCTTTTTGCGCAGCCAGCGTGCCATCCCAGGTATTGACCGGCTCCAGGCAGGTGTCGCAGTTGCCGCAGGGCTGTTCAAGCGTATCGCCGAAATAAGCCAGCAGCGCCTGTCTGCGGCAATGCACCTGCTCGCACAAGGCCAGCATGGCATCGAGTTTGTGGTATTCAATGCGCTTATGCGCCTCATCGGCATTCGATTCCTGCAGCATTTTCCGCAGCATGATCACATCCTGCAAACCGTAAGCCATCCAGGCGTTGGCGGGCAAACCGTCGCGCCCGCCCCGGCCGGTTTCCTGATAATAGGCTTCGACGCTTTTGGGCAAATCCAGATGCGCGACAAAACGCACATTGGGTTTGTCGATGCCCATACCGAAGGCGATGGTTGCGACAATGACCACGCCTTCTTCCATTAAAAACTGGTGCTGATGTCTGGCACGCACACCGGCGTCCATCCCGGCATGGTAAGGCAAGGCATTAACACCTTTGGTTCGGAGCCATTCGGCAGTGGCTTCGACTTTTTTGCGCGACAAACAATAGACAATCCCGGCATCACCGCTGTGTTCGGCGCGGATAAAACCAATCAGCTGATCGCGGGCATTTTGTTTTTGTACAATGCGGTAACGGATATTGGGTCGGTCGAAACCGCTGAGATAGAGTTGGGCTTGCCCCAGATTGAGGCGCAGTTTGATTTCTTCACGGGTTTTGTCGTCTGCAGTTGCCGTTAGCGCGATGCGGGGAATATCGGGGAATCGCTCATGCAGCAACGACAGCTGCAGATAATCGACGCGGAAATCGTGCCCCCATTGGGATACACAGTGCGCCTCATCAATCGCAAACAGCGCAATCTTGATACGCTCGAACAGCGCGCCGGTGCGTTCCGAAGTCAAGCGTTCCGGCGCGACATAGAGCAAATCCAGTTCGTCGTTGAGCAACTGCTGCTCTATTCGCCGGACTTCTTCATACGATAGCGTCGAGTTTAAAAAAGCCGCATTAACGCCCAACTGCAACAAGGCACTGACTTGATCCTGCATCAGCGCAATCAGCGGTGAAACCACAATGCCGACACCGGGGCGGATTAATGCCGGAATCTGATAGCACAACGACTTGCCGCCGCCGGTCGGCATCAACACCAACGCATCCTGCCCGACTATCAGATTTTCAATGACCTCCTGTTGTTGGCCTCTGAATTTATCGTAACCGAAAACGGATTTGAGTATTTCAATTGGTTTGTTCTTCATAGACTCTTTTGTAATCAACCTGTACCCATCGCATATCAACATTCAACACTTCTGTGCCATCTTTTTAAAGAGAGTTACTGTGAAAGTTCGTCGATTTGTATTCATTATCTATTTTTGTGATATACGAAAAACTTTCATTTGCCGGGGCGATGCAGTGCCTTCATGAACGTTAGGGTGAGAAAATTTTAAAAACCGACAATGATGTGCAAACACTATCTGCCATTATGCCGCACAATACGGTTAGCGCCTACTGTGCGTTAAGGGTTAGTTTTTAGAACTAAGGCTCGTAAACAGAAGAATGAGCTACTGAGGCAGGGAGCCTAAGTCAATAAAGCCGTGATGGAGATAGTCAGTGTATTTATGTCCAATCTGAATATGAAGAACTTGTTCGTTAGGGCTAATAATTGAAGACTCGAATTGTTTTTTTCTATATTCTTCTACGTGCAGCCACCCATCCTAGATCGCTAGTAAGGTGGCGACCTAATTTTCTTGCATCAGATAGATTTATCTATAGAAAACACCGGATGATCTTACAAAAATAAAGGACATCGAATGAAACTTCAAACTATCCGCATATCGAACTTCCAATGTTTTGGTCCTGATCCAACTGAAATTGATTTGGAAGACCTAACCTTTCTGATTGGGCCTAACGGTGCTGGAAAGACAGCTGTTTTGCAAGCGCTGTGCCGCTTATTTGCTTTCGATTCAACATTGAAACGTATTCAAAAGACTGACTTCCATGTGCCTCCAACTGAGGTGGAAGCACCAGACGAGCGTAGCTTCTGGATCGAAGCTAATTTTCTGTTGCCGGAATTGCTGGACGATGCCGGAGAGCATCCTACGATACCAACTCACTTTGCTCACATGCGATTGGATGACGCGGATGGTATTCCTCGAGTCCGTTTTCGACTTAATGCGAGTATGGGCCTGGATGGTGATATAGAAGACACTTTGCTATACGTGCTCGATTTGAACACGGATGGTTCACCCTTGAGCACAGCCGCAGTACCGCGCGCCGATCGCAACAATATTCAAGTCCACTATCTGCCAGCAAGACGAGATCCGGCGGATCACATCGCTTTCAGTGCAAACGCCTTACTTGGCCGTCTGCTACGGGCAGTTAATTGGGATGGCGAACGAACAACAATCAAAAGTCTGACTGATCAGATTAGCAGCAATCTAGCTAATAACTCATCGGTTTCTTCTCTGAGTACTAAGTTGACTGAAACTTGGAAAGGACTACACAAAGGCGGCTATTTTGCTGATCCGTCGATTACTTTTGTGACGAGCGAAATCGAAGCTCTGTTGCGGCATCTGTCGGTATCGTTTTCTCCAGGTCACGGTGAGCAATTGGTGGATTTCTCACGGCTGAGTGATGGACAAAAATCTATGCTTTACCTGTCGTTGGTGCTTTCGTCTCAAGCCATAGGCCGTGCAGTACTCAACGGAGAAGGCGGAGCATTCAATCCTCTGACAAACTTAAACCTGCTGTGTTCACAGTCGTTGCCGTGGAGGAGCCGGAAAACAGCCTATCTCCTCACTATCTTGGCCGCATTGTTTCTGCCCTAACAGATTTGGTTAACAATATAGACGCGCAGGCAATCATTGCCACACACGCACCTTCCATGCTGCGCAGGGTGGAGCCAGAAAGCATTCGCTATTTACGATTGACTGAATCGCGTCAAACGCGGGTAACTCGGATTGAAATGCCGTCCACCTCAGATGAAGCTCATAAGTTTGTCCGCGAAGCTGTACAGGCATTCCCAGAACTGTATTTCTCAAGGTTGGTGATTCTTGGCGAAGGTGACAGCGAAGAAATTGTGCTTCCACGTCTACTTAAAGCAAAAGGTGTCCCAGTCGATGAGTGCGCCATTTCAGTAGTTCCGCTCGGCGGCCGCCATGTTAATCATTTTTGGCGTTTGCTTACTGCGCTTGAGATACCGTTTATTACTCTCTTGGATTTGGATCTTGGGAGGTATCAAGGTGGTTGGGGGCGCGTGAAGTATGTGAATGATCAGTTGAGAAAATATTCCCCTAGTATGCAACTTCCTTCAGATCATCCAATTCCAAAGTGGGATAATGATGAGTACAAGCTACGTAATTACGACCACTACATCAAAATGCTAGAAGAAAAAGGAATTTTTTTCTCCTCGCCCATGGATCTTGATTTTGCGATGCTGAAAAAGTTTCCAAAGGCCTATGAACTTGATTCAGCTGATCAAATTCTGCCGACAAAGAGCAAAATAAAAGCCGTGCTGGGGGATAGCTACCACGATGCTGACCAGTACACCGAGGATGAGCAGAAACTTTTCATTACTTACCATAAGCGATTCAAACTCGGCAGCAAGCCTGCCTCCCACATTAATGCGCTTTCGAAGCGTTCTGACAAAATGCTTTTGAAGAGAATGCCACCGTCTTTGAATCGCCTCGTTGATGCTATTACAGCCAAGCTCGCGGAGTTGCCTGAATGATCAGGCCGGAGATTTGGCGGCCCGCTGATGGCTTAATTTTGGAACACAATGCATTGAGAGCCGCCACCGAGCATAAGAGTTGTCTTGCTCTGACTGCTGGCCCAGGCGCGGGCAAGACCGAGATGCTTGCCCAGCGCGCAGACTTCCTGTTGCGCACGGGTACCTGTCGTTATCCAATGAGAATCCTTGCCATATCATTCAAGGTCGATGCAAGTCGGAACCTGAAAGAACGAGTAAGGCGACGCTGTGGTGCGGATCTTTCCGCCCGGTTTGATAGCTACACTTTCCACGCTTTTGCCAAGCGAATCATTGATCGCTTTCGTCCTGTGCTGACAGGGAATGATGCACTTGATCCAGATTACAAAATCGATTCTCCCAGGGTTACTCGCCGACAAATTGAATTCAACGATCTTGTTCCGCTGGCAATTCAGATTCTAAAAACGTCACAGGTCGCGCGCAACGCAATCCGCAAAACCTATAGCGATGTATTCTTGGACGAATTTCAGGACTGTACCAGTCAGCAATACGAACTGGTTAAGCTGGTGTTTCAAGGCTCCACAATACGCCTGACTGCCGTGGGCGATACCAAGCAAAAGATTATGGCGTGGGCTGGTGCATTGGATGGGATCTCCCCCTGTGTCAGACTAGTTGTCGCCCACCTAAAAGGGTGATTTATCAAAAAAC
>JBLRXA010000076.1:6319-15835 GCA_047920955.1 Methylobacter sp. | reverse complement strand
TGATTTATCTGGATTCGCTTCAGTCAAGCTAAAAAAACTTGAAGACCGAGTATAAAATATCTGTTGTGTTAAAATTAAACGGTGCTACCAGAGGACGCTATCGGCTCGCTCAATGACGGCAACTTAAGTTTTAAAAGGCTTTAAAATCACAACCTGTGCTTACCAAGCAAACTGTGTGAAGCCTGAATAACCGTTTTAAAAAGTAAAATAACCGTCGGGCAGACGGGGCTAGTCTGTGAAGTGAGCGATGCAACAATGTCGCCAGCAGCAGAAACCAGTGGGCAGTAGCGATACAATCCCACTCCTGATTCACATCAGGAATCCCCTTGCTTTAGCTGGGGGAGGATGTCAATTCCTTGAAATTATCTAACGAGCCAATAACCGGCTCAACAAAAAACCGCCTGCGACGGCAAGGCCCAATGAAGTCACTGGGTTTTCGCGGACATAAGCTTGGCAATTTTTCAGCAATTGCTGTTCAGCGTTCATTATTTCATCGCTTTTTTCATCGAACGCGGCTCTGGCTTGATGAGTGGCGTCGGCCACTGCATCGACTGCCTCATGTGCGAAATTAGCTACTTTGTCTGTCGTGTCCATGGTTGCCCCCCCCTTATTATTTAAGACGCATATCGTTTTTAACAGAAACCACGCCGCTCACGCTACGCGCAACCGCCATAGCTTTGTTAATATCGGCTCTGGAATTAACGAAACCGCTGAGTTGAACGACACCCTTAAAAGTTTCAACATTAATCTCGGCAGAACTCAAACTAGGCTCGTGCAAAATAGCGGCTTTCACTTTGCCTGTGACCAAGCTATCGTCAATATATTCACCGGTGCCTTCGTGCTTTGATGTTGAGGCGCAACCGCCCGCCGTCAATAATGTCAGGGCTAAAAAAAATGCGGAAAAAAATTTAATAAATTGTTTCATGGGCTACTCCAAATAATGTAAAAAAAATAGTTTTTTATCTCAGCCGCTGGCTTTTTTGTTCGCAAGCAGCAAAATCCCGCCGCCCACTACGATGGCGCCGACACTTGCCCAAAGTGGAACACGAACCGTTTCTGTGTCTTTGACCGATAACTCCAACGGCCCTATCTTGGCTTCCTGAGTTTCACGGGTATAGCTAAAATCACCATAGGCCAAGCCCAGAATGCCGCCGATGATTAATACGAGTGCCATCATGTTGGCTGCGTTCATTTTGTCTCTCCTAAATAATTTATAAATACTGCCTGTCACAAAACGCGTCGCCCTTGAATAATGCGCATCAAAATAACGACGACCGCAATAACTAACAGAATGTGAATGAATCCGCCCAGGGTGTAGGCAGAAACTAAGCCGAATATCCAAAGGACAATCAGAATGAGGGCGATACTTTCAAGCATGTGTGCGTCTCCATTAAAGACCGTCAGTTAACGGCGAGATGAACTGAGCTAACGGGAGGGCGCCGTTGAGCATCCTCCTATGCCAGCAAAAAATTCGGAAATTTTATTATGACCACGCACCCAGTTTAGCTACGCGGTTGGGTATGGCGGGTGTTAAATACTGTTTTTAATATCTTCTTTTAAATCACCAAAACCTGATTGAACCTTGCCAACGTTTTTTTGGATATTTCCTTTTACTTCCAATTCCTTGTCATCCAATACAACGCCAGCGGCTTCCTTAATCTTGCCTTTAACTTCTTCGATTTTGCCTTCTACTTGATCTTTGTTCATGTGCATCTCCGGGTAAGTTAGCCACGACTCGATAGCCATGACTTAGTTTAAACAATACACGCACAATTCAACGCAGTCGGTACGGCAACGCACATTGACATCAACGGGACGTTATCATTAACAGCAAAGGCAAGGCGGCGTATAAGGTTCTGGCCGAACTGACAAGACTTAGCGCAGTTTTTAACGGCGAAGTTTCGACAGCGTGTGGGTGCTCAGGTGTGCGGCAGCGGTGCCGTGTCAGTTCGCCCACCATAAAACCGAGACTGGCCGCGAGCAATAAGTTGGCAGGTTTAGCTATTTGTTGCTGTATTTTTGAGGTCAGTGCCTGAGCGCCACTGTCAAGAGCGTGTTGATGCTGGACTATGTGTTGTTCGGTGGTCTTGATTTGGGCGTTAAGCGAGGGCGGCTTAAAATCGGTCATGATGATTTAGCCTTTAACGGCTGCGGTTGCAGGCTACCGAGCAGAGCGGGAAATTGTAAGTAATGGCTCTTGCGCCGGATCACGCCACACAGCAGCAAGGCGATGAACAAATTGGCGGCAACGGCAAGCAGTAGCGCGGTACTTGCCATTATGCCCTGCTCGATTAACATCAGCACAGCCGCAGCAACCAAGCCTAGCCAGGCGCCAATCAGCAATAGGGCAACCATGATGCCTGCAATAAGCATGGTTGCCAGGCTTTCGCCTGCCCGCCGCGTTTCTAATGCGGCAAGCCGAAGATGCTCATAGACCAGTCCCCGCAGTTCATGCCATAACAACCGAGCGTCCTGCAATACCTTAGAACCGGTTAGTTCATCAGGCAGCGCATCATGCTTAATCGCTGCATCATTGGCTGCGTTCGTTTCCATGAGGGCCGCAAGTTAACGACGGCTAATGCCCAACAAGCTACCCAGCAAAAAACCGGCGGCAGCGGCAATGCCTAATGATGACACTGGGTTAGCGCGCACATAACTGCGGCAATTTTTCACTGCGCACTGTTCGGCGCGTAAGAGTTGCTCGCTTTTTTCATCAAACGCCGCCCTGGCTTGATGGCCTGCATTGCTAAGCGTTTCAGCGGTATCTTGTGCAAAATGGCTTACTTTATCGACTGTGTTCATCGTTATTCTCTCTGTTGTGGTTTTGATAATGGGATAACAGACCTTAAAGAGATCTGTTATCGGGCCTTAAATCTCTAGCATTAAGCGATCATTGTCGTTGCGCCGCCGGTGATGGTTGCCAGCGTATCAACACCGCTCAACTCGATCAACTGGTCATCGGCATTGCCTGCGGCAGTCCCAGCGTAATAAACATAGGTATTGCCACCGTCAACGAACATGCCAATCGAACCGGCTGTATCAAGCTGAATATCTGCTTGAATTGCCGCAATCTTCAATGCCAACGTGTTGTCATCAGCATGGAAAACAATCACACCGCCGCCTGTTGTTTGCACGTTTGAACCTGCAACCAGCGGCGTTGCATCAATCGCCAAAACCGTGGTGGCGCCGCCAAAGGTCAGAATGTCCGCGCCGCCGAAATTAAAGTCGGTGATGATGTCCCGTGATGTACCAATAATCGAACCATTACTGCCAAAGGCAAAGGTGTTAACACCGCCCCCGCCTGTCATCTGATCAGAACCCGTACCGCCAGTGATCAGGTCATTACCCAAACCAGCAACAATAGTATCGTTGCCCGCGCCCGTGCTAATGGTATTAGTGGTGCCGGCTGCCGATGTCGTGGTAATAGTATCGTTGCCCGCCCCGGTAGTAATCAGCTGTATGCCCGAGGATGATAGTGCGGTTATCGTTACATTCGCGTTACTGGTGCTGGTAATGGTCTGCGTACCTGAACTGGCAGTGGCATGGACAGAGGTCAAATTAGCGCCACTGCCGCCCGCATCACCAATGGTCTGCGCACCGGCCCCTGTGGTGGTGGCGATGACTGTAGCAAGGCCCACACCTTTAATATCCAAGGCACCGGCACCGGAGGCTGCAGTCACAGAAGTCACACCGGAACCGGTCACAATAATCTGCGCACCGGCAATTGATGTCGTAGTCAGCACCGCAGGCCCGGTAAAGGTGCTCATGCCGATGGTAATGGCACCGGCACCTAATGTTGTTGTTTTAAAATCGACGCCATTTGTACCGAATGCCGCTTGAAAGAAAGTGCCTGTGGTAATCGTTTGCGCGCCATCGCCGGTTGTATTGAGGACAATTTTTTCGATATTGCTAAGTCCCGTCCACAATGAGTCAGGCGGTGTAATGGCAACGTCGGCAAAGTGGTCGATGTTCAGTGTATCAATGCCGCCAAGGCCATTGACGATGTCTCCTGGGTTCAATGTATCTGTCGCGATACCGCCATCGTAAGTCGCATTAAAGGTGTCATTGCCATCGGTGCCGGTAAGGTTGTCATTCGATGTCGTGAGCGTGAAAGAGGCAGAACCGCCACCCGAAGTCACTGTCGAACTATTGGTCACCGTTGCCAAGGTTTGCGTGGCCGCATTGTTTGCTGGAGTCGCCGTATCTTTAATCGAATTGGCCACACCCGCCGCCGCGTCATAACTTAGGTTACTGACGGTGGTGGTGCTATTGATGGTATTCGACAAGGTCAAGGTGACTTTGTTGGCGGCGGCGCCGCTGCCAATGCTGGCGGCGGTTGCGGTAACCGTGCCCGAACTTAGGGTCAGCGCATAATCACCGGCTTCAGCGGTACCGGTCAACGGTTCCGAGTAGGTGATGACCAGCTTAGTGCCGTCGGCGGAGACGGCCGCCGAAATCATCGCGGGTGGGGTGGTGTCGGTAGGTGCGGCGGTCAGGGTCGAGCCATTAACCACGGTGGCCAGTGTTTGCGTGGGCGCGTTGTTGGGCACGGTTGCCGTATCCTTGATTGAGTTGGCCGTACCCGCCGCCGCGTCATAACTTAGGTTACTGACGGTGGTGGTGCTAAGGATGGCGAGCGACAAGTCCAGCGTCACTTTGTTGGCATCGGCGCCAGTGCCAATGGTCGCTGATGTTGCGGAAGTGAGGTTGCCAGAACTCAAGGTGACGCCATAATCACCGGCTTCGGCGATGCCGGTCAACGCTTCTGAGTAAGTGATGACCAGCTTAGTGCCGTCGGCAGACACCACGGCCGATGTCATGACCGGCGCGGTGGTGTCTATTGGTGTAACAGTCACAGTTGAGCCATTAACCACCGTGGCCAAGGTTTGTGTTGGCGCATTGTTGGGCACAGTCGCGGTATCTTTGATCGAATTGGCCGTACCCGCCGCCGCGTCATAACTTAGGTTACTGACGGTGGTGGTGCTATTGATGGTATTCGACAAGGTCAAGGTGACTTTGTTGGCGGCGGCGCCGCTGCCAATGCTGGCGGCGGTTGCGGTAACCGTGCCCGAACTTAGGGTCAGCGCATAATCACCGGCTTCAGCGGTACCGGTCAACGGTTCCGAGTAGGTGATGACCAGCTTAGTGCCGTCGGCGGAGACGGCCGCCGAAATCATCGCGGGTGGGGTGGTGTCGGTAGGTGCGGCGGTCAGGGTCGAGCCATTAACCACGGTGGCCAGTGTTTGCGTGGGCGCGTTGTTGGGCACGGTTGCCGTATCCTTGATTGAGTTGGCCGTACCCGCCGCCGCGTCATAACTTAGGTTACTGACGGTGGTGGTGCTAAGGATGGCGAGCGACAAGTCCAGCGTCACTTTGTTGGCATCGGCGCCAGTGCCAATGGTCGCTGATGTTGCGGAAGTGAGGTTGCCAGAACTCAAGGTGACGCCATAATCACCGGCTTCGGCGATGCCGGTCAACGCTTCTGAGTAAGTGATGACCAGCTTAGTGCCGTCGGCAGACACCACGGCCGATGTCATGACCGGCGCGGTGGTGTCTATTGGCGTAGGCGTAGGCGTAGGTGTAGGCGTAGGCGTAGGTGTAGGTGTAGGTGTCAATGTCGAACCATTCGTTACCGTAGCCAAAGTTTGTGAGGCCGCGTTGTTTGGCGTGGCGGCTGTATCCTTGATCGAATTGGCGACACCCGCTGCCGCGTTATAAGCCAGATTACTGACAGTAGCACCATTATTAATGGCATCCGTCAGGGTCAAAATAACCTTGTTGACGTTTATGCCGGTGCCAATCGTGGCTGCACTGACCAGGGTGCTGCCCGAGTTCAGGGCAAGGCTGTAATCACCGGCTTCCGCTGTGCCGGTTAAGGGTTCCGAGTAGGTGATAACCACGCTTTTGCCGTCTGCCGATACTGCTGCAGTTCGCATGAACGGCGCTGTGGTGTCTATTGCCGCCGCTGCGGCATTACTGGCAGCGACCGCCGCATCATCGGTTGTACTGTTGGGATCAAGGTCGCCAAGGATGGCCTGATTGGCTTTGTCATTAAATGCTGTGTCGGTAAAGTCGGGCAGGATTGTGCTCAAATCGCCAGTTCCAGCCGCTATCAATATCTGGTCAGACATAATGCCTTGGGCAACCACTTCCGCTTGGGCAATATCAATCAAGATTGCGAGAATATCGCCGCCACCGGTTACCGCGTTATCGATATTCTTCGCTGCCGCCGCCATGATGGTGGCGAAATCTGCTGCCATATTGGTGATTCCGCCAAGTGCTGCGGTCACGTCGGTATTGTGGCATAACAGTTCAGCGCTATTAATCAGCACACTTCTTAGCAGGGCTTGGTCGGTAAAGCTGATGACGCCATTACTATCGGCGTTAATGGCGTTGGCCAAGGCTTTCACAACAGCTTGTTCGGCGCTAATCAAGTCAAGCTTGTCGGCACCGCCAGCCGCACCTTGCAACAGGCTACCTGCAGCCACCATCAAATTGGCGATTTTGGCGGCCTCGCCGCGTAATTCGGTAGCCAATATCCGTTGTTCTGCTGAGGCATTAACATTTAGCGCACTAACCAAAGGATCAAAATGGGCCGGATCGAATGAACCAGGGCTCACGCCGAGCGCCTTGGCGACCGTCAGTTTAGCCTCAGCAAGTGTTTGCCCCTGCTCAATGAAAACCTGTAGCAAGGTGGTCAATGGGCTAACCACAGTCGAGCCCGCAGGCGCGGTAAAGGCACCGTTAAACGGTAGCAGCGTAGTGATGTCAGTGCCGCCGGTTGCCACAATCTGGCCAAAAGCGCCGGCCGGAAACGTAAAGTCACCGTTGTCATCCGTGGTCACTTGCGGTTCGTTAATGGTGCGGACACGATCGCCGTTCAGATCAATAAACAAGGTGGCGCCGCTAAGATAGCCATCGCGGGCAACACCGCTCAACAGGCTGTCGAATTGGCTGGTGGCAATTGCTATGCTGCCCGCGCTGGTAGTCACTGGCGCCAAAACCTGTTGCAGAGTGCCGACGTCAATCGCAGTACCGGCCTTGTCCACCGAGTAATAACGGGATACCTCAATGCGGTTGTCGAACAAAATCGCCGCGTTGCCCCAAATGCTATCGGCATGATCGACTTGATCAAGCGCAGTAATGGCCCACTCAATCATCTGGCCTGCGTTTTTGCCATTGGTGGACATTTCCCAAACGATGTAGTCGACCGCATCGGCTTTAGCCGATGCACTGGCCGCATTGCCTGCCAGATTATCAACAATTTTTGTCGCAATACGGGTGTTGTACTGAGTCGCGGCAACACCCCAGCTAGGGTCTTCCGGGTGGATAGCGGAAAGCGCCTGCGTAAGTTCCGAGATGATGCTGCTTTGAGGCAGCCCCGCCGCCATCCTGTCGACAATGTACTGGGTCGCCCATGCCTTATCCGGCGCAGAAGCACTGTTACCGACCAGATCGTTGACAAAGGCGTCGGCAAATTCGGCCGAGCTAATGCAGTCATAATAAGTCTTGTCAAAAAAGGCTTCGGTGCCCGACAAACTTTGCGCCAAATCGGCCAATGACGATCCGAATGATAAATAAGCGCCAAACTCCGACAGGTAGTTTGCACCCGGTGCCGCATTAAACATCGCTTGGGCAACCTGTAAGATTTGTTTTTCTTGTTGTGTAGTAATGGTCATAGTATTTTCTCGTTAAGGCTTTGCCGAAAGGCAAAGCCTTTTGAATAAGGGGAGTTGTTCGCCTAGCGTGGTGCGATATTGCCGTTAATGTCTGAGAGAATGATCTCTACGCGTCGATTTAATTGACGACCACCGGTATTGTTATTGCTGGCAATGGGAAAACCCTCGCCATAACCTCGGGTGCCGATACGATTGTTAGCAATGCCGGAATCGACTAAAACACTGCGTACGGCATCAGAACGGCGCTCAGACAACAGCTGATTGTTCTCGTCATTACCGACACTATCGGTATGGCCTTCGACCAAGACCTTGTAGCTTGGATATTTGTTCAAAAAATCGGCCAGTTTATAGACATTACGCACCCCACCGGATTTCAACTGTGCCTTGCCGGTGCTAAATAACACATCGCCCAGGGTAATCATCATGCCGCGTTCGGTTTTTTTGGCATTCAATGCTTTTAGCAGCAAATCCTGCTGCGCAATCAGCTCTTGGTCACGCGCAGTATTCGCGTTGGCAACAGCCAATTCGGTCGCTTGCCAATTAGCGTTTTCTTTCAGCAGTTCCACCTGGTAATTGGCCTCATCGGCTTCAGCCGTTCTGCCTTCAAGGCGCACTCGGTCGCGTGTGGCGCCAGCGGTGCTGACGGCCATTTCAGCCGTCTTTTTCTGCGAGGTGACCAAGGCGATTTCAGTCTGTTGCCTGGCAACATAAGCCAAATGATCAATGATGTTATCGTCTTCATCCTCGCTTAAAGCGTACTCGGCCTTATTCAGCGAGTCGCCAGCGCGTTTTAATTCCAGCGGCGCCAGATTAGCGACTTCGGGGTTGGTGCGCACCTCACTGTAACGGCTGCGCGCATCCAGCAACGATTGCGTAGGCACGGCACTACAGCCGGAAACAATCGCAGCAGTGATCAGGCTTAGGGGTAAATAGCGTTTATTTTGCATAATGAATTCCATTGATAATTACTGGGCTTTACGGTCGATTTCTTGGCGCAGCACACGAATGCCCTCGCGCAATGCGCCTGCCGCTTTCTGCGCCTTGGCTGAACGCGCCATCGCGGCGGCCAGTTCGGCGTCTACTTGAGCTTGTTCTGCCAGATGCCCGGCACTTAGATAATCTTCCGTATCCATGGCGCGTTCAGCCGCATCCATCTTATCCAGCGCTGATTTAAGCTGCAGCGGCGCAAACTCGTTGCCGCCGGCGCTGCTGGCGTTGCTCACCGTCAATTTGGATAGGGCCATTTGTTCGGTAGGTGCCGGCAGACTTGCGCAGCCGACAGTGATGGCTGCCGCCGTTATGCCAAGGCCACGGATAAGTTGAATCGGCCTGAGGCAATATGAATTTTTCATGATGTTGAATCCTGTATTAAGTGGGCGGTTGATATAAGGTTGTGCAATAAAGCTTATTGCGGCTTAAGGCGTTGTAACTAATGCCGGTTGCTAATGAGGCTGACTATAATTGTTGTAAGCGTGGGGCATTGCGGTTGCGGCAACAACTGCCTCAACTAAGCTAAAGCTAAAGCTAATGATTTATAACTTTTTGAAAAAAATGATTTTTATAGCTATTGTTGTAAATTAGACGCTTTTTTGCAAAACATCACCGTGCGCTAACGAACATAGGCACGGCGAAATGGGGTTATTGTGTTATAAGATTACCCACAACACGCCCTACTGTCTCGGTTCACGTTGTCACACTGATTTTTTATTTTTATCTGAGCATCTGCCCACTTCCCGAGACCACCAAATGGCCGCCATCGCTTCTGCGCCACCCAGTCCCAAACCTTACCGTCTCGGTTCGCGTTGTTGCGCCGATTTTTTTTATTTTTACCTGAACA
>JBLRXA010000076.1:0-6219 GCA_047920955.1 Methylobacter sp. | reverse complement strand
TCTGCCCACTTCCCGAGACCATCAAATGGCCGCCATCGCTTCTGCGCCACCCAGTACCAAACCTTACCGTCTCGGTTCGCGTTGTTGCGCCGATTTTTTTATTTTTACCTGAACATCTGCCCACTTCCCGAGACCATCAAATGGCCGCCATCGCTTCTGCGCCACCCAGTCCCAAACAAAACCATCTGCTTGCTGCGCTGCCTGCGGACGTGTTTGCGCGCCTATTGCCTGGCCTGGAACCGATCTCAATGCGGCTCGGCGATGTGCTCTACGAGTCCGGCGGTCAACTGTCTTATGCCTATTTTCCAACCACCGCCATCGTGTCGATACACCATGTCATGGAGAATGGCGCTTCCGCCGAAATTGCCGGGGTCGGCAACGAGGGCGTGCTGGGCATTTCGCTGTTCATGGGCGGCAATAACATGCCCAGCCTGGCTACTGTGCAGACGGCCGGACAGGGTTACCGGCTGAAAGGGGCGTTAATGATGGCCGAATTTGACCGCGCAGGGCCGATGATGCGCTTGCTGCTGCGTTACACCCAGGCGTTAATGACGCAAATGTCGCAAACGGCGGTCTGTAACCGGCATCATTCGGTGGAACAGCAACTGTGCCGCTGGCTGTTGTTAACCCTTGACCGCTTGCCTTCGAATGAATTGATCATGACCCAGGAACTGATTGCAGGCATGATCGGCGTGCGCCGCGAAGGCATCACCGAAGCCGCCGGCAATTTGCAGCGCGCCGGTTTAATCAGCTATCGCCGTGGCCATATCACGGTACTTGATAGGACTGGATTGGAACATCTCACTTGCGAATGCTACAGCGTGGTCAAAAAAGAATTTCAACGCTTACTCCGTGACGTGGACACTATTATTTAAACCACAGGGCCTCCGTTGCCGGTGGCCGCCCATACAACAAACGCCCCAACAGATAAAACGTGAAGCCAGAGTGAAACGATATGCAGCGTGCCCCCCAAAAAAAGCTCTATACTGATGCCCCATTGCAACAGCCGTCATTCCACCCGCGTCGTTATAGCGACCTCATTGATATTTTTTATGGCAACCAGTAACTTACTGCGACACCAGATCATTAAAAGTCTCACGGCACCGCACACTGAAAAAGTTGCGGATGCCGCGATTAACTTATGGACACAAATGGCAATCCAACTCGTTTCGATTGTTGGGGAAGGCGGTTTTGAGTCGCTGTACGCTCGCAGTGTCTTCCTGACCCAGTCAACCTATCCCTGGCTTTCGGCCGGTTCAGCCTCATCACCGCCTCATCAACGCTTTGCGCTATTAAAAACCAGCTTAGAACAACAAACGCCAGCGCAAGCCAGCGAAGCCAATCATCTGCTGCTCATCACGTTTACCGACATTCTGGTCTCGTTAATTGGCGAGCAGCTAACGACCAGTATTTTACGCTCGGCCTGGGGCGATGACGCTTCGGACAAGTCCGGCAAGGAGTTCAAAATTGACTGAAAAAGTAACTATACGTCGCCTGAAAACGGGCGTACCGGGTTTGGACAACTTGCTCGGCGGCGGCTTGCCGGAATTTTCGTTTAACCTGATTGCCGGCACGCCGGGTAGCGGCAAAACCACGCTCGCCCATCAAATCATGTTCTCGCTGGCAACCCCGACTCATCGGGCGCTATTTTTCACCGTGCTGGGCGAACCGGCGTTGAAAATGCTGCGTTATCAGCAGCAATTTCCGTTTTTTGACATTAACAAAGTCAACGATGCCATCCGCTTCGTCAATTTGTCGGCCGACCTGCTCGAAGGCGATTTCGACCGTGCCTTGTCGCGCATTAGCGACGAGGTAAAAGCCTATGCGCCCAGCCTGGTCTTTGTCGACTCCTTCCGCTCCGTGGTGCAGTCGGCAAAACAGCAGGAACAAGGCGCCTCACAGCTACAGCAGTTTGTACAACAACTGGGTATGCAAATGACCAGCTGGCAGGCAACCACCTTTTTAATCGGCGAATATTTGCTGCCGGAAGCCGAGTCCAGCCCGGTGTTTACCGTGGCGGACGGCATTTTATGGCTGTCGCAGAATTTGCACCGCAATTCCATGATGCGCAAAATGCAAGTGGTCAAAATGCGTGGACAAGCGCAAGCCTCCGGTTTACATACTTTCCGTATTAGTGATGAAGGTATCCGGGTATTCCCGCGAGCCATTATCAAACAAGGCGCGGCGACTGAAACCTTCAAAGCCGCAACGAGCATCGAACGCGTAACTATGGGCATACCCGGTCTTGACGACATGCTCGGCGGCGGCCTGCCGGTGGGTTATTCCTTGCTGGTGGTCGGCCCTTCCGGTTCCGGCAAAACCATTTTAGCCACCGAATTTCTTGCCGAAGGTGTGCGCCGGGGCGAGCCCGGCGTCATTGCCGCCTTTGAAAAAAGCCCCAGCCAACTGATCGGCAATAAAAGACTGTATCCGCTGGTTCAGTCCGGGCAAATTGGCGTTATCGACACGCGTTCTTTGGATCTGTCGATTGACGAGACCCTGCATGATTTGATCGAAATGATTAATCGAATGCAGGCCAAGCGCGTGGTGATTGATTCGCTATCCGGATTCGAGCTGGCGCTGGCGCCCGAATTCAGCGAAGACTTTCGCGGCTCGCTATACCGGATGGTCGCCGAACTGACCGATATGGGCGTGACCATCTTAATGACCTCTGAATTGGAAGACCGCTACACCGACTTGCGCTTTAGCCCCTTCGGCAGTGCCTTTCTGGCGGACGCCATTATTGTGCAACGTTATATCGAAATCGCCGGTCAATTAAAACGTGCCTTCTCTGTCATTAAAGTGCGTGGCAGTGAACACAACAAGGACATTCGGCTATTCGACATTACCGAAGACGGCATCATTATTGGCGAAACCTTATCGGCTTACGCAGGCATCATGACCGGTAGCCCCACCATTAACCCGATTAAAAAAAGAGGGGTGCCATGAATAATCCTGACCCTGACCCTGACGACGCCTTTAACAGCGCTATTCCCGGCCAAGCAACTATATCAGTTTGGGATAACGAAAAGTTACGGGAGCTTTTCGAACAAAATATCATACGCAGGGAAAGCGCGGTCATTGACGATGAAGCGGCCGTACTCATCCGCGAGAAATTGGTCAGCGCGCGCGAAAAAGCCGCCTATTTACGTGGCACTGCGGCCGACTTGCGTGAAAATGCGGTGCATTTGCGCGAAAATGACGCCACTTCACGCGAACTTGAACGGCACACAGCAGCAACAGTACAGGCAGAATCCGATGACCATATCATTATTTTGCAACAGGCCAACGCCCATCTGGTCATTGCTATCCTTGAAGCCCAGGAGCTGGCCGAACAAGTTCAACTCGCTAAAACCCAGCTACAGAGTGCAAAAATCGTGGCGGAAAAAGCCAATCTCGCCAAATCGGATTTTCTGTCCAGCATGAGCCATGAGTTGCGCACCCCGCTCAATGCCATTCTCGGCTTTGCCCAATTGTTGGAATTCGGCACGCCGCCGCCCACAGCGGCTCAGATGATAAGGCTACATCAGATCACCAAAGCAGGCTGGTATCTGCTCGATTTGATTAACGAAATTCTTGATCTCGCCGTCATTGAGTCCGGCAAGCTGTCGCTGTCGCAGGAACCGGTGTCGTTGATTGAGGTGATGCGCGAATGCGAGGTCATGATCGAATCACAGGCGCAACAACACGGCATTCGTTTAAACTTTATCGCCTTCGACAGCAGCTGGTTTGCCAGCGCCGACCGGACGCGGGTCAAACAAGTGCTGATTAACCTGCTATCCAATGCCATCAAATACAACCGCGAACTCGGCACCGTCGAAGTTAAATGTATCGCAATAACATCCGGACGCATACGCATCAGCATCAAAGACAGCGGCAAAGGACTGTCCCCGGAAAAGCTGTTGCAGCTGTTTCAACCGTTCAATCGACTCGGGCAAGAAACCGGCGTCGAGGAAGGTACCGGTATCGGTCTGGTGGTCACCAAACAATTAGTGGAATTAATGGGCGGCACCATCGGCGTAGAAAGCACAGTCGGTGTCGGCAGCGAGTTCTGGATTGAACTGATTCGGGACGATACCCCGCAAATTGTCACCGAACAGTCGACAACCGAAACCAAAATGCACGTTCAAAAAAATGTATCGCTACGTACCTTGCTCTATGTGGAGGACAATCCGGCTAATCTGATGCTGGTCGAACAAATCATTGATGAGCATTCACATTTACAGATGCTCAGCGCCCGCGACGGTAATCATGGCGTAGCACTGGCGCGCGTCCACCTTCCGGAAATTATTTTAATGGACATCAACCTGCCGGGCATTAGCGGCATACAAGCGCTGAAAATACTGCGCAAAGATCCGACAACGGCGCATATTCCCATCATTGCCCTTAGCGCCAATGCCATGCCCCGCGATATTGAAAAAGGACTGGCCGCCGGATTCTTCCGCTATCTGACCAAACCTATCAAAATTAATGAATTCATGAATGCCTTGGCTGATGCCTTAAAATTTTCTGAAACAGAATCGATTCACACCGTGAAACTGGACAAATGCAATGATTAGCGAACAAGACATTCTTAACGCCAGCATCCTGATTGTTGATGATCAGCAAGCCAATGTGCTGTTGCTGGAAGAAATACTGACCGATACCGGTTATACCCGTATCACCGCAACCAAGGACCCCTACGCCGTGTGCAGACTGCACCGCGAAACCCCCTACGACCTGATTCTGCTTGATTTGCAAATGCCCGGCATGGATGGCTTTGAGGTCATGGCAGCACTTAAAGACATCGAAACCGATGGCTATCTGCCGGTGCTGGTCATTACCGCCCAACCGGGGCACAAATTGCGCGCACTGGCCGCTGGCGCGAAAGACTTTATCAGCAAACCGTTCGACCTAATCGAAGTGCAAACGCGGATCCGTAACATGCTGGAAGTAAGGCTGCTGTATAAAAAACTGGAGAATTACAATAAAGAATTGGAACAAACCGTGCTGACCCGCACCGCCGAACTGCGCGAAAGCGAAGCGCGCTTTCGCCGCCTGACCGAATTGTCATCCGACTGGTATTGGGAACAGGACGAAAACGGACGTTTCACCAAAATTTTCGGCCCAGTGATGGAAATGCTAGGCATACGGGTTGATGACACCTTGGGCAAGATCAGGGATGATCACGGTGTCAGTTGGGATGAATCGAAACGGGCCATACTAGAAGCAAACCTCGCATCCAGACGCCCATTCCTGGATTTTGTCTACCGCCGCACCAATGCCGACAACTCGCACCAATACTTAATGGTCAGCGGCGAACCCATGTTCGACCCCTCAGGCCGCTTTACCGGCTACCGTGGCATCGGCAAAGATGTGACCCACACGATATGCGCGGGTGGTGAAGCGGCTAGCAGTGAGTGAGTCTGCTAACGCGCAAAAATTATTCCATACTATTCTCACGACAATTGGAGTCCAAAGCTGGCTTTGAACGCCGACAGGGGTGAAATGAAAAAATTAATTTTAGTGGCCGCGTTAATGGTTATGTCCAGTCAATTATTGGCCGCAAAGCGCACGGTCAACTGCCAAATAGACAGCGGCAATCAAGTTGCATACCAAGGCAAATGCTTATTTTTAGCCGATGCAGACGGTTCTTTTTCGTTATCGAATGTAAACGAAAATAAGGTTTTGCTTGATGAAATATCGCTAGTCAATGTCTATATTATTGACAAAGGCATTGCCGAGGTCAGAGGGCTGACAACTGACGGGATAAACTCACGCTGGGGCGAGGCAAAAAGAAGTGAAAAAGATAAAGCCTGCTGGCTCGGAAGTGATTTTAAAGTGTGTGCATGGTGATGAACGCCAAACAAAAAATAGCGGAGTTTAACTAACTTTCTCATTCCACGCAGCACGTTGAAACTAAATAAAAAATACCGGAAATCGGAGATTCAAACCATGAAAACCACGCTTGAAATTAACGATCAACTGATCACCGAAGCCGCCAAATTAGCCAATACCGACAATCAAAGCCAAGTCATCGAAATGGCCTTGAATGAATTTATAAAAAATCATGCGCTAAAACGGACTACACCAAAAATACTCGAACTCTATGGCACCGGAGGGATTCGCGACGACTATGATTATCAAGCGTTGCGCCGAGAGGACGGCAAATAATGTATTTAGTGGATAGTTGTGAATTCCATAGAAAAGTATCCTATGTTCATCTAAACGCTTCAACGC
>JBLRXA010000075.1:0-15904 GCA_047920955.1 Methylobacter sp. | reverse complement strand
ATGCAGGCACACATGGTTATGCCACATGTCCAAATCGCTTTTGGTGACGCCGGTATCGGCAGCAAGCACAAAAATAATGGCCTGCGCTGTGGGCAACATGCTTAAGGTCAGCTCCGGCTCGGTGCCCAAGGCGTTCAAACCCGGCGTATCGAGTATTGACAGCCCCTCTTTTAACAACGGATGGGGGAAGCTGATTAAGGCATGGCGCCAACAGGGCACTTCGATTTTTTCCGGATTGATGATGCCTTGCTCGGCCGCTTCTCGCTCATTCCACAAACCCAGCTTGTCGGCAATATCCCTGTCGACCTCCTTGGTTGCGACCAGTTCTTTGAACGCTTCCTGCATTTGCGTTGGCGAATTGCAGTCAAGGTCGATCTGGAACCAGCGTTCCGGCATTTTTTTGAGTTCAATCAGCGAAATATCTTCGAGACGGCTTTCGATATTGAGCAAACGGATATAACTGCCGCCCTGTTCATCATGGAAAACTTCAGTGGGCGACATGGTGGTGCGCCCCGGCGAAGAGGGCAGCAACCTGAGGCCGGTTTCGGCAAAAAACAGCGCGTTGATCAGCTCGGTTTTGCCGCGTGAAAATTCGCCGACAAAAGCCAGCGTGATTTTGTCCGATTGCAGACCGTTAAGTATCGTCAACAGGGTCTCGGTGCTATGCGAATCATTGGTGCCATAGCGGCTGCGCCATTGATGGTACATTTCTATCGACTGGATTAATTTTGCACGCCATAACGAATATTCGTGCATTTGTTCTTTAAATTCCATATTCCTCATGGCACGCGCCCTTACTGCGTTCCCATGCTGCGCATAAGAACGAGGATTTCATTAAGTTATCGGATGTCGGCACACCGTAACGCTATTCCTGTATTGCTTGCCAAAAGTAGGCGCTTTAGGCGAAGCCCTTGCTATTGGCGCTCTACCCCCTGCATCCATGCAACTCTCAGGTGACGGTAATTTTCTGGCTAATTGTAGTCTATATCTTAAGAACTGTTAGTTTAAGATATTTATTTTTGCCCCGGTTTCCGCATTTTTAAATGCCGTAAAGCTGCTGGTAAGCTTTAATCGCTTCCAACAAAGACGCATTGTTTTTTGCATCGGCCGCCAAATAGTCGATGATATTGGCCAGCGTAATGATGGCAACCACTGGCATGGCAAATTGTTCGGCCACCTCGGCAATGGCGGACATAGTGTTTTGACCTTTTTCCTGCCGGTCAAGCGCGATTAATACGCCTGCCGGTGTCGCCCCGGCCTTGTTTATGATGTCTACCGATTCCCTGACTGAGGTGCCAGCGGTAATCACATCATCCAGTATCAGCACCCTGCCCTGTAACGGTGCACCTACCAGAAAACCGCCTTCGCCATGGTCTTTGGCTTCTTTGCGGTTAAAGGCAAAAGGAATATCGGTGCCGGTTAAGCGGGCGTAGGCTATCGAGGTGGCGCTGACCAGCGGGATGCCTTTATAGGCCGGGCCGTAGAGAATATCGGGGTTAAGGCCGGACTGGTGTAATGCCTGGGCGTAAAATTCGCCCAGTTTGCCCAGTTGGGCGCCGGTGTTAAATAATCCGGTATTGAAAAAATAAGGGCTGGTGCGGCCTGATTTTAACTGGAATTCGCCGAATTTTAGGACGCCGCAAGCCAGCGCGTAGGAAATAAAGTCTTTTTGATAATCAAGCATAAGGTTCAAAGGTCAAAGTTTAAAAATTGTTGTTTTAGCCGCCGTTTTAAGGTGATTTCCGAGACAGAATATTCCCAGATGATCTTGGGCTGCAGAAAAACAGAGTCCACGAAAATTACGAAAAGCACGAAAATTTCGTGTTTTTTCGTGCCGCCTAGAGGCGCCTACTTTTGGCTTTCGTGAACAATCATTTAAGACTATTCTTTTCAGGAAATCGCCTAAGGAATGAATTTTTCCAGAATATTGTCCAAAAAGTTCCAGCCTTGTTCCGAACAATAATAGTGATTATGGTGCCGGACAAGCAAATTTTGTTTGACGCAGGCGGATAACGCCGGCTCCAGCGTCGCGGCGGCAAGCCCGGTGCTGGCCTGATAGGCGTCCAAAGTAAAACCCTGTTTCAGGCGCAGATGGTTCATAATAAATTCCAACGGTAGCGCCGCCACGTCAATAAGCTCAAAGCCGCCGTTTTGTCGGCTATCGCTTAAATACTGCTCCGGGCTTTTCGGCTTAAAACTGCGCACAATACGCTGCGGTAAGGCTTGGCTGATTTTGCCGTGCGCGCCCGCGCCTATGCCCAAATAATCGCCAAACTGCCAATAATTTACATTATGTCGGCATTGTCGGCCTTGTTTGCTGTAGGCGGAGACCTCATATTGGCCATAGCCGTGGGCGGCCAATAATTGCTGGCACTGTTGCTGGCTACGAAAAACGGCTTCATCATCCGGCAGTTTGGGCGGAAATTTATGAAACCACGTATTCGGCTCTAGCGTTAATTGGTAAAAGGAAATATGACTGGGCGCCAGGTTGATAGCGGTTTCCACGTCTATCAGGCTGCTGTCGGCTTTGGCGCCCGGCAAACCGAACATCAAATCCAGGTTGAAATTGTCAAAACCGGATTGATGGGCGATTTCGGCAGCCTGTATCGCCTCTTGCGCCGAATGCACACGCCCCAGATTTTTCAGCAAAGTATCGTTAAAGCTCTGTATGCCGATGGATAAGCGGTTGATGCCCAAGGCCTTAAACTCAGCGAATTTGTGGCTTTCAAAGGTGCCTGGATTAGCCTCAAGCGTGATTTCCAACTGATCGTTCAGTGTCAGTTGTTGCGCTATGCCGCGCAACAAGCGGTCTATCGATTCGGGTGCAAACAAACTGGGCGTGCCGCCGCCGATAAAAATGCTGCCGATAGGCCGGGTGATGTTGTAACGCTGTATATCGTGCGCCAAATCGTGCAGCAATGCCGTGATATAAGCCGCCTCAGGCGTATCGGCTTTAACCGCATGGGAATTAAAATCGCAATACGGGCATTTTTTAATGCACCAGGGGATATGGATATAAAGGCTAAGCGGCAGCAAGAGGTTTTTCAATGAATGATTTAAAATGGCCGCCAGTTTAACATGCGTGCCGTTGATGAATAAGACATCTGGGCGTTTTTTTAATTAATTTATGCGTGTTCCTAACCCTATTTAAAGCGAGAACTTATGCGATTGTTACTGGTTGAAGATGATGGCTCGCTCCCAAGCTCTGGCTTGGGAGTGACTACCCTCAAGCTCCGCTTGCTGGGTAATATCAAGCAGAGCTTGAAGGTATGCGTTCCCAAGCTGGAGCTTAGGAACGAGACACGCTTATTAGCCCAATCCGCGTGCTATTTTTTCAAGGCTAAATAGCTAAAAATTGACTAACCCTATTTAAAGCGAGAACTTATGCGATTGTTACTGGTTGAAGATGATGAAATACTGGGCGAAGGACTGGTCGAAGGTTTAAAAATGGAGGGTTATGCAGTTGACTGGCTGACCAACGGCAAATTGGCCGACGAGGCGCTAAAAGTCAACAGCTATGAGCTGGTTGTGCTGGATCTGAACTTGCCGGATATGGAAGGTCTGGATATTTTAAAAGCACTCCGGGCGCGTAAGGATGAAACGCCGGTAATGGTGTTGACCGCCAAAGACACCGTGCCTGACCGAGTGCTTGGGCTCGATAGCGGCGCCGATGATTTTGTCATCAAACCGTTTGAATTGGATGAAGTTTGCGCCCGGTTACGGGCATTGGCGAGAAGGAACGAAGGCCGTAGCGTGCCCACTATTGAGTACAAAGGCATCGTTTTAGATCCAGCCTCGCACCAAGTCACCTGGCATGATGAAAAGGTTGATTTGTCGCAAAAAGAATTTGAGATACTGAGTTTTTTGATGGGCAATATTGGCCGGGTCATTTCTCGCGCCCGGCTTGAAGAAAGCCTGTATTCATGGGATTCCGATGTCGAAAGTAACACTGTCGAAGTGCATATCCACCACCTGAGAAAAAAACTCGACCCGTCGATAATCCGCACCGTCCGGGGTGTTGGTTATATTATTGATGAAGACTAGCGTTTATACGGATTAAACTCACCACCAAAGCGTAGTCCACGAAAAGCACGAAAGCCACGAAAAAAAGCAACAAAGTGTTACAGATTTTCGTGTTTTTCGTGGCTTTCGTGGACAAAAAATCACTGCCAATCAACTCTCCCAATGCCATTTTTCCAACGGCTAAAAATTAATGAATTATTCGCTACGCCAACTCTTGTTATTTAGCCTTTTGTCCGCCTCCATGTTGATCTGGGGCGTGACCGCCTACATGAGCTATAAAGTCACCCGCGACGAGGTCGCCAGCCTGTTCGATGCGGAACTGGCGCAATCGGCCAAAGTGCTGCATGTGTTCGTCGAAAGCCTGATACGCGAAGGCTCGTTATCCAAACATTGGGTGCAAACGCAAACCGACGAACGCCTGCACCCCTACACCGGCCGTAAAAACAAAAAGAAACGAAGCGCCTTTCAACTTTGGGCAAAAGGCAGCGGCGGCTTATTGGAGCGCTCGGAAAATTCACCAGAATTTTCAGTGCATAGTTTCAGCAAAAAAAATATTGACGACCAATTGTGGGACGTTTTCGACGGATTGTTAGAAGAAAGCACCTTGGGCCATAAATACGAACGCAAAGTCGCGTTCCAGTTATGGTCTAAAAACGACGGCCTGCTGCTACGCTCGGAAAGCGCGCCGACTTTTGCTTTTTCCTCGGCTAATCATGGCTTTAGCGAAACCAATATCGACAAACATATCTGGCATGTGTTTAGCATTTCCAGCTCAAACGGCGAATACATTATCCATGTCGGCCAAAAAGAGGAGATTCGCGCCGAATTAACCGACGAAATATCGGCGCAACTGGTCACGCAATTTTTGGTCGGCCTACCGATTTTGGGCATCGTTATTTGGATTATTGTCGGCCATTCGCTAAAGCCGCTTAACCGCCTGGAAATAGCGCTATCAAGGCGCGAAGCCAGCTTTCTAAAGCCGCTGTCCAGCAAAAAACTGCCCAAAGAAATCATCCCCGTTGTCAATGAAATCAACAACCTGTTCGCCCAATTGGAGCAGGCTTTTGAACATGAGCGCCAATTTACCGCCGATGCCTCGCACGAATTAAGGACGCCTTTAGCTGGCCTGCTAACACAAGCGCAAGTCGCCATGCGCACCGGCGACGAGAACGTGCGCCATCAGGCGCTCAAACGCATCGAACAAGGCGTCAACCGCATGACCTACATGGTGCAACAGCTGCTGACCTTCTCGCGCATAGAATCCGGCACCGAATATTTGGCCAAAGAAACCACCATACTCAATTACGAAGTGATGCGGATTATTGCGGAATTGGATCCGGAGGCGCATAAAAAGCGCATTCAGGTCGAATACGAAGAAATTAACGCCGCGCCCATCGTCGCCAACACCTTGCTAATCAACATTTTGGTCAGAAATATTATTGATAACGCCATCAAATACACGCCGATTAATGGCATGGTCAGGGTTAGTCTGACCGGAACCGAGCAGCGTTTACAGCTGTGCGTTGAAGACTCGGGGCCTGGCATCGCGCCCGACCAATACGAAAACTCGCTAAAACGTTTTCACCGTTGCGTCGAAACCGCCAACAAAGCGCAAGGCACCGGCCTTGGCTTTTCCATCGTACAGCGCATTGCCACCATCCACGGCGCCGAACTGGTTTTAGATGAATCCGAATTTGGCGGCTTAAAAGTCACCGTGGCCTTTACCCTGCCGATAAAAGCCGCCGTTAAAAAGAACCCGAATAAATTGAACTTTTTTAACATCAAGAAACAAGCCTGAATCAGGCTAAAATCACCCGATCCAGAAATCCAAGCGGGGCGGCCGGGATTTTAGTATTATTTTTCGGCTAGGTGACAACAGCACCCACACCGGTAACATGATTGCGACTAAAAGTGTGCCGTCGGTAAACCTAAGAGTTTAGGCAAAAAAAAGATATAATCAGCGATTTTTAACACAGAGGATCAGAACATGAATGAAAATTGGATTGCACCTTCCATCCTGTCAGCCAATTTTGCCAAATTAGGCGAAGAAGTTGATAACGTTTTAAAAGCCGGTGCCGATGTGGTGCATTTCGATGTGATGGACAATCATTTCGTACCCAACCTGACCATCGGGCCTCTAGTGTGCGAAGCGCTCCGAAAACACGGCGTTACCGCACCGATTGACGTGCATTTGATGGTTGAACCGGTTGACCGCCTTATTCCCGACTTTGCCAAAGCCGGTGCCAGCATTATCACCTTCCATCCCGAAGCGTCTGTGCATATCGACCGCACCCTGCAATTGATTAAAGATTGCGGCTGCCAAGCTGGGTTGGTATTTAACCCAGGCACACCGCTGCATTATCTGGATTATGTCATGGACAAACTGGACATGATTTTATTGATGTCGGTGAACCCCGGTTTTGGCGGCCAGTCGTTTATCCCATCAGCGCTGGATAAATTGCGCCAAGTCAGAAAACGCATTGACGACAGCGGTTTGAATATCCGTCTGGAAATTGATGGCGGCGTTAAAACCGACAACATCCGCGACATTAAAGCCGCCGGTGCCGATACGTTCGTTGCAGGTTCGGCGATTTTCAGCCAGCCGGATTACAAGAAAGTGATTGATGAAATGCGGGTTGAATTGGCTAAAGCGGTTTAAAATCAAGTAATGTGTAGGGCGGTTTTGCGTTACGACTGCATGGATGCGGGAGGTAGGGCACCAACAGTAGGCGCTTTAGGCGACGCAGGAGCAGTTGCCGAGCAAACCGCCAACCAACTACGCATTTCGGCCTAGCTCGGCGCATTTAATTTTGGAGTAAGTTAATGGCAACAATAACTTTCGATACCCATGATTTTTTTAAAAAACTCAAAAGCGCCGGTTTTAGTGAAGAACAGGCGGAAGTTTTGACTGAATTACAAAAAATCACGGTATTGAATATCCTTGAGCAAGCCCGGCATGATTATAAGCGTAGTAACCTAGCCACTCAGCACGATTTAATAGAAGAAAGGAATAACATTAAATCAGGTTTCAATAGTCGCTTTGATGGTATTGAACGTGAGCTAAAGTTAAACCAATGGATACTCGGAATAATATTAGTAACTAGCTTATTAGTTATGTTGAAATAGATTTGTAGCGTACATGACTATAATGAGAAAAAACCATGCGTTTAGATGAAATAATCCAACAGCATACCCAAACATTATCGCAGGCACACCAAGCCGAGGTTTTTGACTTTGTTTTGTTTCTAGAACAAAAACAACAACGCAATCTGTTAATAACCGATCAGAAACAACGAAAAGAACGATTAAAAAAAGCCTTGGATAATGCCGTTGCGCTAGGTGTTTTTGCGGGTATCGATGGTGTAGCATGGCAAAATGAACAACGACAAGACCGCAATATTGGCTACGACGAATGATACTGATTGACAGTAATCTAATTATTTACGCTGTTCAAGCTGAATACAAAAATTTGCGAGAATGGATTATTGCCAATGACCCAGCGTATTCGATTATTAGCCGCGTTGAAGTGTTGGGTTTTAGGCGAATTCAGTCTGTTGAAAAACAAGTTATTACCGACTTGTTGAATAATCTGGAAATTATTTATCTTAATCCCGCTTGCTATGAGCTTGCCATTACCCTAAAACAACAGCGAAAAATGTCTTTAGGGGATGCACTGATTGCGGCAACCTGTATTGAGCATAATAAAATTCTAGCCACACGCAATACCGCCGATTTTGACTGGATTGAAAACATGCGAGTGATCAATCCTTTATTATAAAAAGTTATGAGAGATATAAGGAAGATAATCGTTAAATAAATTTTTAGGGTACGCTGTGCGTACCTGTTTGTTAATTGAATTGCAATCGTGAATTCAAAAATGGTACGCGCAGCGTACCCTACATGGCTATGTGACTCGGAAGGGAATATGACGTTTTACAAAAATACCGGCGAACTGGCGCATAGCGTTATTTTTAATGAATTTTCAAGTAGGGTTGAAATACATTAACTCATTGGATTGTAGGGTACGCTGTGCGTACCTGTTTATTAATTGAATTGCAATCGAAAATTAAAGATGAATCTTCAGCTTGATTTAAATTTACTAGGAAAATATACAAGTAACTCTCAAATAGCAAGAGTTCTCACAGAAAACTGGGTAAAGAAAAATAGTTATTGCCCAGTCTGTGGATTTGCAGTGTTATCTGAATTTGAAAATAATAAACCTGTTGCTGACTTCTATTGCAAAAATTGCTCTGAAGAATATGAGCTAAAAAGTAAAAATGGAAATAAACTTGGAAATAAGATTTCCGATGGCGCTTATTCGACAATGATTGAACGAATTAATTCAGATAATAACCCAAATTTTTTTTTCTTAAATTACAGCAAAGTAAAGTTATCGGTAAACAATTTTCTAATTATTCCAAAACACTTTTTTGTTCCTGAAATAATAGAAAAACGAAAGCCACTAAGCGATACGTCAAGAAGAGCCGGTTGGATAGGTTGTAATATTGATATTTCAAAAATACCAGAAAGTGGGCGAATTTTTTTGATCAATAATTCTGAAGTTATTTCACAAAAAAAAGTTCAAGAAAAATGGTTAAATACAGAATTTCTAAAATCAAAAAATATGAATGCAAGATGTTGGCTATTAGATATTATGAGTTGCCTTGATAAAATAAAAAACGATGCCTTTTCTCTACAAGAAATATATAAATTTGAAGCTGAACTAAAGCTAAAACATCCAAAAAATAATCACATTAAAGATAAGATGAGGCAGCAGTTGCAAATATTAAGAGACAAAGGGTTGATAGAATTCTTAGGGCAAGGAATGTATAAAAAAATATGAAATTTATAATTCAAATTGAAGAGCAATTATCGAGAAGTATAGAAATAGAAGCGAATTCAGAATATGAAGCAATATCTATAATAAAAAAAGCATATCAAGCAGAAGATATAGTTTTAGATGAGAATGATTTTGTACAGGTTGATTTTAAAATGATTAAATAAATGCACAAATTTCATTTTTTATGACTATTTTAAGGCTTCTCACCCCAAAAAAATAAATTAACAGAGCTCAAATCCTATAAAGCCAAGATTAACCTCGACATAGATATTGATATACTTAGAAAGCGCAATACACCCTTTGATTGATAGAATATTTTGACACGATAACGCCACACACCGAATAACAAAAAATGACCCCAGAACAATTCAATCACTTGGCCCTACAGGGCTATAACCGCATCCCGGTTTGCCGCGAAGTGCTGGCCGATTTGGATACGCCTTTAAGCGCCTATCTGAAACTGGCCGACGGCGCTTATTCTTATTTATTTGAATCGGTACACGGCGGCGAGCAATGGGGTCGCTATTCGATCATCGGCCTGCCTTGTGTTACCGTGGTCAAAATTACCGGCAATCAAATCCGTGTCGAACAAAACGGCGAGTTGCAAGAGTCGCTTAGCCACGACAATCCGCTGATCTGGATCGAACAGTTCAAGGAACGCTACAACGTTCCCGACATCGACACCCTGCCGCGTTTTAACGGCGGTCTGGTCGGCTATTTCGGCTATGAAACTATCGGCTATATCGAGCCAAAATTGCGCAGCACCGGCAAGCCTGACCCGCTGGGCTGCCCCGATATTTTGTTGATGGTGTCGGAAGAAATGCTGGTGTTCGATAATCTGTCCGGCAAAATGCTGTTGTTGACCCACGCCAATCCTGAACAAGACGATGCCTATCACCGTGCGGTTGCCCGGGTTGATGATTTGGCGGTCAAATTGCGCGAGTTGCAAGCTAAACCGTGCAAGAATCACACGCACAACAAAGTCGAAGAAGCCGATTTTATCTCCGGTTTTACCCAACAGGGCTTTGAACAGGCGGTATTAAAAGCCAAGGAATACATCACCGACGGTGACATCATGCAGGTGGTGCTGTCGCAGCGCATGTCGATTCCCTATTCTGCTTCGCCGCTGAATTTGTATCGGGCCTTGCGTTGCTTGAATCCTTCGCCGTACATGTTTTATTTGAATCTGGACGATTTTCATATCGTCGGCTCGTCGCCGGAAATTTTGGTTAGGCTGGAAGATAACATGGTCACGGTGCGCCCGATTGCCGGCACGCGGCGACGCGGCGAAACGCCGGAACAAGACCTTGAGCTGGAACAAGAGCTGCTGGCCGATCCGAAAGAACTGGCCGAACATTTGATGCTGATTGATTTGGGCCGCAACGATGTCGGCCGCGTTGCGCAAATCGGCAGTGTGCAGCTGACCGATAAAATGATTGTCGAACGCTATTCGCACGTCATGCACATCGTTTCCAACGTCACCGGACAGTTGCAGCAAGGCGACAACGCTTTTGACGTGCTGGCCGCGACTTTTCCCGCCGGTACCGTCAGCGGCGCGCCGAAAATACGCGCAATGGAAATCATCGACGAACTCGAACCGGTCAAGCGCGGCGTTTATGCAGGCGCAGTCGGCTACATAGCTTGGTCGGGCAACCTGGATACCGCCATTGCCATCAGAACTGCCGTGATCAAAAACAATATGTTACATATACAAGCCGGTGCCGGTATCGTTTACGATTCCGTGCCCAGAAACGAATGGGATGAAACCATGAATAAAGGCCGCGCCATTTTTCGCGCTGTAACTATGGCCGAAGCGGGCTTGGAAGGGGAGCAATCATGAGCGCCGTTAAAGTGGTCATGGTCGATAACTATGATTCGTTCACTTACAACCTGGTGCAATATTTCGGCGAATTGGGCGCTGATGTCAGCGTAGTGCGTAACGATCAAGTCACTATCGCAGACATTGAAAAACTCGCGCCGGATAAACTGGTGATTTCGCCAGGCCCGTGTACGCCCAAGGAAGCGGGCATATCGGTTGAAGCCATTTTAAAATTTGCCGGGAAATTGCCTATTTTGGGCGTGTGCCTCGGCCATCAAAGCATCGGTTATGCGTTTGGCGGCCATATTATCCATGCCAAAAGCATCATGCACGGCAAAACGTCGCCGGTTTATCATCACAATCAAGGCGTGTTCAAAGGGCTTAACAATCCGTTTACCGCGACCCGTTATCATTCGCTGGTGATCGAACAGGCGACTATTCCCGATTGCCTAGAAATAACCGCCTGGACGCAGGACGAAGCTGGCAAGCTCGATGAAATCATGGGCGTTAGACACAAACAGCTGGATATTGAAGGCGTGCAATTTCATCCCGAATCGATTTTGACTGAGCATGGCCATGCGTTGTTGAGGAATTTTTTGGCAAGGTAACGCTTGCTATAGCGCATTTATGATGGAAAGCCCAAATGCCGGAAGCCCTTATCAATGGGCTTCCGGGTTTAGCCGCAAGCTAATTGCAAGCGGCTAAACCCTATGCTCCAACCATACCTGTAAAAAATCCATAAAACCTCTGACCTTAGCCGATAAATATTTCCGATGCGGGTAAACGGCATGGACATCCAGCGGCGGCGAGGTGTAATTTTCCAAAACGACTTTTAGTCGGCCTTTTTCAATATCTCTGCCGACGATGTAGGTAGGTAGCATCACCAAACCTAGACCGCTAATGGCGGCGATACGTATCGGATCGGCGACATTGGCCTGCATCCGCCCTGAAACCGTTATCCCGGTATAACCCGCATCACCTTTAAATAGCCATTTATTCCTGGGCGCGATAGCCCAATTAACCAGACAGCTATGATTCTCCAAATCTTCCGGCGTCAGGGGAATACCATGCTTGGCAAAATAATCCGGCGCGCCGCAAACAACCAGCGACGAACTGGCCAATTTCCGTGCAATCATGCTGGTGTCATCTAACGCACCCAAGGAAATGGCAATATCAATGCCTTCATCGATTAAATCCCCCAGACTGCTTTGCAAAATCATTTCAACGGTCAAATCCGGGTGTATTTTTAAAAACTCGGACACCGCATGGGAAATATGCGTAGCCCCGATCACCGGCGGTGCGCTGACCCGTAAAATCCCCCGAGGCTCGGTCTGCAAATGGGTGACGGCGGCTTCCATTTCCTCGACCTCAAGCAACACCTGCTGGCAACGTTCCAAATAGGACGCACCGACATCCGTCAGGCTTAAACTGCGCGTGGTCCGGTTAAACAAGCGCGTCCCCAATACGCCTTCAAGGTGCATAATATGTTTGGTGGTCATGGCACGGGAAATATCCAGGTCGCGTGCGCCACCTGCAAAGCTCCCGGCCTTGGCCACGCGGACAAAAACATTCATGCTGGTCAATTTATCCATTTACAATCTGCCTTACTGTTACAGTTTCCACCACGGATACACTGGTTTAACCGTGTATCCGTGGCGATTTATTTTTTACTGGAGCGCCGAACCGTTATTTTTCCATAACAAATCTTCAATCCCACATTGCGGGACAAATCCTGCAACCGCATCAATCAAAACCGCCCTGACCTGCCCGAAATCATCCCCCGCCACTGCCCGCTCCAATGTCGCCAGCATCGGTTCCAATTCCGCCCAGCCTATGACCTCTTCCTGTGCGCGCATCACCCGTGGATGGTCGGTTTTAGATACATTGTCGCCAATCAAAAGCTCCTCGTACAGTTTTTCCCCCGGCCTTAAGCCGGTAAAGCTAATTTCGACATCGCCGTCAGGGTGGTCAACATCCCTGATTTCCAACCCGCTCAAATGCACCATACGTTTGGCCAAATCGACAATACGCACCGGTTCGCCCATATCCAGAACAAAAACGTCGCCGCCCAGCCCCATTGCGCCCGCCTGGATAACCAACTGTGCCGCTTCAGGAATAGTCATAAAATAACGGATCACATTTTCATCGGTTACCGTGACCGGCCCGCCTCTGGCGATTTGCTCCTTAAACAGCGGCACGACCGACCCGGAAGAACCCAGTACATTGCCGAACCGCACCATGGTGAAACGGGTGCCGGCATTGGTATCCTGATGCAAACTTAGCGCCTGCAAAATCAATTCGGCAAAACGTTTGGTCGCGCCCATGGTACTGGTCGGCCTGACCGCCTTATCCGTTGAAATCAACACAAACGTTTCCACGCCGCTGTTAATTGCCGCCCGCGCCGTGTGCAACGTACCGAAAATATTGTTCCGAACCGCCTCGCCGGGATTTTTTTCAACCATCGGCACATGCTTATAAGCCGCCGCATGATAAATCGTCTGCACCTTAAAAGCCTTGCACGCTTTCTCAATGCGCCGGGCATCGACGACCGAACCCAATAGCGGCACCAGCGTTATCGCCCCGGCATCGTTTATTTTGTTTAACAGATGCAGCAAGTCTTTTTCCAGTGCGTAAAGCGCAAATTCGCTGAGCTCAAAAAGAACCAAAGACTTCGGCTGCAAGCGGACGATTTGACGGCACAGCTCGGCACCGATAGAGCCGCCCGCACCGGTTACCATCACCGTTTTGCCGGCAATATTGGCATGCAGCAGCGATTGGTCCGGCGGCACCGCATCCCGCCCCAACAAATCGGCAACATCAATTTCCTGTAACGCATCCACAGTGACTTTGCCTTGGGCAATATCGGACAGGCCCGGCATCGACAGTACATGAATCGCAAACGGTTCCAGCAAACAAATGATCTCGCTTTTGCGTACCCGGCTCGCCGACGGCATTGCCAGCAACACATCAGTAACCTGATGCCGTTCTATCAAATAACGCAACGAGGTGAGCGGATAGATACGAAGCCCGTTAACCTTTTGCCGGTGCAGCGACTCGTCATCGTCAATAAAAGCCACCGGCCTGAATTCCCGCCCATGATTTAAGGCCGATGCCAGCTGTACGCCAGCGTTGCCGGCACCGTAAATCACCACATTTTTCTTGCTGCGCCTTTTTAGCGCACGGGCGCCGCCCAGGTTTAAGTAAACCTCACCGAGCCACCAACGCACAAAAAAACGGCTGCCGCCAACCAGCAGCATCATATTCAGCCAATTGAGTGGCAATAGTGTTCGCGGCACACCCTGAATGCCGGATTCATACAAAACAAAGGCGAAAATCAACGCATACAGTGTCGTCGCCTGAATAATAGTCCATAACGCCCTGACTTCCATGTAGCGGATAATGGCCCGGTACAAACCCAACTTAATAAAAATAGGCACGGCAATGACCGGCGCCGCAATAAACAAATACCACTCATCGCCTTTAGGGACATACCACTCCCCCCAACGTAAAGAAAAAGCCACCCACAGCGCCAGCATGGCAAAAAACAAATCGGCGCTGATTAGCATAAAGGCTTTCTTTCGCCGCGAAAGACGGATAAACCAAATGTGTGGAGGTGATTCCATGAATGAGCCCTAATTTAATTGGTCCGTTTCAGGCTGCCGGGTTTGAGCCTGACGGTCTCCCGCCTTATAACGGTATGCCAACCACAATAACGGCAAATAAGCGGCCACCAGCCCAAGCAACCCGTCTAATGCCGCCAAGGCAACCAAACCTGCGATGGGCGTCAACCAGAGCATATTAATGGCACAGACGGCCAAAGTGACAGGACGATGGGCGCCGAAATAGCGGGATGCGTACTGATAAGCATGGTTACAATGCGCCTCATAAAACGCTTCCCCACGCACAACACGGCGGCACAAAGTCGCACTGGCATCAACAATAAACACACCCAACAAAATTAGCCACACCCATAATAACCGGGATGCCAGCCCTGCCGATTGCAACGAAAGCAAAGCCAACATAATGCCCAAAAAGCCGCTGCCGGCATCGCCCATAAAAATACGTGCGGGCGGAAAATTCCAAATAAGAAAGCCAAAAACGGCAGCCGCCAGCAGCACAGGCAGCAGCCAAGCATTTGAACCAGGCACAACCAACCATGTCCAAACAGCCGCGCTGCAACAGGCCGTAATCGCCTCAACACCGGCCAGGCCGTCAATGCCATCCATAAAGTTATACAAATTAAGCAGCCAAACGATATAAACCGCAGCGCCCACATAGCCCAACCAGCCCAAATCCAGCACCGTATCAAAAGCAACCAGCGGCGGCAAACCGCCCAGCCAATAAAGCCCCCAAACTGCCGCCGCGAAATGGACTGTTAAACGCCAACGCGCCGCAATATGCCGATGGTCATCGAGAAAGCCAGTGACGGCAACAGCACCGCCCGCACCCCATAAAGCCAGGCCATGCGGATTAGACAGCCAACCGCCCGCGTTTAAAACCAGTAAAATTGCCAGAAACGACAACACAATGGCAACACCGCCGCCACGCGGCGTAGGGACTGAATGCGAGCTGCGCTCATTAGGCATGTCGATTAAGTTCCCCGCTAACGCATATCGGCGCAAAAAACCGGTGAGCGCCCAAGAGACAATGCCGGTCAGCAAAAAAACAAGCCAATAATAATCAAGGATAGACAGCATTTTCAATAATTGGTAATTACACTTATGCGACGTGCATGAAAGAAATTGAACAATCCGGGTAAAATAGCGCACCACGCACATATCATCAACCACCCATTGCCAACCGTAATAAGTCTTTTTCTTATGCACCAGATATCGGAGGGCACCTGCAAAAAAGCAGCGGCCCGTCCAGTGCTGATAGGCGGCAAATATCATACACTACATGCGGTGGCTACCCCCGTGAAATACCGAAGGGCCAAAACGCCCGGAAGCACAAGCCGAGTGCCATCAGTTTTCCGATCCCAAACACGATTATCCGCTGCTTGTGGATTTAGCTAAATGGGGCATTTTTGTCCGGTCGCTATGCTAAAATTCCCGGCAATGAACAAGATTTTCGGGGAAAAAGATGACTGATGATGAATTAAAGGCCTTAGTTGCCAGCCTTGCCGTTGCGCAAAAGGCGACTGATGAGCAAATGAGGCGCAACGATAAAATGTTGACGGAAAAACTGGATCGTATGGGGGTGACGCTGGGTAATATTGGGCA
>JBLRXA010000074.1:0-16024 GCA_047920955.1 Methylobacter sp. | reverse complement strand
TTTACCGCATTGCAACGACTACTTGCTCAAGTTATTTCGTGCTCATTACTTAGCATCACCCCACTGCGACGTCTTTTTGTTGTGATATACTTCAATCCCGGCTTTTTAAGGCAAACTGGCTTAAAAATGGGCGGACGGTGGGTTAAACTCCCCATCCCCGTCATGGTTTAAAAATAAAATTTGCCCAAGTTGTTTCTGCCCCTTAATTTTACCCGGCCGCCTCGTTACTAAGCACTGTTCCATCAGCATCGTGTGCGATTGGTTTTTTCCGATGGCAGAAAGGTTCCTGAAAGTATCAATCAATAGAATAAGCCCAATGGTAACTGTCCTTCACCGTCATCTGGCTTTTGGGTTCAGGTGCTTACCCCTCTCGACGGGTAAAATCCCCCGTGCCCCATTGTTGAACAGTACCCCCCTTAAATCGCCGCCGAAAAGCCCGTGTGTTTTATGCCTTTCGCGGACACTTAATTTAGGGCTATTCTTTTTAGTAAATTAGCCTAATTTAACAACCTTTTAAACGTTTCCCATGCCTGCTTCCGCTGAATTTAAAGACTCCCCTCAACACAAGAAAACCATGCAGTCGCTGCTCGTTTTTTTGCTGGGCATATTGAAATTGGACATTGAACCGGCAAAATCGCCGGAACGTCTGCTTCATCTGGATTTTAACGACACCCTCAATACGCTGCCTGAAATCGGCGATAACTTCGGCTTGCGCATGGATCGCGTGGCACTGACGCCGATGGCGGCAGCGGAAGCCTCGGCGGCGCAAACGCCGTTGCTGGCGCAGCTTGCCGATGGGCGCGGCTGGCTGGTGGTTTACGGCTTTAGCAGGGGACGGGTGCGGACGGCATTGATTCAGGGCGAAGTGATTGAAGAGCATCGGCTTAAACCTGATGATGTGGGGGAGCAGTTGGGGCTATATACTGGGCGCATCGGCGATTGGTTTTTGGTGCAAGCCAAGGCGCCGCTGGCCAATGCGGTCAGCCACGATGCCCATGCGCATTTGTCGCCATTACGCCGGTTGATTGAGCTGATGCGCGCCGACCACGCCGATTTGTGGCTGGTGCTGGGGTTGGCGCTCGGTTCGGGTCTGCTCGCGTTGGCATCGCCGGTGACGGTACAGGCACTGGTCAATACCGTGACGATGGGCGGCATGGGGCAGCCCTTGCTGGTGCTGTCGGTGATTCTGTTTTTCTTCCTGACCTTTGCCGGCGCCGTGCAGGTTCTGACCTCGTATTTGGTGGAGATTGTGCAGCGGCGGATTTTCGTGCGCCTTGCCGCAGACTTGGCTTATCGGCTGCCCCGTGTGCGCAGGGATGCTTATGCGCATCACCAGGGCGTGGAATTGGTCAACCGTTTTTTCGATGTACTAACGGTGCAAAAAGCCGGTTCGGCACTGCTGCTGGATGGCTTGAGCACCGCCGTGCAAACGTGTGTCGGCCTGGTCATGCTGGCTTTTTACCATCCTTTCCTGCTGGCTTTCGACGTGATTTTGCTGCTGTCGATCAGCGCCATCATCTTTGTATTGGGGCGCGGCGGGGTGGCTACGTCGATTGATGAATCAGTGTCCAAATATGCCTTGGTCGCCTGGCTGGAGGTCATCGCCGGCAATATGCAGACCTTCAAATTTAGCGGCGGCCCTGAGCTGGCGGTTAAACGGACGGATAAGCTGGCGCTCGCCTATCTGGAACGTAAACGCCGCCATTACCGGATACTGCTGCGCCAGGTAATCGGCTCGGTGGCTTTGTACGCCATAGCCAGCACGGCATTGCTGGCTATCGGCGGCTATTTGGTGATTGACGGCCATTTGACGCTGGGGCAATTGGTCGCCGCCGAACTCATCGTGTCATCGGCGCTGGTGTCCTTGGTCAAGTTCGGCAAGCATTTGGAAGGTTATTACGATCTGATGGCGGGCACCGACAAAATCGGTCACTTGCTGGATTTGCCGCTGGAACCGGAACATGGCCTTACCCCGCTGATGGACGGGCCTGCGAAGCTGGAAATCCGTGATTTATCGTTTGGCTTCAGCACTAAACGCCCTTTATTTTCCCAGTTCACGCTGCTGCTTCAGCCGGGTGATAAGGTTGCGGTGCTGGCCCGCTACGGCGGCGGCAAAACGCTGCTGGCCCATCTGCTGTGCGGTTTGCGCCCGCTACAAAAAGGCAGCATTGAAATCAACGCGGTCGAGCTGGGCAATCTGCGTGTGGAAGCCTTGCGCAGGCATATTGCGGTAATCAGCGGCATAGAAATCATCGGCGACAGCCTGCTTGAAAACGTGCGCCTTGGCCGCGAAGAACTGAGCCTCGACCAGATAAAACAAGTGCTGGATGCCGTCGGCCTCTCGGAAGAAATTGTCGGGCATGATTTGGATGTCGAACTGACCCCTGGCGGTTCGCCGCTGTCCGCTACCCAGGCGCTGCTGCTGATGCTGGCGCGCGCCATTGTCGGCCGGCCCTCGTTGCTGATTTTGGATGCCATCCTCGATGAGATGGAGGAAGACACACTTAACCGTATTGCGCCGCTGCTGTTTGCCGCCGATGCGCCCTGGACGCTGCTGGTGCTGACCGCTTCGCCCGCCATTGCCGCATCATGCGAACGGATGGTCTCACTCACGGGGGACGCTGCCCATGCTTAATTTACATACCCAACTGTCCGCGCTGGCCGTTTCCCGCACCCCGCGCCTGATCGGCCTGCTGGCCAAGGCGGGGGTTTGGCTGTTTTTGCTGACGCCATTTGCCTTATTGTTGACACCGTGGCAACAAAATATCACCTCCACCGGACGTGTCACCGCCTTCTCCCCGATTGAACGCCAACAAACGATACAGGCACCGGTGTCCGGCCGTATCGTGCAATGGCAGGCAAAAGAGGGTGCCAAAGTGAAAGCCGGTGATGTGTTGCTGGAAATTGCCGATGTCGATCCGCAATTGCTCGACCGCCTGCAACAACAGCGCGAAGCCGCCGTCGCCAAACTCGCGGCCAAGGAAGAGGAGCTGCGCACTTATCGGCTGCAAATCAATAATTTGATTGCCACCCGTGATTTGCAAGCGGCCACCGCCCAATACCGGCTGGATGTGGCGCGCCAACGGGCGCTTGCCGCCCGGGAAACTATCGCTTCGGCGCAGGCCACGCTGGATGCCGCCGCTATACAGACCAAGCGCCTGCAACGCCTGCTGGCCGATGGTTTGGTATCGCAGCGCGACTTTGAGCTGGCTGAACGCGACGGCATTGTCGCTCGGCGCAACCTGAACAGCGGCCAGGCAGCCCTGGAGGGCGCGCTGGCCGAACAGCGCGCCGCCGAAACCGAAATCGGCCGCATCCGTGCCGATGCCCAAGTCCGCGTCGATTCAGCCGAAGCCTCGGCGAACAAAATCCAAAGCGAACTCGAAGACAGCAAAACCAGTCTGCTGAAAAGCGAAACCGATGTCTCCCGCCAGCAATCGCAAATCATCACCGCACCTCGTGACGGCCATGTGTTGCGCCTGTTGGTCAACCCGCAAAGCAATGTTGTGCGCCAAGGCGATCCGCTGCTGGTTCTCGTGCCCGATCCCGGCACTAAGGCGGTTGAATTGTGGGTATCCGGTAACGATGCGGCGCTGATTACCCCTGGCCGCCATGTGCGCCTGCAATTCGAGGGCTGGCCTGCAATACAATTCGCCGGATGGCCGGAAGTGGCGGTGGGTACGTTTGGCGGCAATGTTGCCTTTGTCGATTCCACCGACGATGGCCAGGGCAAGTTTCGGGTGCTGATTGTGCCCAACCCGGATGATGTTCCGTGGCCATCGGGGCGCTTTTTGCGTCAGGGCGTGCGCGTTAACGGCTGGATATTGCTCAACCGGGTCACCATGGCTTATGAACTGTGGCGTCAGCTGAATGCGTTTCCGCCGCAAATGACCAATGAGTCCCCTACCACTGATTTGGCCCGCCAATTACTGAAATAATCCGATGATGAAACGATTGCCTTATTTGTCGCTGCTTGTGCTCACCGGCTGCAGCTATTATTTCGATACAGGGCCGGAACGTAAAATAGCCCAACGGGTCGAACAGCGCCTAAGCAGCGACGAACAACTGGCGCTGCCGCCGCTGTCGAAAGCCGCGCCGCTCACCATCGAACAGGCGTTGCCCAAATTCAAGGAAAGCCAAGCCCGAAGCGTACGCAACTTACCGCCCGCCCAAACACCGGAAAAAGCGCCGGAAAAAGCCAGCAACGTGCTGTCCATCAGCCAAGTGCGCGCATTGGCGCTGGAAAATAATCTGGAGCTGAAAATCGCCCAAATCAACCCGAAAATTGCCGCCGCCGATGTGAGCGAGGAACAGGCCAAATTCGACGACCTGATTTTTGCCCGCGCCAAATACGGCACGAAAAATACCCCCGCGCAAAACCTTGATGTGGTGACTTTCACCCCGGCAGACCCAAGCTCGGCGCTGCTCAAAGGCGAAACCGACAAGTTGACGGCGGTGCCGCAGCGCACCGAAATACTGGACATGGAAGCGGGTATCGTCATCCCTTTGCGCACCGGCGCTAAAGTGACCCTCAGCGTCCCGTTCGACGAAAAAAGGCAGTTTAAAGGCGTCGCCTCCGACCAATACCTGAACGCGCTGCGTTTTTCCATCAGCCAGCCTTTATTGCGAGACGGCGGCATTGACGCTAATGTGGCCGGTATCCGTATCGCCCGTTATGAACAGGAGGCCGTCGATGTAAGTACGCGATTGCAGGCGATTCGGGTGCTGGCGGCGGTGGAACGCGGCTATTGGGGGCTTTATGTTGCCTGGGGCGAACTGGACGTGCGCCGCCAGCAATACGAAAACGCGGCGGACAATTTGGCCATGGTAAGAAAGCGCGTGGCCGAAGGGGTGACCGCCGCCGTCGAAATCAACCGCGCCGAAATTGGTGTGGCCGAGCGCATGGAAGGGCTGATCGTCGCCGAAACCACACTCAAACTCAGGCAACGCCAACTGAAATTGCTGCTGAACGATCCCAGTATGGATTTGGACACCACCACCCTGCTGATTCCCGAAACCACGCCAACGCTGCTCCAATTCGAATTCGACCGCGAACAATTGGCGCAACAAGCGCTGCAAGGGCGGCTGGAGCTGTTGGAGCTGGAGCTGAAACTGGCGGCCGACATGACCAAAATCGATTATCTCAGCAACCAAACCCTGCCGCTGTTCATGCTCGATTATAATTACGCCTCGCTGGGGCGCGACACCTCGTCGTTCGGCGGCGCTTTCGACCAGAGTATTGGCGGCAATTATTCCGACTGGTCGGTAGGCTTGCGCATGGAAATGCCGCTGACCAATGAATTGCGGCGCGCACGTCGTGACCGTTCGATACAGCAACGCCTGCAACGCCTCACCACCTTGCAGCTGCGGGAACTCAGTGTGCGCCGGGAAATTTACGATGCCCTGGACCAAATGCAACAGAACTGGCAGCGCATACTCGCCGCACGGCAAAACGTGCTGCTCGCCGGGCTCAACTACGATGCAGAGCTGAAACAATTCCGCGAAGGGCTCAGAACCATGACCGAAGTGCTGGAAACCCTGACCCGCTTAGGCGATGCGCAATTACGCGAAGTCCGCGCCATTGGCGACTATCAGATTTCTATGATCGACCTCGCTTTTGCCACCGGCACCCTGCTAGGGCATAGCCGGGTCGATTGGGAGGGCCGGGGCGACTAGGCAAACCCATCGCCCCACTCGGCCAAAGCAGCCTAAGGCTATTTCCTGAAAAGAGCATACCTAAACAATTACTCGTCTTTGATACACATCTCGAAATAGGCCGAAATGGCCTGTGGCATTCCGCCTATTTAAAGGCTTTCGATTTAGACCTTCCAGGCTCTTAAAACCTGGAAGGTCTATCTATCCGCAGTTCGCAGAGACTTATGCATAACGATGGACGCCGACGCTTAGGGACAGGGCATTAACCTGTCAAGGCTTGGGGGCCAAAGGCCACCTGACAATATGCACGGCAAAACTAAAACGGGTGGGCTTGTCAAGTTCAGCCACCAGCCGCTGTTCCAATTGGGCGAAAACATTTTCGTTGGGCATTTTGTTGGTTAACAAATCCGCGCTGAGATTGAGGGGGTCGACATGATGCACTTTGATGTTGCGCAGCTCCACAACCTGCCCGTCAATCATATAGGTTTGCCCGGACAATTGCTGCCTGATGCTGGCGATATGCGCCATTTTTTGGAATGAGAAAAACAGCGGCACCGACACCAGGCCGACCAAAAAGATGGACAACAGCAAACCCTTGCGCGCCCTGGAAAAAGGGGCAAAGCCAACCACCATGAACGACAGGGCGGCCGCCATGGTAATGCCTATTAAGTTGGTCAAAAACAATAGCATCGCCCCCAAGAATACGTCAGAACTCCACCAGCCTATGCCAATGCCCGCGACACACAACGGCGGCACCAATGCCACGGCAATGGCAATGCCCGGCAAACTTTTGGCAATGCTTTCACGGGCATGGGCAAATGCACCCGCAATGCCGGAAAAAATGGCGACCAACAAATCCAAGGTAGTAGGATGCAGGCGCCCTTCGATTTCTTGTGTGAGTTCCTTGAACGGGAGCAGAGCGCCCATCGCGGCAGATAACGACAGCGCAACCGCAATGCCAATCAGCAAGGTCATGACAGATTGTTGGGTCAGGTTTTTTTCGGAACGCAACAAGCCCATGGACAGAGAAATGATAGGTGACATCAAGGGCGCCAACACCATGGCGCCAATAACGACAGAAGGGCTGTTGAGGAACATGCCTAATGTCGCCAATAAGGAACTTAGCACCATCAGCAACAAGTAAGTGCTTGTCGTTTTGGCGTTGTCTTTTAGGGTTAAAAATAAGTCCTTAAAATCGGATTCCAGCGCATGTTGGAAAAACGGCAGCGTTTTGCCAAAATATTTCAGGCGCGCATCGTCTTGGGGCAACCATTCAACGCTAAAGTTTTCCTTATCGTCAGTTTGCAGCTTAAGTTCCCTAAATTTCTCCCCAACACTGGCATTGATCGCCCCCGGTACGTTTTCTACGCACAATTCGCGGGTCATGACGATTTTATTTTCTACCCAATAGGCCGTATCTTGATGCGTAACCAGGCGCACCGATGTGCTGCGCACAAAACCCAGATTCTTTACCAACTTCTTTTGGGTCACGGGCATCAAGGGCAAGGCCGACTGGATATAGCCCAAGATCGATTGCGGGGCAAACAGCATGAGGGAAATACGGCCATCCTTCAAAGACACCGACTGGTCAAAGAGCTTGGTAAATGCGGACGTTTTGGCCATATCCAGCAAATAAACGCCAACTATGGCCGTTTTTACCGATTTGCCTTTGGCCGTTTCAATTTGTATCGGGATGGGCTTGAGGCCAAATGCGTGGAACAATCGCTGGAAATTGGCCATGCTTTTTTTAAAAAAGCCTTGCTTGTTGCCGGACTCGACCAATTCGGCAAAGGCCGATTGCCCCATCAGGCCGATGCCCTGGCTAAGCACTTCCCCATTACAGCGGATCAAATCCACGGCAACAGGCTCTGTTGTTAACGCCAACGCCAAACAATCATCAAGTTTGCCGGGCAGGTCAAGATGGTCAAAAAAAACAGGCCGGTTGTCATTGGGCAACGGCAAGAAACTTAAGGACAGCTTTTTGTTGTAGGCCGCCGTGATGACACACTGTAACTCAGCCTGCCCAACCCAAACCAAAGCATGTTTACGCTTTTCATTGACATTGAGGGCGTTAAGGTTCGTCAACTTGACGGGGCGGATATTGACATTATATTCGGCCACCAACGGGTGCTTGGTGATAAGGCGCACCTGTTTGGCATCAAGGCTCTCGGAATGGATTAAATACAGGTTTTGTGGTTGCATGGGAATATACATCAATTAAAAAAAGGCAATCAGGGACAGCCCTAAATGATTGCCCACAAAGACCACTCAATTTATCGTGTCTTATGACAGGTCTTTTATGTCCCTTTATCGACGAAGGCTATCTGGGTGTCCTTTATTGCCAATCACCTTAAACCTTACACTGCCCCGCCTTAAAAGAAAAGATGCCGGTCGCGCATCTGCAAGGCCTGCCGGGGATAATCGGTAATCAAAATGTCAGCCTCCAAATCCAATGCCTTTTGAATGTCCTCGACGTTGTTGCAGGTGTAAACGCCGACACCTTTGCCGCACTCGCGCAGCAATGTTGCAATCGCTTCATTGTGGATGTCGATGGGCAGGCAAAAGCCCGCGAGAAAAGGCTGTTCCGCCAGCAATTGTTCAATGTCAGTTTGTGTATGGTGGCCGGACAACAGGTAATAAAGCGGTAAATCCGGTGCCTGCTGATGGCAAAAAATCAGGCCGGGCAAGCTGTACGAAGAAATGAAAATGCCCTCTTCAGCTAAGCCGCCAACCAGCGCCAACATGCGCCCTATCTTTTTTTCCAGCCGCTCTGCCGATTCCCCATCGCGGCTTTTAAGCTCAATATCCAGGCCGCAACGCCCCCGATAAGTGCCGATAAATTCTTCAAGGCTCAATGCGCCTTCGGCTGGTGCGCTGGCCGAGACGTAGCCGGAAAAATCCATATTTTCAAGCTGTTCCAGGGTAAAGTCGCCGATACATTTGCCCGGATGCCCGACTTTGTCCAAATGCCAATCATGCCAAAGCACGGGCACATCATCTTGGCTCAACTGCACGTCTGTTTCAATGCCGTCAATCGGGTACTGCAGTGCTTTATCAAAAGCTGCGCGGGTATTTTCGGCCACGCCCCCAGTTTCTTTATTGCCGCCACGGTGGGCGAAAACCAAACATTTTTTAGTGCGGTTCATGGTCTTATCCTGATTAAATTGATGTTATCAGTTGGATTGTGTGCCATTGGCTTGGCAAAAAAACAATGCCTAAATGATACGTGATAAGCACCGTTTTGGAACCGTGTTAAATAATTTATACTTTGAACGGTCATGCCGACGTGCAAGCTGCAAAATTGTGCTAACCGGCAAAATTAAACTAGACTCTCACTGTTTAAATTGGCTGTAGAACCTACGGTTATCAACTGGCGGGGCGTATTAGAACAAGAAGAAAACCGCTTTTCGATACCTTAACTATTTTATTTTAACGAGGAGTTTCCTTTGCAACTTTCAAACGGATTTTTCATTCAATTCATTCGCTTAGCCGGGCCTTTTTGGAGTTCTGAAAATAAGTCGACTATCCGTGGCCTGGCGCTGGGTTTATTTGTGCTGACGGTAATGCAAATCGGCATTGCTGTGGTCATCACGGAATGGAGTGCCGACCTTTTTAATGCGCTGGAGCAGCGCTCAATGAGCGGGTTATTTACCCAAATCGGCCTGATTGTGGTGATTTTTGCCGCCAATATTGCGGTGACCACTACTCACTTTAAAGTCAAACGGCGTCTCCAGCTCGATTGGCGCAGTTGGCTGACGCATCGCTTGATTGGTCAATGGATGACCGATGGCCGACATTACTTGGTGACGCATATTCAAGGTGCGCATGACAACCCTGATGGCCGAATCGCCGAAGACATTCGCCTCGCCACTGAACGCGCCATTGACCTGTGCCATTCTTTAATCTATTGCTTATTGTTGCTGGGCAGTTTTACTAAAATTCTGTGGACGCTGTCTGGCACGGTAACGCTTAATCTGGGAATTGCCGAGTTTGTCATCCACGGGCATCTGGTCTGGCTGGCCATGATTTATGCGGCTTGCGCATCTACGTTGGGTTGGATGTTGGGCAAGCCGTTTACGGCGGCAACCGATTCCCGGCAAACGGTAGAAGCCAACTTTAGATTCGGCTTGGTCAGTGCGCGGGAAAATTCGCTGGCGATTGCCCTGGTGCATGGCGAAGACAATGAGCGTTCCCGATTTGTCGTACTTTTTAATGACATTATCGACGCTTGGCGACGGCAAACCCATGCCTGGTCGCATTTGTTCATGCTCACCTCAGGCTATTCGGTGTTGTCGATGGCATTTCCGATTCTGGTGTCGGCGCCCCGCTATATTCTGGGCAGCATTTCGCTCGGTGCGCTGATGCAGTCAGCCCAAGCCTTTCAGCAAACGGCGGGCGCGTTGTCCTGGCCGGTCGATAATATGGCCAGGGTTGCTGAATGGCGGGCTTCGGTTGAACGGGTATTGGGTTTGGCTAATGCGCTTGAACAGTTGAATCAGGAAATTATTCGCTACGATCCGCATCGAATCCGTCTGGAAAAAACCGGGCAGAATGTGTTGCGCTTTGCTGATGTGAGTATTATCAGGCTGGATGGCGTTGTCTGCGTGTCGGCGGTCAATGCCGAAATAAAACCGGGTGAACATGTGTTGATTACCGGCAACGCCTTTACCGGTTCTAAATTGTTTAAAGCGATCGTCGGACTGTGGCCTTGGGGTGAAGGGCTGATTGAATTGCCTAACGATCCCGTGTTTTTTATGCCGCCGCGCCCCTATTTGCCGACGGGCAGTTTGCGGGCGGCCATTTGCTACCCGTCAGCGGACGTGGAATATACTGAGGCCGCCTTAGCAAAAGCACTGGAATTGGTTGAGCTGGAAGAATTGTTGCCGCAGCTTGATGCGGTTGACCATTGGGCCAGCGCACTATCCCGAGAACAGCAGCAGCGCTTAGGTGTGGTGCGCTTGTTGTTACAGCGGCCTAAATGGATTTTATTGCAAGAGGCCATGGATTCGCTGGCTTCTTCAAACGAAATGAAAATGTTGCATTTGATCGCGCAAAAATTGCCCGATGCCGCCATTTTGACCATCACTAACGAGCCTTTAGCAGAGGCATTCCATCAGCGGCGAATTGTCGTTTAGCCCCCATCTTTATAAGGAATCACACAATGCAGCGTGACTTCGTGAACAAATGCGGCAAAAAAATACGCGGTGTCAATTTGGGCGGCTGGCTGGTGCTGGAAAAATGGATGACACCTAGTGTTTTTGAAGGTTTGGCGGCCAAAGATGAAACGTCCTACTGCGTCGAACTGGGCGCTAAGGCCGAATCGACGCTAAAAAAACACTGGAACACCTTCATCACCCACGACGATTTTATCTGGCTCGCCGATGTAGGCATTAACGCAGTGCGCATACCGCTAGGCCATTGGATTTTCGGCGCCGACTATCCTTATCACCCTAGCTATGGCGACAGCCCCTATCCCTTTGTTGAAGGCGGCCTAGAGGTGCTTGACCGGGCTTTTGATTGGGCAGAAGAACTCGGCCTACTGGTGGTGTTGGATTTACACGCTGCGCCCGGTTGCCAAAACGGCTTTGATAACGGCGGCATCCAGGATGTGTGCGAATGGCACACCAAGCAAGAATACATCGACTACGCGCTGACGGTGCTGGAACGCTTGGCTGAGCGTTATCACACTAGCCCGGCCTTACATGCGATCGAAGTGTTAAACGAACCGCGTTGGGACATAGACACCGCATTACTGAAAAGCTATACCACCGAAGCTTACCAGCGCATCCGTAAATATTGCCGCCCTGAAGACGTGGCCGTGGTTTACCACGATGGTTTCCGTTCGTTCCGCGAATATGCCGGTTTTTTGTCCAAACCGGAATTCAGCAACGTAATACTCGACATCCACCGTTACCAGTGTTTTGTCCGCGAAGACATAGACACCGACATTTACGGGCATATCCAAAAAGCCGCGATAGGCTGGAAAAATGAAGCGGACGAAATTATCAATGAGCTGGGCTGGACTTACGTCGGCGAATGGAGCTTAGGTTTGGATTTACACATTGTCTCGCTGTGGGCGGAGGAGTCGTCCAACCATGCCTTGCAAAAAATGGACAGCTTCCAAATGGATGTCGCCTATCGCGGTTACGCAGCGGCGCAATTACTGAGTTTCGAGAAATATCTGGGCTGGTTTTTTTGGAGTTACAAAACCGAAACGGCGGCGGCCTGGAGTTTTCGCGATTGCGTGGAAAAGGGCTGGTTTCCCAGCAGGTTTGCTTGATGTTTAAAATGACTTTTTATCGCGGCCGCCTGCGTAATACGGCGATTATTTTTATCTTATCAGTCATGCCGGGGCACGTTGTGAACGCACAAGAAACAAACAATGTCATAGAACATAACGTCAAACAACTACTGTCGCTTATGACGCTGGAAGAAAAAGTTGGCCAGATGACGCAGGTCGATTTCACGGTCATTGGCATACCTAAAGAGCAAAACGCCGAAAATCAAATCGATCCGGTTAAATTGGAAGAAGCCGTAGTAAAGCATCACGTCGGCTCCATTCTTAACACGCCATTTACGCCCGACAATAAAGCGCAATCGGTTGAAACATGGCGCAAAATGACCCGCACCGTGCAGGATGCGGCGGCCAGAACGCGGCTAAAAATCCCGGTCATTTACGGCATCGATGCCATTCATGGCGCAACCTACACGCAAAATTCGGTGTTGTTCCCGCAGGCACTTAACATGGCGGCAACCTTCAACGCCGATTTGGCATTCAAGGAAGGCGAAATTACCGCCCGCGAAGTCAGTGCTTCCGGCCTGCACTGGAATTTTTCCCCTGTTATGGACATAGGCCGCCAACCGTTGTGGCCGCGCTTGTGGGAAACCTTCGGCGAAGACGTGCATCTGGCGACAATGATGGGCACGGCTTATATTAAAGGCCATCAGGGCGATGATTTTGCCGCCGCCGGTAAACTGCCGACTTGCTTAAAACATTATGTCGGCTACAGCTACCCGCTGAACGGCAAAGACCGCACCCCGGCCTGGATTGGCGAACGCATGTTGCGCGAATATTTCTTGCCGACCTTTGAAGCGGGCATCAAAGCCGGAGCGCCCGCAGTAATGATCAATTCGGCAGAAGTGGACGGCATCCCCGGACACGCCAACTATTATTATCTGACCACGATTTTACGCGGTGAACTCGGCTTTAAAGGCATTGCCGTGTCCGATTGGGCGGACATCGAACGCCTTTACACGCGCGACAAAATGGCCGCTTCGTCTAAAGAAGCGGTCAAAATCGCAGTGATGGCCGGTATCGACATGAGCATGGTGCCGTTCGATTTTTCCTTTTACGATTTGCTGATCGATTTGGTCAAATCCGGCGAAGTGCCTATGCCCCGTATCGATGAGGCGGTGTCTCGAATTCTGACGGTGAAATACCAAGCGGGCTTGTTCGGGCCCAAAGCGCTGTTGCCGATTGAGGGTAATTTTGCCACGCCGGAAGCGGTAGCAACCAATCGCCAAGCGGCGCGGGAATCGATTGTGCTGGCCAAAAACGTAAACAACATCTTGCCGTTAAAAAAAGACGCCCGTATTTTAGTCACTGGCCCGACCGCAAATTTATTAAGTGTAATGAATGGCGGCTGGACGATTACCTGGCAGGGCGCCGCCGAGGAACTTTATCCGCAAGAAAAACTCACTGTTTTGGAAGCGTTACAGGAAAAATCGACCGGGAAAATCACTTATATCGCCAGCGATAGGCAAAAAATGGCCGAGGAAGCGCAACACCACGACGTGATTTTGCTCAGCCTGGGCGAACAAACCTACACCGAAACGCCGGGCAATATCGAAACGCTGAACCTCGACCCGGCGCAACTTGATCTGGCCGATGCCGCGCTGGCGACCGGAAAGCCGGTTATTCTGCTGACTTTAGGCGGCCGCCCGCGCATTATCACCCCGATTGCCGAACGCGCTGCCGGCGTTATTTTGGGCTTTTTGCCGGGCATGGAAGGCGGCGAAGCGATTGCCGATATTGTCTACGGCGACGCCAACCCCAGCGGCAAACTGCCGATTACCTACCCGCGCAACACCAACGGCATTACGCCCTACGATTACAAGCCGATAGAATCGTTTGAACAAAACACCTATAACCCGCTATACCCGTTCGGGTACGGTTTGAGCTATACCACCTTTGCCACCAGCGCTTTAAAAGTGGATAAAGAAAAAATCGCTATCGGCGAAACCATCACCGTCAGCGTCAATGTTAAAAATACTGGCGCGCTAAGCGGCAAAGAAACGGTGTTGGTTTATATCAATGACGTAGCGGCCTCGGTCACCCGGCCTAATAAACAACTGAAAGCGTTTAAAAAAATTGAACTGGCGCCGGGGCAAACTGAGGAATTGAGCTTTACCCTAACGGCGCAAGATTTATCGTTTATCGGCGTCGACCTTAAAAGGATTGTCGAGCCCGGAAAATTTAAGGTCATGGTGGGCAATGAAGTTGTTGAATTTACGGTGACAAAATAGGCAGGATGAAATAAAACGCGGCAGTTGTACCAAGTACCATCTAATCATTTTTAGCGGGCATCAACAAAACACCCTTAAGACCCTGTTATTTTTCTGCACATATTAATTTACTAAGTTATAATGCGCTGATATACAAACACATTTCCCCGCGCTTTCGCGCATTCTATATTTCCAACAGGTAAATCCATGTCCAATGATGTTTCAACATTTCCCTCTTTTAGTGATTTAGCCCTGATCGAACCGGTGCTAAGGGCACTGAAAGATGTCGGCTATGAAACACCTTCACCCATACAAGCACAAACCATCCCGCTCCTTCTGCAAGGCAAAGACGTTCTGGGGCAAGCACAAACAGGTACCGGTAAAACTGCGGCTTTCGCGTTACCGATTTTATCGCGCATCGACCTCAAACAAAAAGACCCGCAAGTGCTGGTGCTGGCGCCAACCCGCGAACTGGCGATTCAGGTGGCCGAAGCGTTCCAACGTTATGCCGCACATTTAAAAGGCTTCCATGTCTTGCCGATTTACGGCGGCCAAGACTACACCACCCAATTACGCCAGCTAAAACGCGGCGCCCATGTCGTGGTCGGTACGCCGGGCCGGGTCATGGATCACATGCGTAAAGGTACGCTGAATTTAAAAGGCCTGAGTTATTTGGTGCTGGATGAAGCCGACGAAATGTTGCGCATGGGTTTTATTGATGACGTCGAATGGATTCTGGAACAAATCCCGGAACAACGGCAAATCGCTTTATTTTCCGCGACTATGCCATCGGTGATCCGTAAAATTGCCAACCAATACCTGCATGAACCCGAACATGTCACTATTAAAGTCACTACAACTTCGGCTGAAAATATACGCCAACGCTATTGGATGGTCAGCGGTGTACACAAACTGGACGCACTCACCCGCATTTTGGAAGCCGAAACTTTTGACGGCATGATCATTTTTGTTAGAACCAAGACGGCAACCGTTGAGCTCGCTGAAAAACTGGAAGCGCGCGGTTATTCCGCCGCCGCGATTAACGGCGATATGTCGCAGGCCTTACGCGAACGCGCCATTACCCATCTGAAAAACGGCAAGCTGGATATTTTGATCGCAACCGACGTTGCCGCACGCGGGCTCGATGTCGACCGTATCACCCACGTTGTCAACTACGACGTGCCTTACGACACTGAATCTTATGTGCATCGTATCGGCCGGACAGGCCGAGCTGGCCGTACCGGCGATGCCATTTTGTTCATTGCGCCCAGGGAAAGGAATCTGCTGAACAATATCGAAAAGGCGACCAAACAAAAAGTTGAGGAAATGGGGCTGCCGTCAACCGAGGTTATTAACAACAAACGTATTTCCCGTTTTAAACAAAACATTACCGACACCCTGGCTGCCGAAGAACTGAGTTTTTTCAGCCAACTGCTGGAACAATATCAGCAAGAGCACAATGTCACGGCGTTGGAAATAGCCGCTGCGCTGGCAAAACTGGTTCAGGGCGACACACCGCTGTTGATGCAAAATCTGCCGAAAAGGGCGAAAGACAGCCGCGACGACAGGCCGTCCCGGGATGACCGCCCATCAAGATCCGACCGCGACCACCCGCAAAAAGACCGCAAAGCCAAACGCGTATTCGGCGGCGCCGACATTGAAATGGAAACCTACCGGATTGAAGTCGGCCATAACCACGGCGTCAAACCCGGCAATATCGTTGGTGCCATCGCCAATGAAACCGGTATCGACGGCGACCATATCGCCCGCATTAAAATTCAGGACGACCACAGCACTGTCGAGTTGCCCGCAGGCATACCGAAAGAATTGTTTGAGGAATTGAAACGGGTCAGGGTGGCCGGGC
>JBLRXA010000073.1:0-16302 GCA_047920955.1 Methylobacter sp. | reverse complement strand
TTAAAAGGGAAGATTTGCTACCTTTATTGGATTAGCTTATCCCGAACTGAGGTTAGAATAGGCTGAGCCGTTGCAGCCTTTTATTCCACAAGCCCAAGCGTGAGTGCAGGGCTGAGTCGTTACAAAACTATATGCAAATTAAATCATTAAGTTTTCGGTTGCTGGTTTCTGCCGGTCTGGTGCTGGCCGCATTTTTTGCGCTGGTTTCGGTGGTGCTGGAACAGGGTTTCCGCGAGAGCGCCGAGCAGGCCTTAAAAGAAAAATTGCTGGTTCATGTGTATTCGCTGCTGTCGGCGGCGGAACTTAAAAATACCGGCGATTTAAACATGCCGGCCAATTTGCCGGAGCCGCGCTTTGCCACGCCGGGTTCAGGGCTTTACGGTTTTATCCAATTGGCCAAAAAAAATCTGGTCTGGCGTTCTCCCTCGGCCATTGGGCTTAATGTCACGCCGCCACCGGAACTGAATACGGGCGACTTTGCTTTTTTGCTGACCGATCAAGGCCGTTACGCGCTGCATTACAATGTCATCTGGAAAAATGCGCTGGGTGTCGAGCGCGAATATGTCTTTACCGTGACTGAAGATGCGCAGTTTGTCGGCAATCAGGTGGGGCGTTTTAGGGAGACCTTGCGCGGCTGGTTGCTGTTATTGGGGCTGGTTTTGGTTTGTATCCAGTTGATATTGCTGCGCTGGAGCCTAAAACCGTTACGGATTATCGTAAAAGATTTGGAGGCAATAGAAAAAGGCCGCAAAACCCATTTGGATGGCGATTATGCAACCGAACTCGAAGGTCTGGCGGGCAATCTTAATGTCTTTATCAACAGCGAACGGGCGCATCTGGAGCGTTACCGCAATGCGCTGGCGGATTTGGCGCACAGCCTGAAAACGCCGCTGTCGATCTTGCGCGGTTGTGCCGAGTCTTTTAGCGCCAATAAAGAGTTGGTCAAAGAACAGGTTTTCCGTATGGATGAAATCGTCGAATATCAGCTGCAGCGGGCGGCGGCAAAAGGCGAGCATAAGCCCGCCGGTACGGTCGATTTATCCGTGGTGTTAAAAAAAATAAGCGCGTCCCTGGCTAAGGTCTATGTCGATAAAAATATCGTTTTCGACATGGCACTGCCGGAACAAAGCCTGATCTGCTATGAAGAAGGCGATTTGTATGAAATCGCCGGTAATTTGATGGATAACGCCTGTAAATGGTGTAGGAGCAGCGTGAAAATAAGCGTTACGTTGAATGAGCGTAAAGGCCGACGGAATTTTGCGGCATTACTGCAAGTTGAAGACGATGGCTTGGGCGTCCCGGCTGAAAAAATTGCTGAAATTTTAAAACGCGGTGTGCGCGCCGACGAAAATATTCAAGGGCACGGCATCGGCATGGCGGTGGTTTCCGAGTTGGTCGGTTTGCTGGGCGGTGTGCTGGAAGGCAAAAACAGCGAAACATTGGGCGGCATGAAATGGTGCGTTTATCTGCCGTGATGGCTTAAGCGAGGGCTATCAAGGTCTGCCGCCAGTAACGGATTGTGGAGTACAAGGCTGGCCTTGTACAAAGGGTGTTGGTTCTAAAAATGTCATTTATTTTTTGCCATGAAGGGCTTGAAGATATGACTGTATTGAGTTCATCTGTGATATTGAGACAGGCACTCAATTCCCTTCATTATCTTCATGCCCTTCATGGTCATAAAAACAAGTTATAAATAGTGTGCTGCATCAGTGCCCAGCTCCCGGTCTAACTTGCAATACTGGCATGAAGCCGGTCACGGTTTTAACCGAAAAATAGAAATTTCAAGTGAAAAAAACGGCTGCTCTGCTAAGATAGCCCGCGTTATTTTTTTGGAGGAAACTTATGAGTATTAATCGCAACAACACCCCGTTTTTTTTAACCGGCGTTATGGCTGTTTTGTTGGCCTTCCCCGTTGTCAGTGCGGCGACTATCGTGCGTATGCAGACAGCTATGGGTGTTATCGATGTGAGGTTGTTTGATTCGGCTGCACCTTTGACGGCGGCGAATTTTTTAAATTATGTCGACAGCGGCGCTTATAACAACACCTTTATTCATCGCAGTGTGCCGGGGTTTATCATCCAAGGCGGCGGTTTTGTTTGGGATGAGGCCCTTAAAACGCCAGTGCCTATTGCCACCAATCCGTCGGTAATGAACGAGTTCAGTCCCGACCGCTCCAATGTGCGCGGCACCATTGCCATGGCCAAGCTTGGCAATGACCCGAACAGCGCGACTAACCAGTGGTTTTTTAATCTGGTCGACAATTCACGGAATCTGGACTCGCAAAATGGCGGTTTTACGGTGTTTGGCCAAGTAATTGAGCAGAGTATGCAGGTTGTTGATGCGATTGCAGCCTTGCCGACTTACAGTATAGGTGGGGCATTCACCTCAATGCCGGTTCAGGAGCTTTCCCCTGGCAACTTGCTGCTGACTGAGATTATTTCGGTCACATCAAACCACGGCATGATTGAGAGCGATTCAGACCGTTTGTTCGCCTATCTGGAAGCCGCTTATCCTGAGTATGTGGCGCCCGCCAATCCGTTCCCGCCCGCGAACATAGTGTCGCCGGCGAGTTCGGTTTCTGCGACGGCAGAGGGTTATTATTACCGTTATTACCCGGCGACTGATTCTTATGTCGGCACCGCCAACGGCCAGCTTTATTATCTGGGCGCCGCTTTCGGAAATCAGATTATTGATTTAGGCCCCTTGTCTGAATGGGTCGCAACCGCGATTGCAGCGGGCTATTGATTTTTAAAGACTGCTTTTTCTATTAACGGAAAACCCTGTTCAAGCAAGAACGGGGTTTTCTGCAAACTGCGCAATACGTCGAGGCGCTGTCATCTGTTTATCTGATATTAGTATCGAATAATATCATTCCTTCATCAGTGCTATTCTGCATTACACTGGCTTGAGCATAGACGTTCCGCAAAGGGCTTGATGTTTTTTTCGGCTCTTCCGTATTTTGCGGACTCGAATCTACATATAGATATTTTCAGTGTAGCTTCATGGCTGCAGCGAGGCGTCAACACATTGATTCGCAGATTGCATTGATTCCGAAACGAATTTGACTCTGAAATAACAGAAAACTACAATTGTGGCATTTTACTGCAAGAGGGAACAATCATGAGTGTTTCGATCCGAATCGACGATGCCTTATACGAAACCGCGAAGGTGCGTGCTAAGGCCGAGATGCGTTCCATTCCTCAGCAGGTAGCCTACTGGGCCAAGGTGGGGCGTGCGGCACTCGACAACCCCGATCTGCCGATCGAATTTGTGCGTGACACGCTACAAGCCATGGAGGAAGAGTCCGAACCTTTTGAATTGCCGGACGTATGAAGTTCACGCTGGAACAGCGCCCATCTTTCAAACGGGTCTACAAGAAACTATACGCGAATCAGCGCGACGCCGTTCATGCGGCTATTCGCGAGATTATTACCGATCCCGCGCTTGGCGAAGAGAAGAAAGGCGACCTCGCCAGTATCAGAGTGTACAAGTTCAACTGCGTCAATCAACAGTTCCTGCTTGCCTACTTGCCGTCTGAAACGACTCTGACCCTACTTGCCATTGGCCCCCACGAAAACTTCTACCGTGACCTAAAGCGTTCGGGTGATTAGTATTGATGTAAGAGCTTGATGTTTTTTTCATAACCCTTGTTAGGCCGATTGAATTTTTGTCATATTTTTTTGTTACGCTTAGATAACACCTAACGCTCATAAAGGCACCGCGCCACCCCCGGCAAATGAAAGCCGTGTGACCATGGCCTTCACAGTAAATATCGACCCACAAACAAACCCCAACGCTTTCACTGTCTCAGCTTTATAAAGAGACAATTATTTCGGATAAGATTAACCATGTCGCCCAGTACGCTAAAAACTGAAAACAACGCCACACTAACCATCCCCAGAGGTTACCGGGAAATTCCGTTCAACTACACCTCCGCCGACGATTGGCAGGTCGTGTCCTTTCTGCTTGGCTCGGATATCGCGCTGATTTTGGAAGAACTGCGCGCCCGCCGCGTGACCGGGCGTTCGGCCCGTTTGCTGATGCGCTTTTTCGGCGAGATTATGATTTACCGCCGCAATCCGTATCTGTTCCAAGAACTGGTCAGTTCGGGCAGCAGGCGCAAACGCATGTTCGATAATGCCGAAAAGCACTTGAACATCATCGAACAAAATACCGGCGAAGAAACCCGTGTTTATCAGGTGTTGCTGGCTTCCCGCCAACTGTTGCAGGATTTTCGTAGCGATGTCGAAAAAACGCCGGGCTTGCGTAAACGCATGAAAAGGGAACTCGGCGCGGTGACCGGCGTTGCTAATGTCTTGTTCGACCCGTTCACACTGGTTTCCCATGCGACCGATGCCACCGACTGGCGTTTGTTTTTGCCGATTGCGGTGGTCATGCCTGATCGGGAAGAGCAAATTGCACCGCTGCTAAAAGCCATTGCCAAAATGGGTCTTAAAGCAGTGCCGCGTGGCGGCGGCACCGGCTTGACTGGCGGCGCGGTGCCGTTGCGTTCCGATTGCGTGGTGATCAACACCGAAAAACTCGACCGCATTCGCGGTATGCGCGACATGGAGTTCAAGCTTGGCGACGGCCAGATTACCGTCGCGCAGGTGCTTGAAGTTGAGGTTGGCGTTATCACCGAAAAAGCCCACCAATACGCCAGTAGCCGGGGCTTGGTGTTTGCCACCGACCCGACCAGCGCTTGGGCGTCATCCATTGGCGGCAACATTGCCGAAAACGCGGGCGGCAAATGCGCCGTGCGTTGGGGCACCTGTATCGACAACCTGATTTCCTGGAAAATGGCGATGCCCGGCGGCAAACGCTGGGTGGTGCGCAGAATCGACCATCAACTGCGTAAAATTCTGCCGGACGATAACGTGACCTTTGACGTGTCCGATGAAGCAAGCGGCGAATCGATCAAGGTCATCGCCCTAAAAGGCAGCGAAATCCGTAAAAAAGGCCTGTGGAAAGACATCACCAACAAAGCCTTGGGCGGCGTTCCCGGCTTACAAAAGGAAGGTACCGACGGCCTGATCACCTCGGCGGAATTTATCCTCTATCCGAAATTCGAGGCCACGCGCACCATTTGCCTGGAGTTTTTCGGCCAAGACATGGAAGAAGCCAGCCGCGTGATTGTCGAGCTGTCCAAAACCTTCCCGTTTCCCGATCAGGGCGAAGACACGCTGGTGGCGCTGGAACATTTCGATGACGAATATGTGCGTGCCATTGATTATCAGGTCAAATCCAGTCGTTTTAAAACCCCGAAAGCGGTGCTGTTGATTGACGTGGCCGGGCATTCTTTAGCGCAGGCGCAACGCGGCATCGACAAAATCCGCGCGATTTTGGCTCAGTACCCGAACAGCGAGCTTTTTGAAGCTCACAATGACGCCGAGGCGGAACGCTACTGGGCCGACCGCAAAAAATTCGGCGCGATTGCGCGGCGCACCAATGCCTTTAAACTGAACGAGGACGTGGTCATTCCGTTGGAAACGCTGGCCGAATTTGCCCGTTTTATCGACGCCACCAACGTCGAAGAAGAGCGTTTCGCCCAGTTGCAATTTCTCGATCGGGCGGCGGCGCTGTTCCGCGAACCGCCGCTTGAGGATAATAACGATTCATTCGACGCCCGCTCAACGGTTGCGCTGGAGCTTGATGCAACGGCCAGAACCGCGCTGGCGACCGCCGACGAAGCAACCTTACGCAGTTTGGCCATTATCAAACAGTTCAAAAAGGAATTCGCCGAGCTGGCGCGCGGCTTCCCCAAAATTATCGCCGCTGTAGAGCACGCTCATCAGCACGTGCGCGACCGCCGTATCGTGCTGGCCACGCACATGCACGCCGGGGACGGCAACGTGCATGTCAACTTGCCGGTGCTGTCCAACGACCGGGACATGCTGGAGCGTTCGGGCGAAGTCATCGATCAAGTGATGGTTAAAGTGGTCGAACTGGGCGGCGTGGTGTCCGGCGAACATGGCATTGGCGTCACCAAACTTAAATATCTGGAACCGGAACGCATCGCAGCATTGAGCGCCCATCGTAGCGAAGTCGACCCAACCGGGTTGATGAACCCCGGCAAGCTGGAGGATTTCGACGCACTGGAACATATCTTCACACCGTCGTTCAATCTGTTGGGGCTGGAAGCGCGCATACTGCGTCATGGTCAGCTGGAAGAATTGGCGAACAAAATCGCCCATTGTGTGCGCTGCGGAAAATGCAAACCCGATTGCGGCGTTTTTTATCCGGCGGCCGGCATGTTTTATCATCCGCGCAACAAGAATCTGGCGATTGGCGCGATTATCGAAGCCTTGTTGTTCGACGCCCAGCGCGAATATTCGACCAAATTCGAGTTGCTGCAATGGCTGGAAGACGTAGCGGATCATTGCACCACCTGCCACAAATGCGCCAAACCGTGCCCGGTTGACATCGACACCGCCGACGTTTCAGTGTTGGAGCGCCGCATTCTGGCGGACTGGGGTTATAAGCACACGGCAGCGGCGACCAAAATGACGCTGCGCTATTTGCACAGCGAATCGCCGATGTTCAACAAAGTTTTCCGCTTCGGTGTACTGCGCGCCGGTTTTGTCGGCCAGCAACTCGGCGCAGTCATGGCCAAGCCGTTGCAGCCGAAAAAAGGCCAGTCCAAGCATTATCCCTTGCAGCTGTTAAGCTCGCCGATGCCGACCGTACCGTCAAAAACCTTACGCGATTTATTACCCCACTGCAAAGAAGACCAAGTATTGGTGTTTGAGCCTGACCAAGAAGCCGAACGCACCGTGTTTTATTTCCCCGGTTGCGGCTCCGAGCGCATGGTGTCCGACATCTCGATGGCGGCCATTCATGTGTTGATGGGCTTAAAAACGCGCGTGGTGTTGCCGCCGCCGTTCTTGTGCTGCGGCTTTCCGGCTTACGCCAACGGCCAGGCCGAAATGCACTCGCAAAACGGCTTGCGTGTGACCGTGCTGCTGAACCAAATCCGCGACATGTTCGCCCATTTGGATTTCGACGGCTGCGTGGTGACTTGCGGCACCTGCCGCGAAGGGCTGAACGAAATGGAAGCGGCCAAGCTGTTCGGCGGCAGACTGGTCGATATAGCGCGTTATGCGCTGGAACGGGATTTGCAATTGGCCGGCACCGGCAGCGAGAGTTATCTGTATCACGCGCCGTGCCATGACTCGCTGGACGGCAAGGCGCTGGACGTGCTCGATAAACTGGGCGGCTTCGGCAGCGTTCAGCCGGTGCCCGATTGTTGCTCCGAAGCGGGCACCATGTCCTTGTCCCGCCCCGACATTTCCGCCTCGATGCTGCATCGCAAGCGCCAGTCTTTGAGCGAAGCGATGCCGGAAAAAGGCCGCGCCACCATCCTGACCAACTGCCCGTCCTGTATGCAGGGCTTAGGTCGGAACAAAGGCATGGGCGTCGACCCGCAACATCTTGCTGTGGCCTTGGCTGAAAAATTGTCAGGGAAAGCGTGGTTGAAGCGGTTTAAGGTGCAGGCGGCTAAGGCTAAAGCGTTTAATTTTTGAGGTAGTCTACTGCAAAAAAATAACACATGCTGCTCCTGTCGGAGTTCAAAGCTAGCTTTGAACAGCCAAAGCCAGCTTTGGACTCCAACTATCGTGAGAATAGTGGAATAATTTTTGCGCGATAATCTTTTTACTTGTTATTGAAGTTAGGTTTTTTAGCCTTATTCAGCACTTCTGCCCCCAACTCTTGGTAATTCCAATTTCTGCTATACTTGCAAACAATTTAGTCGAATTTGGAGTTTATGTTAATGAAGAAATCCCCTGCTTTTTTGCTTACAGTTTTAACGCTATCGCTATCAGTTGCCCATGCTGAAGAGCGCCAAAATTATCCGCGTAACGTGCTTGATAAGGCAGGCAACGGTTTTGCCAACATCCTCAGCGCACCGCTGGAAATACCTAAAAACATGATTAACACCACCAACCAAAGCAATGTCATCTATGGCATTTTCGGTGGCATTATAAAAGGTACGGTACACATGGCTGGGCGTTTGGGCGTTGGCGTGGCGGATTTAGTGACGGCGCCCATCCCGACCAAATCAATCGTTTACCCGGTGCTGATTTGGGATGATTTTGACGTTGACACCCAATATAACGATGTATTTCGTTTATCCGACGAATAATACAATCTAAACAGATTTTTGTGTGCTTGGTCGGGCGTTTGATTTTTGCCTGTAAAAGTCTACGCTTAGGGTTTAAAAAACGAATTTTGATGGAGAGGTTAATGAAAAGAATAGCTTTATTTTCGGCGGCATTATTAATGTCCGCCTGCGCACATGAGATGCCCAAGGGCGAGGCATTTGAATCGGCCGACCAACTCAAATTAAACTCAGCGTCGCACTGGGATGTGCTGGCGCAACATGAAGCCGACATGATTAAACAGACGCTGTCGGCATCATCATTACCGGTTTTTATCCAGAAACCTAAAACCGGTTCCCCTTTTGCGACAACGTATCACCATTTACTGACCAGCCGTTTGGCGGAAAAAGGTGTGCAGGTACTTACCAAGCCCGATCTAAATGCGGCCGCCATCAGTTATGTGGTTGATGTGGTTGAGCATTCGCCGCGCTACCGCGAAAACAGGGCGCTCGCCACGCCATTGGCGCAGGGCGTATATTATTTGGCCGGCACTTATTTGGCCAAAGGCGCTTATGACGTGACCACCACCGCCATGGAAATTGTCAAAGCGCCTTTTTATGCGTTCGGCAATCAGGTCGTGCCCGGTTTCGCCACCCCGGTTGAAGTGGTCATCACCACGCAAATCGCCAAAGACCGGCGCGTACTTAACTCGGACTCACGGGTTTATTATGTTGACAAGGGAAATTTGGCGCATTATTCGCATCATGCGCCCATCCCGCTTCCGCACCGTTTTACTGTCACCGACCGTTAATCAAGGGATAAATAATCATGAGGACATTGATGAAATTTTTTGTATTGGCAACTGCTATGCTGTCAGCGGGCTGCCAAACATTAGATAACAAACATTATTCGATTGGCCATAACCATACTGCGGCACAGCAACTGGTCGATCATGCAAAAAACCGTTTAAGCAGGGATCCATTGATAGCGGCAAGTTTTGTCAATATCAATAGCCTAGGCGAATCATCGGCGTTAGGCCGGAGCATCTCGCAACAGTTTGCCACCGTTTTCACCTCGAATGGTTATCAGGTTTTTGAACTGTTGTTGCGCAAAGATATTTATGTCAAACAAGACAGTGGCGAATTTATGCTGTCAAGGGAGTTAAAAGATATTTCAAACAGCCATCATGCGCAGGCGGTCATTGTCGGAACCTATGCGGTCGGCGAAACACGGGTGTATGTCACTGCAAAAGTGATTAACGCCGATAGCGGCATCGTCATTTCAGCCCAAGATTATTCGATACCGATTGATAAGGATACCAAGGCGCTGTTGCTTCGGTAGCTGCTCTATTAAAGACAGTAAAAAAAGCCCGGAAAGTCTTACTTTCCGGGCTTTTTTTTTGTTAGCGATAAGGCGTTATCCAACTGCTGATTAAAAATATGTGCCTTTCGTGGCAAATGTTTTTTGGGTTTGCCCGTCGCTTATTTATGAGCAGAACGTCTCGGCTTGGGCGAGGATGCCTTGGATATCAAGTCCACACAGTGCCAGCAATTCCTCGCGTGTGCCTTGCTCAACAAAGCTGTCCGGCAGGCCGATATTCAGCACCGGCATCAGGATTTGTTGCGCTTGCAAAAAGTCGTTGACGGCGCTGCCCGCGCCACCGGCCAGTACGTTTTCTTCGACGGTAATCAGCACATCATGGCTTTTGGCTAATTCCAATACCAGCTGCTCATCGATAGGTTTGACGAAACGCATGTTGACGACGGTGGCGCCTAGCTGTTTGCCTGCTTCCAATGCCGGGGTGACCATGCTACCCCAGGCCAAAATGGCTATGCGGCCGCCTTGATGGCGCACTTCCGCCTTGCCTATAGTCAACGCGGTCATGGTTTTGTTGACGGCAACGCCGGGGCCTTTACCGCGTGGGTAACGCACCGAAGCCGGGCCTTCGTGCAAAAAGCCGGTGTAGAGCATTTGCCGACATTCGTTTTCATCGGCAGGCGCCATGACCAACATATTAGGGATGCAGCGCATGTAGCTGTAATCGAAACTGCCAGCGTGGGTAGGACCGTCGGGGCCGACTAATCCGGCGCGATCCAGCGCAAACAAGACGTCCAAATTCTGGATGGCGACATCGTGAATTAATTGGTCGTAAGCCCGTTGCAAAAAGGTCGAATAAATCGCTACCACCGGTTTTGCGCCCTGACAGGCTTGTCCTGCAGCTAGCGTTACTGCGTGTTGCTCGGCAATGGCGACATCGAAATAGCGTTTTGGGTAGCATTCCGAAAATTTGACCAGTCCCGAACCTTCACGCATCGCAGGCGTAATACCCAATAAGCGCTCGTCTTGGGCTGCCATGTCGCAGAGCCAGTCGCCGAACACTTCGGTGTAGGTTGGGTGTGGGGAGGGCGCTGATTTGGGCAGGCAATCTTTGCTCGGATCGAAAGCCGGTACGCCGTGATAGGCCAATGGGTCTTTTTCTGCAGGCGGGTAGCCTTTGCCTTTTTGGGTGACGATATGCAAAAAACGCGGCCCGCTGATGTCTTTCAGGTTTTCCAGCGTGGACACCAGCATGTCCATATCATGCCCGTCTATCGGGCCGATATAGTTAAAGCCCAGTTCTTCAAACAGGGTGCCGGGCACGACCATGCCTTTCATGTGTTCTTCGGTGCGCCTTGCCAATTCCCAAACGCTGGGCATGTTGCTCAAGGCTTTTTTGCTGCCTTCGCGCACTGAGGAATAGAATTTGCTCGATAACACTTTGGTCAGGTAATTGTTCATCGCGCCGACCGGCGGCGAAATCGACATATCGTTATCGTTTAAGATGACCAATAAATTGGCGTCTAAAGCACCCGCATGATTCATCGCTTCAAAGGCCATGCCGCCGGTGATGCTGCCGTCGCCGATGATGGCGACCATTTTCTTGTCTTCGCCTTTTAATTCCGACGCAATCGCCATGCCCAAGGCCGCGCTGATCGATGTGCTGGAATGGCCGACGCCGAACGCATCGTATTCGCTCTCGGCGCGGTTAGGGAAGGCCGACACGCCGTCACGGGTGCGAATGGTGGTCATCCGATCTTTGCGGCCGGTTAATATTTTGTGCGGATAAGCCTGATGGCCGACATCCCAAACCAGCTGGTCTGAAGGCGTGTCGAACACGTAATGCAAGGCGATGGTCAGTTCAACGGTACCCAGGCCTGCGGAAAAATGGCCGCCGGAAATGCTCACGGTATGGGTCAGATAGTCGCGCAATTCTTTAGCCAAGGCTTTCAGCTGGTTTTTCGGCAGCTTGCGCACATCGGCTGGGATATTGATGTCTTTGAGCAAAGGGTAATTATTTGATGTATTCATATTAATAAAGAGGTTCGCGATAAAACATCAGGATGATGCCAATCTGAAACAGGGCGGCAACAGAAGTAAAACCGGCAATATTTGCGACTGCCAGGGATGGCGGCCGCGACGGTTCCCTGCAGTCGTCGGCATACACACCATCCCTGGTGATATTTTTGCCCGGTTTATCCAATTTCAATTCCAGCCAGCGTCCAATTGCCAGAATGAGGGAGAAAATCCCCATCGTGGTGTGGCCGACCTGGATCAGGAAGGCGCTTTTGGCCTGGAAGCCGACGTGGGAATGGGTCAGCAGCATTAAACCGCCGAATGCTGCCAGCAGCGGAAATACGAAAGGCAATTTGCTGTCCGGATTTTTGGTCATTCTGGCTGCCAGTTCCATTATGCCAAGCACAAATACCAGCAAGGTTGCAATCCGGTGCTGCAACACTTCGCCGTTGTTAAAGGTGCTTTCCCAAAAACCTATCGGGCCTAAGGGCCAGGTTTCGGCATCGCTGCGGAAAAACAGAAAAATGCCCAGCCCGACAAAGCCTACTGGCCAGTATTTTAATGGGCCGAACACCGGGTATTTTACATAGGACAGCATGGCGAAGAAACTCATCACAGTCAGAAAAATACCGGAAATATTGTGATTGTAGTTCGACCATTCGGTGGCGGCCAACGAGGGTGTTTGGCCGACAATGGCCACGCGTCCGGCTTCACCGGCAATCAGGTCGCTATGCGTGGGCGAACTGGTTTGCGGGATTTGCGGGCTAAACGTGTTCAGGACTTCCTGCCAGCTTGCGGTCAAGTCTGGGATGTCGATGGCCGGCGGTTGCGAGGCCAGGCTGGCGGCGGTAAACAACAAGGTCACCAACACAAAGGTTTCGGCCTCGATGTAATAAGGTACGCGGTTGTTTAAAGCATAATTATTCCCAGATATGCCATAGTCCGCAACGGCACTTTTATTAAGCCAGGCAAAACCTAAAGCCATAGCCATCAGGGTGATTTTTACCAGCAATAAATTGCCGTAACCGCTGCCGATCAGCCCGTTCCAGCTGTCGATGTATTGCAGGGCAATCGGCAAACCCGAAACCAGTATCATTGCGACGGAGGCGATACCAAAAGGCGTGAAGCGTTTTAGCAATAAAGGCCATAAACCGCCGTCAAGCTGGTTGCTACTGCGTAACAGCCACAGGTTGACCAGCTGGAACACGCCGCCGATCCAGGCCGCTGCCGCCAGTTGGTGCAGCACAGTCAGCGACATCAGCAGGGCTTGGTTTTCAAAACGACCCGCGCCATGCACCAGCCAGGCACCGGAAATGACCATCGGCAATGCCACGAAGGCCGCAGTTATCCAGTGCTGTTTGGAAAACGGCTGTCTGCGCAGTGTGTGATAGACGTAAGCGGCCAAAACCAAAGCCAGCAGTGTGCGGATGAGGCCGCCGATGAATTGCGTGGTTCCGGCAAATTCGGGGAACGGCGAGCGTTCAAGCACAGCGGTCATCAGCCATACTTTAAGGATAATTTTGAACAGCTGGGCGCCAGCCAGCCAAAACGCGCCTTTATAAAGCAGGGCGATGGTTTTTTGCAGCAACACTACCGGATATTGCTCTGGCTGATGCCACGGGCGCAACACAAAAAGCCCCCAAAACAGGCTGCCGATTGCCAATGAATAACAAATCAGGTCAAAGCCGCCAATCAGGGAATCGAGAAAATCAGCTATACCAGCCATTGCCAACCTCTACTCGGAAACAGAAAAATGAATGATGTCTTCGGTCAAATGGCCGTCGGCGGCGAAGACTTTAAATCGGAGCGCATAATCACCGACTGCCAATGGCGGAATATGGATAATGATTTGGCCCTGTTTGTTGCCGTTGTCGGCCTTTAACAGCGTATGTTTGTCGCCGATACTGACCAGAAAAATCTGCGATAACCCCAGTTCGATTTTAGAGTTAAACGACAACTCGACCTGCGCCGGGGTGTTGGCGCGAACGGGCTTAATTTTCAGCGAATAATCGGTTATCACTGCATGGGCGTAGATGCCTTGCGCCAGACACAAAGCCAACGCTAATAAACAGAGTCGAATGATTTTTTTCATTACTTTTTCAGTCTGTGCTATGCGGAAACTGGATTTATTTTTTGCCTTTTAGGGCATGACCGGCCAGATTCTTGCCTAAATCCCAGATCGAGCCCGGGATTTGGTGGGTATCGGCGATAGTTTTGTCAAAGGCGTTGACGATAGTGTCACGGTCTTTTTGCGTTAGGTTTAACGGCGGCAATAGCTTGACCACGTTCATGCCGTGCCCTGCAACCTGAGTCAGTATGTGGTGTTCTTTAAATAAGGGAATGGTGATCATTTGGCAGAACAGGCCTTTGTTGGCGGCTTCCAGCATCGCCCAGGCGGCTTTTAGTTTTAGGCTTTTGGGCGACTGGAATTCAATCGCAATCATCATGCCTTTGCCGCGTGCTTCTTTCAAAAACTCATATTTTCCGGCCATCGTGTTTAGGCTGTCGATAATGTCGGTGCCGACTTTCAGGCTGTTTTCGACCAGATTTTCGTCTGCCATAACGTGCAGCGTGGCAAGGCCTGCTGCCATTGCCATGTTGTTTTTGGAAAAAGTGGAGCCATGTACGACCGCCCTGTCCATGCGGTTATAAACGGTGTCCATGATCTTTTGGGTGATGGCGACGCCGCCAACCGGGACAAATCCGCCGGACAATGCTTTGGCCATGCAGATCATGTCCGGTTTGACGTTCCAATGGTCAATCGCCCAGAATTTTCCGGTGCGGCCTAAGCCTGTTTGCACTTCGTCGGCGACGAACAAAGTGCCGTATTTTTTGCACAGGCGTTCGACTTCCGGCAAATAAGTGTCATCCGGCACATTAACGCCTTTGCCCTGAATCGGCTCGACCACGAAGGCGGCGACATCTTTATTGCTGAGTGCCTGTTCTAGCGCGGCCAGATCGTTGAAAGGCACGGCGCTGCAACCGGGCAGCAGCGGGCCGAAACCCTCGCGGAAAATGTCTTCGCCGTTTAACGACAGCGAACCTAGGGTCAAGCCATGATAGCCGTGTTCGCAAAAGACGATTTTTTCGCGTTTGGTGGTGTAGCGGGCGAATTTGATGGCCGCTTCAACCGCTTCGGTGCCGGAGTTGCAAAAGAACATTTTGTTCAAATTGTCCGGCGTGGTTTTTAGGATTTCTTGCGCCAACAAGCCGCTGAGTACCGACACATCCATTTGTACCAGATTGGGCAGTTCCAGGGTTAAGGTTTCGGTCAAGGCGCTAACCACGGTCGGATGGTTGCGGCCAATGGCAAATACGCCGAAGCCGCTGAGCAAGTCCAGGTATTCGGTGCCGTCCTGGTCATAGAGATATTGCCCGGCCGCTTTTTTATAATGGCGGTCGTAGCCTATGGTCTTTAGCACCCTGACCATCTGGTTGTTTAAATGCTGTTCGTGCAGATCGAATTTATCAGTGCTGTGCTGGGAAAAAAGTTCGGCGATGCAAAATGACATGAGTTACCTCAAAAAAATTAAATACGTTTGCCGCTAAAAGCAGGCAGGACTATTAAAGAACACATCACTGTGAAAGTAAGGCCGATGGTCAACAATAAACCCATGCTGGCGATACCTTGATGGGCCGTGAAGGCCAAGCTGGAAAAGCAGCACAAGGTGGTCAGGGCGCCAAAAATGATGCCCCGTGTGGTGCTGCTCTGCAGCAGTTGTTTATCTTCGGATGAAGTGGAGTGGTGCCGGTGCATAATCAGGATGCTGCTGTCGAGCCCCATGCCCAGTAGTAAAGGTAGGGCGATAATATTGGCGAAATTGAACGGGTTGTCCAGCAATACGTTGCTTGCACCGGTGAGCAATGCGGCCAGCAATAAGGGCATAATCACCAGTAAGGTCTTTCTGATGTTTTTGTAAATCAACAGCAATAGCAGCACGATGGCAATAAAAGCGCCGCTGAAGGCTTCAATAAAGGCATTGACCACGGCATCGCCGCCCGCCAGGTTAACGATAGGCAGGCCGGAAACGCTGTCGTCAATGGCTTGCACCTGGGTGACAAACTCTTTCAGGTGTTCAGGGTTGTTCTGGTCTTGTTCCGGTGCGATCAGGACCCGGTACAGGCCGGTGCGGCTGACCCAGTGCGATTTTATTTCTGGCGGTAAATCATCCAGGCCAAAAGGCGTTGCGGTCAGGCTGGTTCTAAGGCGTTCGATGGTAAACGGCAGTAGGCCTAAAATATTTTTTTCCAGTTCGACATAGTTGGCAGTTGGATTTGTTGTCGCATCCGCATGTTGGATGAAGGCGCCGATGCGCTGTTGCAATTGCTGCAGGGTTGGCAAGGGCGCATTGGGCGATTGTTCGGCGATGGCCTTTTTCAGGGTGTCGTTGAATTGGGTTAATGCGGCCCGCTGGTCGGCGTTATCGAGCGTGTCGTCGAAATTTTTAAGCTGTCCGCCCAGCATCAGGTTCAAGTCTTCAATAGTCGCGAGTTTTTCGTCCTGGTCTTTGGCGACAAAGCTGGCTAGGGTAATGACGTTATGCACCGAGGGTTGCTGTTCGAGTTGATGGGTGATGCTGTTGGCCGCTTCAAGGTTTTTTGCCAGGGCAGTCAGTGCGAACGGGGATTCAGTTTTGGATTTTAACAATTCCTTGATGGTGGAAACCGACTCGCTGCTGGGGTCTCTCAGGTTGATCGGGTTGTAATCGAAGCTGAGCCTGGTCAACACAAAGCAGGCCGCTATGCCCAGCACAATGGCGACGATTTTAATGCCGCTTGCATGGCGAAACGGGAAAGTAATGAGGGCGGCAGGAATGAATGCTGAGCGTAGTGGTTTTGTATTGTTGACCGGAAAAATGCAGAACAGGGC
>JBLRXA010000072.1:0-16396 GCA_047920955.1 Methylobacter sp. | reverse complement strand
TCAGTATGGGGCGTGTGTTTGTGCGTAAGGGACATTATTTAAAATCAACACCATCCCCCACCTGAAGGAAGGGGCTTTACGGACTTTTTTGGTAAAAATGGGGCGGCCAAAGAGCGAATTAAGAGATGAGCGTTATCGTTTTATGTTGCTTATCTGGCTTACTTTTAGGGATACAGTACCCCGGCCCCCATCCTTGGATTGTTCGATTAAAGGCCGTTTATGCCGCCGCTCGTGTGCGCCCTAAAAAGCATGTCAACTGTCGAAGCAGGACAGCCGTAGACCGCCTGTATGAATGGCATATTTCTAGGTATCCACGAATATTAACTTTTTGATTTTAAAATAATTAGTATTTTATTTTTCAGGATAACGTTTTTTTAATAAAAAATTTGAACATCGAGTTAAATTTATGCACATAAGACAAAATCATTTATTTCAGCTTGGCGTTTTGGCTTTGCTTGCTGCCAAGTCAACATCGGCACTTGCCCAGGATGATAGGTTCAATGCCGATACAGAAACTATCATTCTTGAAGATCTTATGGTCGTTGGCAAGCGTGCCAGCCTCGTCTCCGCGCAAGAGATCAAGCGTGACAAGATGGAGATCGTCGATTCGGTGATTGCCGACGACATCAACAAACTTCCCGACATTAATGTTACCGATGCGCTTTCCCGAGTTACCGGCGTGCAGATTCTTCGCGACCGAGGCGAAGGCGCGGGCGTGGCGATTCGCGGGCTCACGCAAATGGAAACGCTGCTGAACGGCCGGGAAGTGTTCACTGCAGGCACGGGCCGCAACCTGGATTTTGCCGATATACCTTCCGAAATGTTGGCGGGTCTCGATGTTTACAAAACCTCCTCGGCTAATCATATCGAAGGCGGCGTCGGCGGCACCGTCGATTTACGGACGCGCCGTCCGTTCGACTTTGACGGACGTCAACTACTCGCTTCGGCGCGGGGCATTTACGGCGATTTGGTTAACGACGGGCGGCCGCAATTTTCTACCTTACTGAGCGACCGTTGGCAAAGCGAAAGTTTCGGGGAATTCGGCGCTTTATTGAGCGGAGCTTATCAACAACGGGCTTGGCGCGAAGACCAGGACAGCTTCGGCAACCCCAAGGCTATCAGTCTGAACGGCCAGCCCGCAGTCACGCCCAACGGAGCGACAGATACCGTGACGCGCGGCCGGCGGGAACGTATCGGCGGCAGCGTGATTCTGCAATGGCAGCCGAATGAGAGCTGGGATTTATATGCCGAAGCCCATCATGCCCAATTCAAGACCTGGCAGGACGGTTACCAGCTATTCATGAATCCGTCGGCCAGTTTCGATGCCGCCAGTGTCTCGCTGTTTCCGGGAAGCCGGGATGTACAGAGCATGACCTGGACCAATCCCGGCGTTTCCAACTGGGGGTCGGCGCGGGACACCCAGGACCGGACATCGCAATTGGCGATAGGCGGAAGTTGGAACCGCGGCCCACTGACGTTGAAATCGGACTTGAGTTATACACAGAGCCATAACAACCTGTTTTATTCAGTCATTACCCGTAACGGCACGGCGGCGAGCCTGGCGCAAGACGTTTCCGGCCTGAACAACGCATTGACCGGCGCCGACTTTAATTCGGCGGGCATGATCTATGCTGGTCGGCCATTCGACGGCACACTATGGGCCGGGCAATTGGACGGCGAATACAATTTCGGCGACAGCTTCATCGATACGCTGTCGGCAGGGCTGCGTTATGCAGAACGCAATGCGACCAGTGCGCCGGGACAAGTCGTGTTCTCGGCAGCGAACGTCCCGGAGGCGAATGCCTCCGGGTTAACGATTTCCAGCCCTTACAGTACTTTCCCGGTCGGCAACCCTGCGGCGGCGCGTGATGTCGAAGCCGTGCGCAACACCTTGGGAGTTACGTCCACGATCCCCGCCGGCAACCCGCTCGGCACATGGACGATAGCCGAAGATACGCATTCCGGCTATCTGATGGCGCATTTCAAAGGCAATAACCAACCTGTCGACGGCAATTTCGGGGTGCGCGTGGTTGAAACCCACGACCAAGTATCAGGTTATCAATCGCTCCCCGCTACCGGCGGCACAGCGCCGATTGCGCTTGACAACACCTACCTCGACGCATTGCCCAGCTTTAATCTGCGCTACGAGATGCTGAAAGGGCTGTTCTTGCGCGGCGCGGTATCCAAGTCGGTGACGCGGCCCGATTTCAACCAGCTTTCGCCTTCGCTGACCTTGAATTCCGTGCAGCAAAACGGCTCGGCAGGCAATCCCGCCTTGAAGCCGATCCGTTCCGATAATTTCGATGTGGCGGTGGAAAAATACTTCGACCCGGGCACTTCGGTCACTATCACCGGCTTTTTTAAACAGGTTGACGGCTTTGTCACCACCGTCAGCAATCCTGAAGTTCACGACGGTTTGACCTATCAGGTCAGCCGGCCGCAAAGCGGTTCATCTGCGACCATTAACGGATTTGAGGTCGGCTACCAGCAGTTTTACGATTTCCTGCCAAGCTGGATGCGCGGCTTCGGCACACAAGCCAATTACACCTATATCGACAGCGAAACGCCGAGCAGCATCCTGGGCCAGGACGTGCCGCTGCAAAACCTGTCCAAACACAGCTACAACGCGGTCGGCATATACGAGAGAGGCCCCGTTTCGGCGAGAATTGCCTATAATTGGCGCGACACCTTCATGAGCGGCATCACCAATGTCGTCGGCGTCGGCGCGTTACCGGTTTACACGAACGGCTACGGCTGGTTGGATGCTTCGGTGGGCTATCGCATTAACGATCATTTTTTATTTACGGTTGAAGGCATGAACTTGCTGAATACCTTACGCAGTTCCTATTTCGGCGTAGAAACCAGGCCGCAAACCGTTTGGGTCAACGATACCCAAGTCGGTGCGACGATGACAGTAAGGTTTTAATGGCAAGCCGACGCATCAGCTTAAGATACGCTGGTTCCCAAGCTCCAGAGACTGTGAAAGTATTCATGTGGGAGGGGCTTTAGCCCCGAAGGTCGGGGCTAAAGCCCCTCCCGCGATAAATAAAACAATGACTTACGCATCACTAAAATATTATGAGTCATATTTTCAAGAATATTTTCACAGTCTCTGGAACTGGCGCAAAATGCCGGTCTCTGAGTTCCCCTGATCCCGGCCATCCCGTTATACCGCCACGCTGTTGCTTGCATTGCCCCGCTGTCGGCATCACCGGGGAAGAAAGGGCGCATGTGCCAAAGCCGATAGTATTGATGCTGATGTTCGGGTTGTTAACGCTGGCATCAGGTTGGGCGCATGCCGATAACGCACTGGGGCAATGGCGCAATAAAGCGGGCGAGATACGGCTGCTGGCGGAAAACGACACGCAACTCGCTTACACCGAAGCCGAACGCCTGCAAGCCGGACTCCCCGCCGACGCCACGCCCGCCGATCAGGCGCGGCTGTTGAATCTGTTGGCGCGCATCGAAATGAATCGGGCGCAAACCGACAAGGCCGCGCTGCATATCCGGCAAGCGATGGAAATCGCCCGGCAGCATAATGACCCGGTCGGCCAAGCCGAAGCGGATCTGAATGCCGCTTTAAATGCGGTCAATCAGGCTAAGATCGATGATGCCATTGCCGCTGCGGATCATGCTCTGGCCGTATTGGATGGCGTGGACAGGCCGGATCTGCTCGGCGAGGCGCTGCTAAGAATGGCGATGATGTATCGCCGTTTCAACCAATTTGACGAATCGGTCACCATGGCCTTGCAGGCCATGGACATTGCCCGGCAAAGCAACAATCCGCTGGCGCTGGCCTATGCCCATCACGGCTTGGCAATTACCTACGAGCAGAGCGAACGCTATGCCGAGGGGCTCGAACAGTATGAACGGATGCTGGAGCAGGCAAAGCTCACCGGTTCCGCATTGATGCAAGCCTATGCGCTGATGGGGCTTGGGCAATGCACCAGGGGGCTTGGCAATTTAAAAGCGGCGGAGCTGAAGCTTCGCGAAGCGATTGCGATTTTCCATAGCGTCGGCAGCCCTTTTAACCTGAATTTCGGTTTGTATGGGCTCGCCGATATCTTGCGCCTGCAAGGCCATCATGCCGAAACCTTGCCGCTACTCGACGAAGCCATCGTGCGTTATCAACGCTATTCCAACAAGATCGGCCTGTGGTGGACGCTGAATGCCCGCAGCAGGAGCCGGATGGTGCTGGGCGATAGTGACGGGGCGCGCCGCGATGTCGAACAGGCTTATGCCTTGGCCGAGGAAATCGGCGTGCCTGTGTATCTGACCGATAGCGCGAAACAGCTGGCGGAGATCGCCGCCGCCAACGGCGACCATCATCAAGCCTACCGGTTTATGCGCGAAGCAAGCGAGATGGCGGCCAAGATGGCAAAAGACACCGCCGCCATGCGGGTGTTGCAGTTGACGCGGCGTTACCAAAGCGAAAGCAAGCAACGCGAAATCGATAAACTCAACCGCCGCAACCGGGAACAGGCGGTGGAACTTAAGCAGCAGGCGCTTGAACAGCACTGGCTATGGACTGTACTTGGCGGCAGCGTGATCATGCTGGCCAGCACCGGGTTTTTCATGATACGGATCAAACGTTCCCACCGCAGGCTGGCAACGCTTAATACCGAGGTGCTGCAAGCCAAAAACAAATTGCAGGCCACGCTGGATGCGATTCCCGACCTGATGTTCGAAGTCGGGTTGAATGGCCGCTACTATGATTGCCATTCGCCGCAATCGGATTTGCTGGCCGCGCCTGCCGAACAGTTGCTGGGCAGGACTGTGGACGAGGTCATGTCTGCCGATGCCGCAGCGGTTTGCCTGGCGGCGTTGCGCGAAGCCCACGAAAAAACCATCTCTCTTGGCAAAAAGCTGTTGCTGTCGTTGCCGCACGGCGATTTCTGGTTTGAACTTTCCGTTGCCGCCAAACCCTTGGTTGCCGGGGAAGAGCCCAGGTTCATCGTGATGTCCCGCAACATCACCGAGCGCAAGCGGATGGAAGACGCCTTGCTGATAAGCCGGCAAATTCTGACCGAAGCCCAGCGCATCGCCCATATCGGCAGTTGGGAGCTGAACCTGAAGACCCATGCCCTCAGTTGCTCGGATGAAATTTTCCGCATCTTCGAGATCGATCAGGAACAGTTCAGCGCGTCTTATGATTTCTTCCTGAATGCCATTCATCCTGGCGACCGGGAAACCGTACAACGCGCTTATACCGAGTCGGTTGAAAACCGGGATCCCTACGAAATCGAGTACCGCTTGCTGATGGCGGACGGGCGGGTCAAACATGTCCTTGAACGTTGCGAAACCCATTATGGCGACGACGGCAAGCCTTTGTATTCGTTAAGTACCGTGCAAGACATTACCGAACACAAGCAGGCGGCGGATGCGCTGGCCGCCCGCGAACGCGAGTTCCGCACCTTGGCGGAAAGCCTGCCGGACAATGTTGTCCGTTATGATCGGGAAGGGCGCGTCATTTACGTCAATCCTGTGCTCGAAAAAACCTTAGGCGCCAACGCTTCAAAAATGCTCGGCACGACAGTCCGCGAACGCTTCCCCAATGGCGACTACGACGATTATGCACAGCTTTTGGATGCCGTTATCACCAGCGGAGCGATTGGAGAAATCGAAAAGATAGTGGCGCCTCCGTATAAAGACTCGCATTCGGTTCACAGCATCCGCATGGTTGCCGAACGCGATGATAACGGCGAAGTCACCGGCGTGCTGGCTATCGGCCGCGACATCACCGAGCGCAAATTGGTGGAAGACGCATTGCGCGACAGCGAGGAAAAATACCGTACCCTGGTCGAAAAAATCCAGGCGGCGGTCATCGTGCATGACGCCGACACGAAAATCCTGATTTCCAACCCGGTTGCCCAGGAAATTCTGGGGCTCACGGCAGACCAGCTCCACGGCAAAACCGCCATCGATCCGGACTGGCATTTCCATCATGAAGACGGCCGCCAGCTGGCACAGGAGGACTACCCGGTCAATCAAGTGCTGGCGTCGGGCAAGGCGCTGAAAAACCGCGTCCTGGGCGTGCATCGCCCCGACCTGCAAGAGAACGTCTGGGTGCTGGCCAACGCCGACCCGGTATTGGGCAAGGATGGCGCAATTATCCAGGTCATCGTCACCTTCATCGACATTACCGAGCGCAGGCAGGCCGAGCATCACATTGCGCTGATGAGCGAGGCGCTGGGCAAAGTCCATGAAGCCGCCTATATCATGGATGACAATGCACGTTTCCTTTATGTCAACGACGAATCCTGCCGGGCGCTGGGTTACAGCCGGGACGAACTGCTGGCGATGTCGGTCATGAACATCGGGCCGGGCTGGACCATCGACATGGTTAGAGATATTTGGGAACATCAGCGCAAAACGAAAACCGTGCAAGCCTTCGAAGCCAGCCACAGCCGCAAGGACGGCAGCCTCTTCCCGGTCGAAATCAATGCCAACCAGTTTGAATATGACGGCAAGATGTACGGCTTGGCGCTGGTGCGCGACATCACCGAGCGCAAGCAGGCCGAAAATGAAATCCGCTCCCTAAACGCCAGCCTGGAGCAGCGGGTATCGGAACGTACCGAAGAACTGCGCCGACAAACGCGCTATTTACGCACCCTGATCGACACGCTGCCGATGATGGCTTGGCTCAAGGACAAGGAAAGCAGGTTTCTGGTTGTCAATCAGGCTATAGCCATGACCTGCAACATGAGCGTGGACGATATGGTTGGCAAATCCGACCTGGATTGTTGGCCGCACGATTATGCTGAAGCCTATCGTTCTGTCGATGCTGAGGTGATGGCGACCGGTCAGCGTAAGACTATGGAAGAACGCTTTATCGATGCGCACAATGACGACATCTGGGTAGAAACATTCAAAGCGCCGGTTGTCGACGATGACGGCAGCGTCTTGGGAACCGTCGGTATTGCCCGCGACATCAGCGACCGCAGGGTCTTGGAGATGGCGCGGGCAGCGGCTTTGGCCGAGGCCGAGCGGTTGGCGCAACTGCGCAGCCAATTTATGGCGCGGATGAGCCACGAACTGCGTACACCGCTGAACGGTATTATGGGCTACGCCCAGATATTGCTGGTGGAAAATCGGCTAAACGGGCGCGAGAGCGGGATGCTCAAAGTCATCCAGCAAAGCGGCGAATATTTGTTGCAGCTGATCAACGATATTCTGGATTTTGCCAAGATTGAAGCAGGTAAGCAGGAGCTGAGCCTGGGCGACATCCCGTTGCAACTTTTTTTGCGCAATTTAGCCAACATTATCACCATCAAGGCGGAACAGAAAGGCTTGGCTTTTGTTTGTGATGTTGCGGCGGATGCACCGGCAGGCATACGCGCCGACGAGACGCGGCTAAGGCAGGTGCTGCTCAATTTGCTGTCTAATGCCGTCAAATACAGCGAGCGGGGGCGGATCAGCCTGAAAATAACGGTGTTGGCCGCCGGGCGATTACGCTTTGAAGTCCGGGATACCGGTATCGGCATTGATAGCACACAATTGGAGACCATTTTCCAGGCTTTTGAGCAAGCGGGAGACTGGCAGCACCGCACTGGCGGCACCGGGCTTGGTTTGCCGATCAGCCGCGAGTTGATCCGGATGATGGATAGCGATATCGAGGTCGAAAGCCGGGTGGGCGAAGGCAGTGTGTTTGGGTTTAATCTTGATGTCCCGTTTGTCGACGCGCATGAAGACATCAGCGTTGCCGAACAGCCTGTTGTCGGCTATCAAGGTGTGCGCCGGCGTGTGCTGGTGGTGGATGACATTAATGAAAACAGGGTGTTGCTGATTGAGATACTCAGCCGCTGGGGTTTTGAAACGTTCGAGGCGGCCAATGGCAGGGTATGCCTGGATAACGTCGAAAGGCAAATGCCGGATATTATTTTGCTGGACATGGTCATGCCTGTCATGGATGGCTTGGAAACTGCACGCCGTTTGCGTGGCTTGCCGGATTTTGGGCAAACCCCGATTATCGCCGTTTCGGCGAGCGCCTCCCGCCATGATGTTGCTGAAGCGATGAAAGCCGGGGTCAGCGTCTTTCTGCCCAAGCCAATCGATATAACCAGATTGGCGGCGCACTTTGCCGACCTGTTAAAACTCGACTGGATTTATGCGTCACCCGACACGGGAACGGTGCCGCAACTCAATGGCTCTCTGGTCGAGCCGCCTCTTGGGGAAATGACCATTTTGCATCGTCTGGCACAGGAAGGCAGTATGCGCGATATAATCGAGCATGCGGCGCATCTGGAAGGGCTTGACCCCTGTTATCGCCCGTTTGCCGCACAGTTACGCGTTTTAGCGCAGGGCTACCAATCCAAAGCTATCCTGGCTTTGGTGGAAGGTTACATTAATAAGATTGGCACAACAGATGACTAATGACATGCTTTTTACCGCGCCCACCGTGCTTATTGTGGACGACACGCCGACTAATTTGGGGATTGTCGTGGAAAGCCTGGAGAGCCGAGGCTACCGGTTGGTGGTGGCTCAAGACGGCATAGAAGGCCTGCAACGCGCCGCTTTCGTAAAACCGGACATCATTCTGCTGGATGTAATGATGCCGGGGCTGGACGGTTTTGAAGTCTGCCGCCGTTTAAAGAATAATGCCGATACAGCCGGTATACCGGTGATTTTTATGACTGCACTGGCGGAAACCGAACATAAAATCACCGGCTTCAAGGTGGGCGGCGTTGATTATATTACCAAGCCTATGCAAATTGAAGAGGTCATCGCCCGCGTTGGTACGCATCTCAATTTACAAGCCATGCAGCGGCAATTGCAAACGCAGAATGCGCAATTGCAAGCCCAGCAGGTAGAACTGGAACGGCGGGTTATGCAGCGGACTTCCGAATTGAGCGCCAGTAACCGCTTGTTGCGGGAAGAGATCGAAGAGCGCAAGCGGATTGAGGAGGCGCTGTCGTTAAGCGAACGCGAATTTCGCGCCCTATCCGAAAACGCGCCGGACAATATCATCCGTTTTGACCGCGAAACACGGATACTTTATATGAATCCGGTATTGGAACGCAGCTTAGGGATAACGACGGAAGCGGTGGCGGGTAAACACTTGGACAGGGTGTTTCCGCATAGCGAAGCCATGCTGAACTTCCAGAAAGTGCTGGAACGGGTCATTGCGACCTGCGAACCGGCAGAATTCGATATGATCAGCGCGCCGGTCGGCGGTGACCGCGCCCTAAACGATTTGATTCGGCTGGCACCTGAACTGGACGACCAAGGCCATGTTGTTGGCGCCATTGCGATCGGCCGGGATTACACTGAGCAGAAATGGCTGGAACAGGAACTGATGCGCCGCGAGCGCGAATTCCGTACCTTGGCGGAAAACTCCCCAGACCTGATTGTGCGCTATGACCGGGATTGCCGGCGGATTTATTTCAATCAGGCTTACATGGATGCGGTGGCTGTAGAAGTCAGCGACGCGATAGACAAGACCCCGGAACAATGCTGGCGGTTGGTGTCGCCTTCCGCCGAAGAATATACGGCGCGCCTGCAACGGGTGATGGATGCTGGCGAGACCGACGAGCTGCTGACCGAAATGCGGGATAAAGAGGACAGGCCGGTTTACCGCATCACCTTTTTGGTGCCGGAATTCGACGAAGATGGCCGGGCCGTCAGTGTGCTTTCGATCAGCCACGATATTACCGGCATCAAGCGCATGGAAGCCATGTTGCGTAAGAGCGAATTGGAATTTCGCTCCTTGGCGGAAAATTCGCCGCAAATGATTGTGCGTTACGATCGCGACTGCCGCCGTATCTATATCAATCCGGCCTATGAACGCCAAACCGGGATATTGCTGGAAACGGTATGGAACAAAACCCCTTACGAGGTTTGGAAGCCGCTGATGCCCTGCGATGAATTCGTGACCCGTCTCAAGCGGGTGATGGACAGCGGTGAACCGGATCATATCTTGCTGGAATGGCATGGTCAGGACGGTAGCCTGGTCAGCCATGACATGCAGATGGTGGCGGAATACGATGAAAAACGGCAGGTTATCGGTGCGCTGGTTTTAGGCCACAATATTACCGAACTTAAGGTGACCGAACGGCACCTGAAAGAGTCACGCGCCCAATTGCGCGCGTTGACCGCTAAGCGTGAAGAGGCCCGCGAAGAAGAGCGCAAACGTATCGCCCGGGAAATTCACGACGAACTGGGCCAACTGCTCAACGTGTTGCGGCTTAACGTGACTACCCTCGATTTCCGCTTTGGCGATACCAATGCCGACTTGCGCAACCTGACCCATAAAATGGTCGGCACCGTCGATCAGGCCATCCTGATGGTGCGCAACCTTGCCACGCGCCTAAGACCCGCCGTGTTGAGCTCAGGCATCGCATACGCGCTGGAATGGCTGGTGCAGGAGTACGCCGAAAGCACCGGCATTGTGTGCAAGTTGCATTTGCCTAACGACGAAATCCCGCTCGACGAAGACCGGGCGATAGTGGTGTTCCGTATTGTGCAGGAGTCGCTGACCAACGTGTTGCGCCATTCCGGCGCGGACTGTGTCGATATTACCTTGCGCAACGTCGTCGGCAGTTGCGAAGTGGAAGTGCGCGATAACGGCAAGGGTTTTGATCCAAACCGTATCGACCGACCCAATTCATTTGGCATTGTCGGCATGCGCGAACGGGCGCTGATATTGAAAGGGACGCTGGATATTACTAATGGGAAGAAAGGGGGTACGGTATTGAGGTTGCGTATACCGATCGAATAAGGCAGGGGAAAATAACATCCGCCATCCCTGCCGGAACGACGATATTTTTGCCCTGCAAAAACATAAGCTTAAATGCTTTGCTTATCCCAAACTCAGGTTAAACAAGAAAAAATAGATGGAGCAAACAAAATGATACGGTTATTAATCGTCGACGATCATGCGCTGATGCGCGAGGGACTTAAACAGCTTTTCGAAGGTGAACGCGACATTGTAGTCACTGCCGAAGCCGGGAATGGCGAAGAAGCCCTGGCAATGCTGCACAATGAAACAGTTGACCTGGTTTTGCTCGACATTACCATCCCCGGCATTCATGGCGTGGAGCTGATAAAGGAAATCAGGGGATGGCCAAATTGCCCGCCGATCCTGATACTGAGCATGCACAATGAACCGCAGATTGCCAAGCGCAAGCTCAAGGCGGGCGCTTCAGGCTATATCACCAAAGACAGTTCGCCTAAGGATCTGTTGGGGGCAATACGCAAAGTCGCTGCCGGCGGGCGTTACATTACCGCCGATATTGCCGAGAAAATCGCCTTTGAGGTCAGTGTCGCCGCGCCATTGGTGCCGCATGAACTGTTGTCGGGCCGTGAACTGGTCATCCTGCGCTTGCTGGCCAAAGGCAAAAAGGTCAACGAAATAGCGATGGAACTGGGCATCAGCAGCAAGACCGTCAGCACCCATAAAGCGCGGTTGATGCAAAAAATGCATATCGACAGCGACGTCAAGCTCATGCAATACACCATCGCCCATGGCATGACCGTGTAATCAGGCACATCCACTGCGCCCATCCGGCTAAGTCCCCTACGCGCTGTTGGTTTTTAACAACTCAGCTACCCTCATCAAATCCCCGTTACATGCCTTTTTCTCGTTCCCACGCAGCGCGTGGGCACTAGTAAGTAAAAAGCCGCGCTGCGGAAGATTTCGCTCAACTCGGCGCTGTTCTTGCCGAACTTTGTGCGCGTAATAGGGCAAATACTCAACGCGGGCGATGGCGAAAAAACAAGCGCCTTGTAGTCCATTCCTGATACGTATGGCAGTATTCCAATGTAGGCTTATTCCGATTCAAATTAGGTGTTCGCCGATTGTGGCTAGCGCCTATATCGTTCAAAGTAAGCACACCTAAACCAGCCGGTTCAATCGGTAAAGTTTTAGGCTTTGGACGATAAGTGTCCGGGTAAATGGTTGCTATATCGGTAGTCTCTTCTTGATGTGCAGTTTGTAATGCCCCCTCTTTTGCTAGCGCATGACACTTGCTTCGTTCTGTTGATAATCCTTACTAACCGGGAATTACCATGTGCATTTGTCTATGTTTTGATGTTACCAAATCAGAAATAAAACAGGCCATTAGAGATGGCTACGATTCACTAGAAGGGCTGGCCGAGCATATACAGGTCGGCAGCCATTGCGGCGGCTGTATCGGGCGTATCGAGGAAATTCTGGAGAAGAAAAAAACCGGCGGTTTCATTGGGGCATTGTGCAACTTGTAAGCTACGGCAGACGGCGTCAAAAACCTTCCGGCAAGTGCCGGAGAAAATGCTTTCAGGCGAATCCGGTCGGCTCGCCTGAAAGCTAACCAACCGGATAACGGCTTTTATTTCGGGGCGGCTGATGCCCAAAAAATCACCCTAACGGCCAATCACGGCTTCCTGTCAATATCGTCCATTTCTTACACCCACCATCTTCTTTTGTGTAGGGCAATCCCTAACCAAATTCGGGGCGCCCCGATTGTGGGGGCGGCCTGATAAGTTCAGACTTTCCAACCATTGGGCAGCCCTGCCGGATTGTATGCCGACGGGCAAAAAACTTATCGTAAAAACCGGGGAATCTTCGGCGGTCTGCTGTCATATCGATTGCCCGTAAATAAATGGCGTTAATCATGGGTCACTGAGGAAATTGCAATATGGAAGGATCGGTTAAATTTTATCGACATGAATATTGGCTGGTGTTTCCGTTACTGGCCTTGGGCGGACTAGGTGCCTTAGGCATTGCAGTGTTCAGCCGATTTGTCATGGCCGGCTGGCTGGTGGCGGCGGCTTTGGCCCTTATCACGGTCGGCTTGTGCTATTGGAGCCGTAACCGCTATCGCGTGTCGTTGCAAATTATCGAGCAGCACTTGTCAGAAGCACTGCAACAAAAAAACGACGAAACGATCAAGCGATTGCAGGACGAACAAAATAAAAACGCGTTGCTGGCTGGTTCCAAACGCATTGAAGCAGAGCACGAGCGCATCGAAATGCTCATGGCTGATTTAGTGCAACGGTTCGATAGCCTAGCAGAGCGTTCCGGTGGGCAAAAAATAGAACGGCCAGCCATAGGGCTTCCAATTGACGCGCAAATTGCCGAGTTGGCGCAACGTTGCGATGCCCTGGCCGACTATCTTGAGATGCAACCGGCAGCCGCCGACAAACAGGAACCGCGCATAGAAGGCCTGGATTCGCTTTGCCAAAAAGTCCTGCCCATCTGGTCGGGTCAGGTCACTTTGGCCAGGACGCATACCGAAGAATCGATAGCGGAATTGGCGGAACGTTTCGACGCCTTGTCAAAACGCCTCGATGCCGCCGTCATTGCCTCGCAAAATACCGTCGGCGGCGACCATGATTCCAGCGGCGGCATTGTTGAGTTGTTGCGTGACAGTCAGCTGGAGTTGGGTAGCATTACCCAAGCACTGGGCGCCTCGCTGGAAGAAAAGGAAAAGCTGCTGCACGCCATCGAAGGCCTGTCAGGTTTTACCGAACAACTGGGAAAAATGGCCTCGGAAGTCAGCAGCATTGCCGCCCAGACCAACTTGCTGGCATTGAACGCCGCAATCCAGTCGGCACGGGCCGGCGATGCCGGGCGCGGTTTTTCCGTGGTGGCCGACGAAGTGCGGAAATTGTCGCGTTCGTCCGGCGATGTCGGCAAAAAGATTACCGAGACCATCGACGCGGTCAGCGAAGCGATAGAAGGCACCTTGCTGATTTCCAAAAAATTCGCCAAACAGGACGAACAGACCCTGGACAACGCCGAGCAGATCATTGCCTCGGTATTGAAGCGTTTTAGCCGCGCCGCGTCCGGCCTGTCCGACTCCGAAGAACTGTTGCGCACCGAAAACAACGCCATTAACGGCGAAATAGCCGACGTGTTTGTCGCCCTGCAGTTCCAAGACCGGGTCAGCCAGATACTGGTGCTGGTCTGCGACGACTTGAACAAACTCGAACAGCATCTGAACGAGCTAAGCGACGAACAAAGCGACCAAGGGACGCCCCATTCAATCAATGCAGAGCAATGGCTGGAAGAACTGGCCAAGACCTACACCATGGAAGAACAGCTTACCGCCCACGATGGCGCGAAGGCCGAGATCAAAACCCAGCAAACCAACATTACATTTTTTTGAGGAATATCGCATGGCCAAAACAATATTATTTGTAGAAGACTCCGCCTCCGTTAGGCAAGTGATGAACAGCACCCTGACCCGCGAGGGCTACGACGTGATCCTGGCCAGCGACGGCCAGGATGCCTTGGGCAAACTGGACGGCATCAAAATACACCTGATCATCAGCGACGTTAACATGCCCAACATGGACGGCCTCACCTTCGTCAAAGCCGCCAAGCAACTGCCCGCTTACAAATTCACCCCGATCATCATGCTGACCACCGAAACCCAGGAAGACAAAATGAACGAAGGCAAAGCGGCCGGCGTCAAGGCTTGGATCGTCAAGCCCTTTCAGCCCGCGCAACTGCTGGCTGCGGTTTCGCAGCTCATCCAGGCGTAAACCTGAACGCAGCACAACGGCTCAGCCGTTAAGAATAAGGGTAATAGGTTAAGTCGGGTGGTTGGAGTACAAGCCTCGGCTTGTACGGGTGCAAACCAAGGTTTGCACTCCAATTTATCAACTGCAATTACAGGTTTAACCCACCACTAGAATAAGGAGCAATGGATTGCAGGCGCGCAGTGTGCCCAAATAGACACCGATTTTTCCAGCATAAACGACCGGAGTACGCTATGCCGAAACTGAACAACAAACCCCAGCAGCCTGGTTATATCGCCATAACCGGCGAATTGACCATTTATACCGCACTGGAATTGAAAGACCGCTTGCTGGCGGCGTTATCGGCCTCTGACGCACTGGAGCTGGATTTGTCCGAAGTGGGCGAAATCGATGCCGCCGGCTTGCAGTTGCTGGTGATGATCAAACAACAGGCGGTAGCGTCAGGCCAAGACCTCAGCTTTACCGGCCATAGCCCCGTAGTGGTGGAACTGTTGGACTTGTCCGGCTTGGCCGGATTTTTCGGCGACCCGCTGCTGATCGTCCGCAAGCCCAAATAACCCCCGGTAAACCGACATGATCCCAGACGAATACCTACAAACCTTTGTTGTCGAATGCAAAGAATTGCTCGAACAAATGGAAGAAGCCCTGCTTATCGTAGAACAGGCAGCAGAAGACCCCGAAATCATCAACGCGATCTTTCGCGCCGCCCACACCATCAAAGGCTCGGCCGGCATGTTTGGGCTCGACCCGGTCGTCGCTTTCACCCATGCCGCCGAAAGCGTACTGGATCGGGTGCGCAGCGGCGATGTATCGATGAGCTCGATATTGGCGGCTCTGTTCATCGAAGCGCACGACCACCTGAAAGAATTGATCGGTCATGTCGCCGAAGGTAGCCATCCGCCCGACGGAACTCATAATCAAGGACAAAGCCTGATCAAGCAGCTGGAAGCCTACTTGAACGAGGTCGCCGATTGCCAAGCGGATAGCTTGGGCGAAATGCCGACCCTCCATGAACACAAGGTAGAACGCGAACAGAACGACAGCGTCGTCGGCACCGACCTGTGGCATATCTCGTTACGTTTCGGTAGCGACGTGTTCCGCAACGGTATGGACCCTTTTTCTTTTGTGCGCTGCCTGTCCTCGCTGGGCACTGTCGTGCAATTGGCGACCATCATCGACGCCATCCCGTCGGCCCAGGAAATGGATCCCGAATCCTGTTATCTGGGCTTTGAAATCAGCTTCAGCAGCGATGCCGACAAAGTCGCCATTGACAGTATCTTCAACTTCGTGCGCAGCGATTGCCTGATCCGTATTTTGCCGCCGCGCAGCAAAATCTCCGAATACCAGCGTCTGATTTTGGAGCTGCCCGAACAGGAAATGCGCTTGGGCGAAATCCTGGTCAACTGCGGCACGTTGACGCCGGAAGAACTGGACACCATCCTCCGTATTCAGGCGCAACACGGCGACGCGCCGCAACGGCCTATGGGCGAAGTGCTGGTTGAACAACAGCTGGTCAGCCCGCCGGTGGTCGAAGCGGCGCTGGAAAAACAAAAACAAGTCAAAGACAACAAAAAAGCCGAAGCCAACCTGATCCGTGTTGATGCCGACAAACTTGACGAACTGATTAATCTGGTCGGCGAACTGATTATCGCCGGAGCAGGCACCAACCTGATTGCCCGCCGTGCGGGCATGGCCGATTTGACCGAATCTACCGCCACCTTATCGCGGCTGGTCGAAGAAGTCCGCGATTCTGCATTGGCCTTGCGCATGGTGCAAATCGGCGGCACCTTCAACCGCTTCACCCGCGTCGTGCGCGATGTCAGTAAGGAATTGGGCAAAGACATCGACCTGGTCATCAGTGGCGGCGACACCGAACTCGATAAAACCGTCGTGGAGAAAATTGGCGACCCACTGACCCATTTAGTACGCAACT
>JBLRXA010000071.1:0-16618 GCA_047920955.1 Methylobacter sp. | reverse complement strand
AATAGGCGTTTATTTTACTTGTTTCGGTATATGGGTTCACGGAAATAGCCTAACGGCAACCGAGGCGCTGGCGGTGCGCCCGTTCGTGACTGACGATGCCCGTATTATTGACGAAGGTCAAATCGAAGCGGAAACCTGGCTCGAAACCGGTTATGTCGGCGGGATTTGGTCACCGGCACCCGCTTACAATGTCATGCTGGGTACATCGTTAAACCAATGGCTGGAAATTATTGTTGGCGGCGCTATAGGCCGCGATGGCGAGGCCGACCAACTGGCCATTGCCAATCCTGCGTTCCAATCAAAAATATTGCTTAATAAAGCCGAAATGGACAGCCTGATACCGGGATTTGCAATAGGGGCAGGGGCGACCCTTGATACCGGACGCGGCGACCTTCACCATAAAGGCAGCAATTATTATTTGACCGGCATGTCAAGTTGGCGTTTTTATGACGATGCCTTGATGCTGCATATTAACTATGGCGCACGCATGGACAGGGAGCGCAGCAGTTCGCAGCGGATAACGCCGTATTGGGGCGTCGGTTTCGACACCCAAGCCATTCATCCTCAAATAAGGGTTATCGGCGAGGCATTCGCCGGTGATCCGCTGGAATTGAATGAGCCTAAATATGCCGGACAATTCGGGGTACGCTGGTTACCTAGCGATTATGTCAACCTTGACATCACCTTCGGTCTGCAGCCGGAACTCGATGAACGGCGCCGGGATACTGGCCGAATCGAAGCTACCGGACAAATCGGGCTTCGGCTGCTGTTTGATGCATTTACTCCAGGCGGTAAGCCAGGCCGAGCCGATGGGGCCGATGGTTTATTTTCGCGTAACACTGATTGAATAGAGGAGATTGGCTTAACCGCATAAGGAATGAAAATTAATTGCCGCTAAAATGATCCGCTATATATCCGCCCACTGTTGTAGAAGGCAAAATATCCCGCCTAATCCCACCAACAGCCCAGGCGTATAAATAATCATCGAAGCCTGCGAAAAAGCTGCCGGAATGGGACTTGCCCAAAGCCCGGTAAGAGGCGCACTGCACACACTGCCTGGCTTAATTTTATGGGATTTAATTCCAATACGGCGAAAGATGTTTTTTTGACCGGAAAAGGGTATTATTCGGCTTCGTCTCAAAATAATATAAAAAAAATTAGGAGGAGGAATCATGGGTGGCGTTACTGGTTTGTTTATAGTGATGATACTGATTGCGGCGTTTGCGTTTGCACCGTTGGGGTATTTTATTTATCGTTTTACCAAGATGAGCGACAGGCCTTTGGGTGATCTTGAGCCGCATGGCGACAGTCCGTCTGTGGTCAATGATTTTGCCGAAAAGGCTATTAAGTTCGTGCAAGATAAATTGGCTAAAAAGTAAGTCTATATTGATGACGGGGCATCCAGGCGATGTGATTCGTCTGGATGTTTCTAATCACCCGCCGCAGGTCGCGCAGTCAGGATTTTTCCTCAGTTTCATCGTATTCCATTCCATTGTTAAGCCATCTAGCAACAATAAGCGCCCGCTTAACACATCCCCGATAGCCATAATCAATTTCATCGCTTCCAGTGCCTGAATACTGCCGATAATGCCGGTGAGCGGCGCAATAACGCCGTTGGTCGCGCAGTTTTGTAAATCTTCGCCGTCGCTGTGATACAGGCAGTTGTAGCATGGGCTGTTATTTTTGCCCGGCGTAAACACCGCGACTTGCCCCTCAAAACGGATCGCCGCACCCGAAACCAACGGCGTTTGATGTTTGACACAGGCGCTGTTGATGGCAAAACGCGTGGCAAAATTGTCGCTACAATCGAGCACCACGTCGGCACGCATCACCTCCAATTCAAGTTGTTCGCCTTCCAGGCGTTGTTTAATCGCCCTTATTTTGACGTCTGGATTTAGTTGATTCAGCGTTTGCCGGGTTGAAATTACCTTATCAGTCCCAATATCGGGCGTGTGGTGAGTAATCTGCCTTTGCAAGTTGGATAAGTCTACGGTGTCATTATCATAAATGGCGAGGGTGCCGACACCGGCGGCAGCAAGGTACATGGCGGCTGGGGAGCCAAGCCCTCCGGCGCCGACAATCAGTACGCTGGCGGCAAGCAGTTTTTGTTGGCCCTCAATGTCAATCTGAGGAAGCATGATTTGTCGGCTGTAGCGCAGTAATTGGTTGTCATTCATAGGTCATGTTGTTGCTGTATTGTGATAGTAAATGATGCCAAAGAACTTGACACAGTGCAAAAGCTCATTATCATTAGCACTCATTACTAGCGAGTGCTAATAACTTAAGTTTTACCCTTTAATTTTAATGTTTAGGAGATATTGATGAAAATACGTCCGTTACACGATAGAGTGATAGTCAAACGTGTTGAAGAAGAAACCACAACCCCAGGCGGTATCGTATTGCCGGGTTCTGCAGCTGAAAAACCAAGCCAAGGCGTAGTGTTGGCGGTAGGTAATGGCAAGCAACTGGACAACGGCACTGTACGCGCTTTGGAAGTCAAAGTCGGCGATAAGGTGTTGTTTGGCAAATATGCCGGCAACGAAGTTAAAGTTGACGGCGACGACCTCATCGTTATGCGTGAAGAAGACATCATGGGCGTTTTAGGTTAAGCCTGAATATCCCAATCCACATTCACAGACAAAATTAAATAAGGAATAAAAATGGCAGCAAAAGACGTATTATTCGGTGATGACGCTCGTATCCGCATGGCGCGAGGCGTAAATATTTTAGCAAACGCAGTCAAAGTGACCTTAGGCCCTAAAGGCCGCAACGCGATTCTGGACAAAAGTTTCGGCGCGCCAACCATCACTAAAGACGGCGTATCGGTCGCTAAAGAAATCGAATTGCAAGACAAATTCGAAAACATGGGCGCGCAAATGGTCAAAGAAGTGGCCTCGCACACCTCTGATGTGGCCGGTGACGGTACTACGACTGCAACCGTATTGGCACAATCTATCGTCAACGAAGGCTTAAAAGCCGTTGCCGCTGGCATGAACCCAATGGACTTAAAACGCGGCATCGATTTGGCCGTGACCAAAGCGGTTGAAGCCATCGTTGCTTCTGCTGCGCCTTGCGCAGACAGCAAAGCGATTGCACAAGTCGGTTCAATTTCAGCCAACTCTGACGAATCAGTCGGTCAAATCATTGCGGATGCAATGGAAAAAGTCGGCAAAGAAGGCGTCATCACGGTTGAAGAAGGTTCAGGCTTAGACAACTCATTAGACGTCGTTGAAGGTATGCAGTTTGACCGTGGCTACTTGTCACCTTACTTCATCAACAAACAAGAAAACATGAGCGTCGAACTGGACGATCCATTGATTCTGATTTATGACAAAAAAATCTCCAATATCCGCGACATGCTGCCAATTCTGGAAGGCGTTGCCAAAGCCGGCCGTCCGTTATTGATTGTTGCTGAAGATGTTGAAGGCGAAGCCTTGGCAACTTTGGTGGTCAACACCATTCGCGGCATCGTTAAAGTGGCGGCGGTTAAAGCGCCTGGTTTCGGCGATCGTCGTAAAGCCATGTTGGAAGACATTGCTGTGCTGACGGGCGGCGTGGTTATTTCTGAAGAAGTCGGTTTGAGCCTGGAAAAAGCGGAATTGTCGCAACTGGGTACGGCCAAAAAAGTACAAATCACTAAAGAAAACACCACCATCATTGATGGCGCGGGTTCTGAAGATCAAATCAAGGCGCGTGTTGGCCAAATTCGCGCACAAGCTGACGATGCAACGTCTGACTATGACAAAGAAAAACTGCAAGAGCGTCTGGCTAAATTAGCCGGTGGTGTTGCGGTGATTAAAGTCGGCGCGGCAACCGAAATTGAAATGAAAGAAAAGAAAGCCCGCGTTGAAGACGCGCTGCATTCAACCCGTGCAGCGGTTGAAGAAGGCGTTGTTGCTGGTGGCGGTTCTGCTCTGGTTCGTGCCATTTCTGCGCTGGACAAACTGGAAGGCATTAACCACGACCAAACCGTCGGTATCAACATCCTGCGTCGTGCGATGGAAGATCCTTTGCGTCAAATCGTTGCCAACGCAGGCGACGAGCCTTCAGTAGTCTTCAACGAAGTGCAAAAAGGCACAGGTAACTTCGGTTACAACGCAGCAACCGGCCAATACGGCGACATGATCGAAATGGGAATTTTAGACCCTGCGAAAGTAACCCGTACTGCGCTGCAAAATGCAGCGTCTGTGGCCGGTTTGATGCTGACCACTGAAGTGATGATTGCCGATGCGCCTAGCGATGACAAAGGCGGTCATGGCGGCCATGATATGGGCGGCATGGGCGGTATGGGTGGAATGGGCGGCATGATGTAATCATGCTGTCTTAAAGCGCCAACGCTTTAAGCCTAATCAAAGCCCCGACTGCTAAGCAGCCGGGGCTTTTTTATGGCGGCTGTTTTATGCCCAAAAATAGCAAGGGGTATTTTGTGTTAGCTTTGTATAATACCAAAATGGTTGCGGCAACCTTGCTGGAATATTTACGGGCAGTTAATAAGAGGCATTATCTATGAACCTGGAAAACCGAATCACCTATAATCCGCTCCAGTGTGGAGGCAAACCTTGTGTTCGCGGCATGAGAATTCGAGTCAGTGATATTTTGCAAATGCTGGCTGAAGGTGTCAGCAGCGAGGAAATCTTGCAAGATTTTCCCGATTTAGAGCAGCAAGATATACAGGCATGTCTATTGTATGCCGCGCGCAGGGTGAATTTGGAACGGTTGGCGGCGTGATTTTTTGGATTGATGCACAGCTACCGCCGCAACTGGCCAGTTGGCTTAGTCAGACTTTTGGTGTAGAAGCCTACGCTTTGTGCGATCTTCATTTACGCGATGCTGAAGATGAACAGATTTTTCAGAAAGCGCGTTATCAAGGTATCGTTGTCATCAGTAAAGACAGTGATTTCGTCGAGATGGTGTTGCGATTGGGTGCACCGCCGCAACTGCTTTGGGTCACTTGTGGCAACGTAACTAATCGTCGCTTGCAAAAACTTTTGCTTCAGCTGTTTCCTCGAGCACAAGAATTACCGCTATCGGGTGAAGCCATTGTTGAAATAACTGATCTTGAAAAGATTTAATACTGAAGTGTTGAAATGATAATTGGAAAATAATGTGGGAAAAACTTTATGGATCGGCTTAAACGCGCCAAAAAAAGAAGGGATAGGCTGTAATTTATGATCATGCAAGGAAATTTTGAACAACTGCCGTTAAAGGAGTTTACCGAAAAAGCCTACCTGGATTATTCCATGTATGTGATTTTGGATCGGGCTTTGCCGCATATTGCCGATGGCTTAAAACCGGTGCAGCGGCGCATTGTTTATGCCATGTCCGAGCTGGGTTTGACCGCGACGGCCAAGTTTAAAAAATCGGCACGCACCGTCGGTGACGTGCTGGGTAAATATCATCCCCATGGCGATTCCGCCTGCTATGAAGCCATGGTATTGATGGCGCAGAATTTTTCCTACCGTTATCCGCTGGTGGACGGGCAGGGCAACTGGGGTTCGCCGGACGACCCCAAATCCTTTGCCGCGATGCGTTACACCGAATCGCGCCTGACCGCTTATGCGCAAACTTTGCTCAGCGAATTGGGTCAGGGCACGGTCGATTGGGCGGATAATTTCGATGCCACGCTGAAAGAGCCGGTGCTGTTGCCAGCGCGGCTGCCGAATATCTTGTTGAACGGCACTATGGGCATTGCGGTCGGCATGGCGACCGATATACCGCCGCATAATCTGCGCGAAGTTGCCCAGGCCTGCATACAATTGCTTGATGACCCGAACAGCACACTGGAAACGCTGTTTACCTTTATTCAAGGCCCGGATTATCCGACCGATGCGGAAATCATCACCTCGGCTGAGGACATCCAAAAAATCTATATCAGCGGCGGCGGTTCGATTAAAATGCGCGCCAAATATGAGCAGGAAGACGGCAATATTGTCATCACCTCATTGCCGCATCAGGTGTCCGGCGCTAAGTTGATGGAGCAGATCGCTGCGCAAATGCTGGCGAAAAAGCTGCCGATGATTGAGGATTTGCGCGACGAATCGGATCACGAAAATCCGACCCGTTTGCTGGTGATTCCGCGCTCAAAACGCATTGATGCTGATGAAGTGATGTCGCATTTGTTTGCCACCACCGATTTGGAAAAAAGCTACCGCGTCAACATGAACATGATTGGCCTGGACGGGCGGCCTAAAGTGAAAGGGCTTCGGGATATTCTGGTCGAATGGCTGGCATTCCGTACCGAAACCGTGCGCAAACGTCTGCAATATCGATTGGATAAGGTACTGGCGCGCCTGCATATTCTCGACGGCTTGTTGATTGCCTATTTGAATATCGACGAAGTGATCGCGATTATCCGCAACGAAGACCAGCCTAAACCGGTATTGATGGAACGCTTTGGTCTGACCGACACTCAGGCGGAAGCGATACTGGAACTGAAGTTGCGGCATTTGGCCAAGCTCGAAGAAATGAAAATTCGCGGCGAGCAGGATGAGTTGGAAAAAGAGCGCAAGGGTCTGGAAAAAACGCTGGGTTCGCCGCGTTTGCTCAATCGCCTGATTAGGGATGAACTCGAACGCGATGCCGAAAGATACGGCGATGACCGCCGTTCGCCGATTGTGGCACGGGATGCGGCGCAAGCGCTGGAAACCACTGCGTTGATTAGCAACGAGCCGTTGACCGTTATTTTGTCGGAAAAAGGCTGGATACGTTCGGCAAAAGGCCATGACATTGATGTTGCCAGTTTAAATTACCGTTCCGGAGATGGTTTTCTGGATGCGGTCAAATGCCGCTCCACCCAGCCGGTGTATATCCTCGATTCCACTGGACGCGCCTACAGTACCGCGACCCATGACCTGCCATCGGCCAGAACTCAGGGTGAACCACTGACCGGGCGCTTGAATCCGCCACCGGGTTCGTTGTTTTTGCATCTGTTGGCGGGGCAACCCGATGATTGGTATCTGCTCTCTAGCCATTTTGGTTATGGCTTTCGGGTTCAATTAAAAGAATTGCTGAGTAAAAATAAAGCCGGTAAACAGCTGATTAGCTTGCCTGATGGTGCTAAGGTGCTAAAGCCGGTGCCGATACGCAACGAATCCGATGCGCTGGCTGTGGTCACTTTGCAAGGCCGTCTGTTGATTTTTCCGGTGGTGGAATTACCGGCGTTGGCAAAAGGCAAAGGCAATAAGCTGATTCAAATTCCGACCGCTGACTTGGCCGCCGGTAAGGATTATGTGGTTGCGGCGGTGGCGTTGCCTGAAAACGGGCAGTTGAAAATTATCGCCGGTAAGCGGCAGTTGACACTGAAAGGCGCCGATATTGGCCATTATTCCGGCGACCGCGCCAAACGCGGTTTGGCTTTGCCGCGTGGTTTCCAGCGTGTTGACAGTTTGGACGGCGAGCCGGTATCAGGCGTTTAACGCGTTGGCCGATCATTAAATGTACGCTCAGGGGTTGTGTCTGTGGAAAAGATAATTAAAGAAATAATCAATGATCCCCGTTTTATCGAAGGGGTCGCCTGGAAACGCTGGAATTTTGTTGCCAATGAAGTGATTGTTAAGGAAGGCGACGTGGCTAAAACAATGTTCTTTATTGAAAGCGGCCAATTACGCGTATCTGTGCATGTCGAACTGGAAGCGCGTGAAAACCTAAAAACCGGCGTTTGCGATTTAGGCAAGGGCGATATTTTCGGCGATACTTGCCTCCATGAGACCAGCGTCAGAACAGCCTCGGTTATTGCCATTACCGAGGGCTGTGTGCTGGAAATAAGCGGCGCTAAGTTAAGCGAGTATCTGGATGCCTATCCTGTTAAAGGCTATGTGTTTTATAAGAAATTATTTGAAATACTGTTTAAGCGCCTGCATGACGGCAACCGCAAGATTGAATATTTGTTGGCCTGGGGACTTAAGGCACGGCGCTCTTCTGAAAAATCGATCCCGGTTTTTCGGAAAGTGTAATGGTGACGATTTGCGCAAACAGTTGCGGCTGATCGCCAGCGGGTTAGAGGTGGGGACATAAGCGTCGATAAGGCGCTTGCAAAATAGCAATTAAAATAACAACAAACCAAAGTGAGGCTTAAATTTATGTCAGAAGAAGATACTCTCATCACTAAAAAAAGAAGGTTCCACATCGAAGAAGCCATCCTAATCTTATTGCTGATGTTGTCGCTGGTCGGTATTGGCATCATGGACTATTCACCTGCCGACGGCTATACCTACTGGCTGATTATGGTTTTTGTATTCTGCCTGTTTGCGATTATTCTCGGCTGGCTGCAATCGAAGCATAGTAGCGAGGATTTCAAACTGATTTTTCGCGAGCAATCGATACACTGGGCCACCTCGTTGCTGGTCGTTGGCGGTGTCTTTTTAATCCACCAATCCGGGCGGATAACCCAATATGATGTCGGTCTGGTGGTGCTGCTGATTTTGTCGCTGTCAACCATGCTCGACGGCCTGCGCGTAGGTTGGCGTTTTAGTCTGGTCGGGCTTTTTTTAGGAGCCGCAGCCGTCGTTTCCATTTACACCTCGTATTTCCTCTGGATGGAAATAGTGATCGCCCTTGTCATTGTCGGGATAACCGTTTTATGGGAGCTATGGCAGGAAAAAAGGGCGGCATCATGAACCTAATCGACCGCTACGCGGTATTTGGGCATCCTATTAAACACAGCAAGTCACCGCGTATTCATAGTCTTTTTGCCGAGCAAACCGAACAGGTGCTGGACTATAGCGCGCAGGATGTGCCCGCCGAACAATTCTCGACCCTTGCCGAAAAGTTTTTTAATGACGGTGGCAAAGGCTTGAATTGCACCGTGCCACTCAAGGAACTGGCTTGGAGCTATGCCGACTATAGGACCGAACGCGCCCAGCTAAGTAAGGCCGTCAATACCTTGGCGCTGCAAACGGACGGCGCCATTCTGGGTGACAATACCGACGGCGTCGGGTTAGTCACGGATTTAACGGCTAATCATGCCATCCGCTTATCCGGCATCCGCATACTGGTTCTGGGCGCGGGCGGCGCCAGTCGCGGCATTCTGGCGCCCATCCTTGAGCAAGCCCCGCAAAGCCTGGTTATCGCCAACCGTACCGCTGACAAAGCGTTTAAGTTGGCGGCAGAATTTCAGGGTAAAGGGGCGCTTTCCGGCTGCGGTTTCGATGCTTTAGATCAGCAGCCATTCGACTTGATTTTAAACGCCACCTCAGCCAGTTTGAGCGGGCAATTGCCGCCATTGCCCGCAGGTTTATTGGCTGAAGGGGGGGCTTGTTACGATCTTGCTTACGGCAACGAGCCGACCGCTTTTGTACGTTGGGGGCTGGAAAATCATGCGGCAAAAAGTCTGGACGGATTGGGAATGCTGGTAGAGCAGGCGGCGGAAGCCTTTTTTATCTGGCGCGGCGTTCGCCCACGAACCCGGCCTGTGATCGAGTTGTTAAATTCGGAACGGCGGATTTAAAGGGCAGAAGGCGAGCTTTTCAAATACTCATTTTTTAACTGAATATATTGCCTCGATGAATATTGCAAAAACTCTTTTTCGGACTCCTTTAACGGTCTGGCCTGTTTGGCGGGGACGCCGACATAAAGATAACCGCTTTCCAGCTTTTTTCCCGGCGGCACCAGTGCGCCCGCACCGAGCATCACATAATCTTCAATGACCGCGCCATCCATAACAATGGCGCCTATTCCGATCAGGCAATAATCGCCGACAGTGCAGGCATGGACCACCGCCCTATGGCCAATGGTGACGCCCTTGCCGATGGTTAAGGGGTAGCCTTGCGCGGTATATTTTCCGGCATGCGTGACGTGCAGCACCGAGCCGTCTTGCACATTAGTGCCTTCGCCGATGGTGATGCGTTCGACATCGCCCCGGATTACCGTTGTCGGCCATATCGACACATCGTCACTCAAGGTGACATCGCCAATGACGACGGCGCTGTCATCGATAAAGACCGATTTGCCGATTTTTGGCTGCTTATTGTTAAATTCTCTGACCGCCATTACACGTCCCCTTTCTATTTAATTCGGTTTTTTATAACAATGCCCCGCGTTTGCCGATATTTAGACTATCTTAATAAACAAGGGAAATGCAGTGGCTAGTGGAAAAAAATGCCAATTACGTCACGTTTCTCGCATACAATTTAGACGCTATAGTATTATTATGCTAACTCATTTCACTCAATTCTTAAAAAACTAAACATGTCGCTTTTAACTAGTTTTCTTAAAGATAAAAAAAATGCGCCACTGACCCGCAGCATAGACGCTATCGTTGGCGATGACGTATCGATAGAGGTTTTAAAAGGGCTTTTCCCTATCCGCAATTACGACAGTGAAAAACTGTCGGCTTTCGCTTCCGGCCTCAAGTCGGAAATATTCCCTGAAAAAACAGCCTTGTTTTATGCCGGTGAACGGACCGATTCGGCGTTGTATTTGCTCGACGGCACCATTTCTTTATCGGACGAACAGGGCAAAACTTATGAAATAGCGTCAGGCACTGGAAAAGCCAAATTCCCGCTTTCCAGCGGCTCCAAACACACGACCACGGCGATTTCAAAAACCCGGGTCAGTGTGCTGCGGGTTTCGCAAAAAATCATGTCCAGCAAATATGCCCCGCTATCGGAACAGTCAAAGCTGGTTATCCCTGGCGAATTGGCCAAAAATAAATTATTGAACAGTTTTGCCCACTATTATCTCAATGAAGAACTTGAGATACCGTCGTTACCTGGTATTGCGGTTAAATTGCAACACGCCATGCAGCAAGACATCGGCATTGCCGATGCGGTAAAAATCATCCAACTCGATCCGGTCATATCCGCTAAATTAATTGGCTTGGCCAACAGCCCGCTTTATGTCAGCACGACTCCGGCGAAAAGTTGCCTTGAGGCGGTCAACCGTATCGGTTTAAATGCCGCGCGTAATTTGGTCATTGGCTTAAGCCTTGGGCGCATTTTTAAAAGCAATTCACAACTGGTCAATAAATGCGCCGATAAAATCTGGAAACAAAGCCTCCATATCGCCACCCTCAGCCATGTTTTGGCGGCGACCACTAAACAGTATAATCCGCAAGAGGCATTACTGGCTGGACTGGTTTGCGACATCGGTGCGGTGCCGTTTTTAAGTTTCGCCGCTAAGCTGCCTAAGGATTATTGCAGCGAGACCGACATCGGGCTTGCCCTGCCTTGCGTCAAGGGGCCGGTAGGCTACAAGATTTTGCTCGACTGGGGGTTTTCTGACGATTTTCTTAAAGTGCCGCTTTATTCCGATGATTGGTATCAAAACCATGGCGAAGAACTGAACTTAACCGATATTGTAGTGCTGTCCCGCCTGCACAGCAAAATTGGGCAAGGCGCATCCGAACTGCCGACTATCACTTCTATCCCTGCCGCCAGTAAGTTAAAGAATTTCGCACTTTCCCCCGAACATTCTCTCAATTTGCTGTATGAAGCCAAACAGCAGATTAACGACGCCATGAAGGCACTTGATAATTAATAGACTTTTATCCGCCATGACGACCAAAAACAGATGCCTTGCCGCGCTATGCCTGAACCCGCTTTAACGCCCACAGCGCCAGCACCAGCACGGTCAAGCTCGGCGCGAAAGCCATCAGCGGCGGGTTAAGGTCGTAAATCAAGCCGATATGGCCGACGATTTTATCAATGATGTTAAAGCCCATGCCGATGACAACACCTATCATCATCCGTCCGCCCACATTAACGCCGCGTTTAACGCCGATAACGAAAGGCGCGGACACCAGTAACATGACAAAAACGATGAGCGGATTGACCACGCGCCCCCAGAAAGCCAGCTCAAATTCATGCGATTTTTGGTGGTTGCTCTTCAAAAAGTCGATATACATCGCCAGATCATACAGGGATAAATTGTTCGGATTAACCACCACAATTTTCAGCAAATCCGGCGCAACGCTTGATTTCCAGACCTGTTGATCGTAATGGATGGCGCCCATTTGCTCTGTCGAAATAACCGATTGCCGGATTTGTTCCAGCTTCCATTGCTGATTGCCTTGAAAAACCGCCGTTTCGGCATGGGTTGAATAACGCAAGCGGCGCTGCTCATCAATTTCGTAAATGCTGATGTCGGATAGGCTACCGTCGTCCTGTATTTTTCGGACATTAATGAACATCTTGCCTTCGCGCAGCCACAGCCCGTATTTGGCATCCATCACCACCTGTTCATTTTGGGCGGTGACTTTGAGCACACGTGCCGCCCGCTCGGTGACCGGCGCAATAAATTCGCCGACCAAAATCGAAATGACCACCAAAATCGCGCCCGCCAGCAAAACTGCGCGGATAATGCCGAAAATAGACAACCCCGCCGCTTGCATCGCAATCAGTTCGCGGTTATTGCCCATCGCGCCCAGGATAAACAGGCTGCCCAGTAACGCCGATGCGGGCATCAGTTCATAAAAGACGGTAGGGGAGGTCAGCGCCAAATAATAAAAAATTTCCTTTAGGCCGTAATTGCCTACGCCCAAATCCTTGAGCTGGTCGCTAAAAGTGAACAAATTGAATAAGGTCAATAATAATAAGACAGCAATAAACGAGCCTTTTAATATTTCCCTGACGATATAAGCGGTTAAGACATTCACACGGCCACCTTTTGTTTGATTTTCAGCAGCAGCCATTGCCAGCCGTATAGCCTGGCCAACAACACCCCGCCTATCAGCAGCAACAGCGTATTGATACCGACAACGCCGAGCCACGGCGGGATGGTTTGGTTCATGACCCAGCTTTGGCTGACGCGGATCAGGTTGCCGTAACTAAAATAAATCAAAAAGCCCACCAGCATATTGCCATAAACGCCGCCGCGAGGTGACATCTGCGCCAAAGGCACGGCGATAAACGTCAGCAGCATGACGCCGACCGGAATGGAAAACCGGCGTTGCAATTCGGCAACGTCGGTTATTTGTTCGGAACGCATCAATTCAGCACTGGCGATTGCGCCCCTGCCGAAATTGACGCTCGATTCTTTGCTGTCGACGCGCACCGCATATTCGGCGAACTGCTCAAGCGTATAGTCCAAGGCGCCTGGCTGTCCCTGTATGCGTTCGCCATGTTCTAAAATAACATAGCGCCCGTCAGGCAAATCCTCCAGTCGGCCTGATTCGGCATTAATAATCGCTAGGCGGCTGCCTTGCCGGTGCTGGACAAAAACCTGCTGCATTTTTTTGTTGGCATCGATTTTTTCCACATAAAAGACCAAATCGCCATGGCTGTATTCGCTGAACTTTCCGGCGGCAATGCCCCTAAGATCGGCCGATTCTTTATCTTGGTGCATGATTTGGTCCATCATCGCTTCCGCCCACGGCGACACATACAAGGACAAGCCTGCCGACACCATGCTGAGCGGAAACACCAGCAAAAATACCGCCCGGTAGACTGTTCCCGAACCGCCCCCGGCTGAGGCCACTGCCGACATTTCCTGATCCCGGTACATGCGTCCGAGAACCATCAACACCGCCATAAACAAAGCCGCCGGTAAAAATGTGGCGCTGGCGATCACTGTTTTTAAACCCAGCACCGTCATTAAGGTTTGGTTGGAGACTTGGCCTTCAACCGCCTTGTCGAGAATCCTGATGAACTGGCGGCTGACGATAATCACCACAATCACCGACCAAACGGCCAGCAGCGTCCTTAACAAATCGGACGCCACCATTCTGTCGAAAACAGTGATTATTTTGCGCCGCCCGGCTTTATAGCCTTTATTCAAATTCACTTCCAAGCCTATCTCCTATCAGAAACGTGTGTGGTGCAACAAAAACAGAGCGTCAAACCTTAAAATAGCCGCCTATTTTATAGGAAACAACATCGTTGGAAATAACTCATTGTTGTCACAGTCCAAGGCAAAATTTGCCAGCCGTTTATCAGCCCCACCATCAAAAATCAATCGTTGTGTTGTATAATCATCCAAAACCGCTCAGTTTATAGAGTGTTCTCCGTTCCGCAAAAAAAAGGGTAAATTATGGACTATTCAATAGAAACCGCGCCATTAGAAGAACTGCAATGTGATTGTATGATTGTCGGCGTTTATCAAGACCATCAGCTCAGCCCGTCAGCATTTGCCCTTAATAACAGCAGCCAAGGCCTGATTAATAACATCCTCAGCCGTGGCGACATCAGCGGCAAAAATGGCGAAACGGTGTTAATCAACGCCGTGCCGCACACTCAAATTGAACGCATTTTGCTGGTTGGATTGGGCGAAAACGTGCCTTTGACCGGCAAAAACTACAAAAAAGCCCTGCAGGCCGCCATCAATAGCCTGAGAAAAACGCAGATAAAATCGGTCGTTTGCTGTCTGGCCGAATGTGCGGTTATCGATCGCGATTGGCAATGGAAATCACGGCATATTATCGAAGTGTTTAACGACGTTGCTTATCAATTCACCCACACAAAATTGGATAAAGATACTGAAATAAAGCTGGAAAAAATCGCCATTGCCGCACCGGAAAACGAGCGCGCTTTGGCGCATTCCGGCTTGTTGCAGGGCAAGGCTATCGCCGAAGGCATGACCTTAACCAAACATTTGGGCGATTTGCCGGGCAACCTTTGTACACCGGCTTTTCTTGCCGAACAAGCACTGGAGCTGGGTAAGCAATACGACAGCCTGACCGTCAAAATACTCGAAGAATCCGATATGGCGGCGTTGGGCATGGGCGCTTTGTTGTCAGTGTCGCGGGGCAGTCGCCAACCGGCAAAATTAATAACGCTGGATTACCAACGCGGCGAGAAAAACGCCAAACCTATCGTGCTAATCGGCAAAGGCCTGACTTTCGATGCGGGCGGCATTTCATTAAAGACCGCTGCCGGCATGGACGAAATGAAATACGACATGTGCGGCGGCGCTACCGTGCTGGGCGTCTTGCTTGCCGCTGCGCAAATGCAACTGCCGCTGAACATTATCGGCCTGATTCCGTCCTCGGAAAATATGCCCGATGGCGATGCCAACAAACCCGGCGATATTTTGACCAGCATGTCCGGCAAAACCATCGAAGTGCTGAACACCGACGCCGAAGGCCGCCTGCTGTTGTGCGACACCTTGACTTATGCCGAACGCTACAATCCCGAAGTGGTTATCGACCTGGCCACCCTGACCGGCGCCTGTCTGGTGGCTTTAGGCCGTGTCGCCAGCGGTCTGCTCGGTAACGATGACGTCTTGTGCAACGACTTGAATGCAGCCGCTGAAACCGCCAATGACAGTGTTTGGCGTTTGCCGCTGTGGGAAGACTATCAGGAACAGCTTAAATCCAATTTCGCCGATATGGCCAACGTCGGCGGCAAAGACGCCGGCACCATTACCGCCGCCTGTTTTCTGGCGCGGTTCGCCGAAAAATTCCGCTGGGCGCATCTGGACATCGCCGGTACCGCCTGGCGCACCGGGCAAACCAAAGGCGCGACCGGCCGCCCAGTGCCGTTATTAAGCCAATACCTGCTTGACCGCGCGCAAAAAAGTGACTGAAGTCAGCTTTTATGTGCTACCGACTGAATCGCTAAAAGAGCGCTATCTGTTCGCCTGCAAACTGATCGAAAAAGTCTATCATAGCGGCCAATTTTGTTATGTGTTGACTGATGACGCGGAGCAAAGCCAGGCCATAGACGACCTGCTCTGGACGTTCAGGGCAGGCAGTTTTATACCGCACCAGCTTTATACAGGCGATATTCCCGCGCTTGAACAAGTATTAATCGGCCCACTCCCCGCACCCGCACAGTGGCAAAAAACCGTGATTAATTTATCCTCACAGTGTGCCAATGCTGAACGGGTGCTGGAAATATTGGATAACAGCGAAGCGACGAAAGCCGGAGGTAGAGATCGTTATCGGCACTATAAAGAAGCAGGGCATAATCTGACTACGCATAAAATGTAATCGCTATCAAAAAGAGGGTTAACCATGCAAGCTATAGAATTGAGTGCAGTCATTACCCAAAATCATGAAATTCATTTGAAATTGCCCGATGACGTAACAGCAACTCATGCAAAAGTGATAGTCATGTATGAAGACAATACCAAACCATTGACTAGGAAGTGGGATAAATTTTTTGCATCTAAAAGCGTTTTTGATGATGATTTTCTCGCAGAAAGAGATAACGACATACCGCAAGAACGGGCGTTTTATTAATGCTCATGCTGGACACCAACATTTGCGTTTATATTTTAAAAAAGCGTCCGCTTTATTTGTTGGAAAAGTTTAATCAAAGCGAAAAAATTTATATTTCTGCGATTGTTTATGCTGAACTGTGTTCTGGCGTTACCCTGAGTCCTGAACATTTACAAACGGCAAGAAAAAACCAATTGGAAGAATTTATTGCCCTTACCACCTTACAAAACTGGGATAAAAAAGCGGCAGTTATTTATGCCCATATCAGGGCAGATTTAAAAACCAAAGGAATGCCGATAGGTAATATGGATATGCTAATTGCCGCCCACGCATTAAATTTAAACGCCACGCTAGTGACAAATAATCTACGCGAGTTTGAGAGAGTTATTGATTTAAAACTTGAAAACTGGGTAATTGAATAATAGAAATCTATCAGTTAAGAACCCCAATATTTTCGCTAAACATTTATAACCTGTGAGAATCGCTCATGATGACCTTAGAATTAGACGATGAAACCGCAAC
>JBLRXA010000070.1:0-16723 GCA_047920955.1 Methylobacter sp. | reverse complement strand
TGGATGCCAATAATGCCTTTTTGGATATACAGTCCGGCTCCGGCGGCACCGAAGCGCAGGATTGGGCATCGATTATCGAACGCATGTATTTGCGCTGGGGCGAGCGTAAAGGCTTTAAAACCGAATTAATCGAAGAGTCGCAAGGCGATGTGGCCGGCATCAAAAGCGCCACCATCAAGTTTGAAGGCGAATACGCGTTTGGCTGGCTGCGCACCGAAACCGGTGTACACCGCTTGGTTAGAAAATCGCCGTTCGATTCCGGCAATCGTCGTCACACCTCGTTCGCGTCGGTATTCGTGTCGCCGGAAATCGATGACGATATAGACATCGACATCAATCCCGCCGATATACGTGTCGATGTCTACCGAGCCAGCGGCGCGGGCGGCCAGCATATCAACAAAACCGAATCGGCCGTGCGTATGACCCACAACCCGACCGGCATCGTCGTGCAATGCCAAAGCGACCGTTCGCAGCATAAAAACCGCGACACCGCGATGAAGCAATTGAAAGCCAAATTGTACGAACTGGAAATGCGCAAACGCAGCGAAACGGCGCAGGCCTTGGAAGATACCAAATCGGATATCGGCTGGGGCAGCCAGATTCGTTCCTATGTGTTGGACCAATCTCGGATCAAAGATTTGCGCACCAGTGTTGAAACCGGCAATACCCAGGCGGTTTTAGATGGCGATTTGGATCAGTTTATTGAGGCTAGTTTGAAGAGTGGGTTGTAGGCTTCTTAGTCTTTAACTGCAGAGCAAGATTTTGTAATTCACTTAACAAGCTTCATTGGAGCATTATGACAACAAAAGAAAAAATAAAATTGCTCGCTGATCAATACGCGGAACGCTTGAAAAAAGTGACTGATGATCGAGTTGTCGAAATGCAACTAGATGATGTTTCACATTATTTGGTTTACCGGGTTCTTGGTGTCCAGCAAGAGGAGGGACATCTGATTGATGTCTATCAGAACAAAGGTCGATTTCTATACAAATATGCGGGTTCATTTCTTGAACAGGCTACAAAACTCTGCTTTAAGGATGCATTTCCTCATTCAGATTCATTGCGAATCCCAAATACTCAAGGGTTGCGTCCAAAAACATTTGAAATAGATTGTTTAGTTGGAAATGATGCGCTTGAAATTAAGTGGAAAGATGCAACGACTGACGGAGATCACATCTCTAAAGAACATACGCGCATTAAAGTGATTTCTGATGCTGGCTACACACCCATCCGTGTCATGTTTTACTATCCTAATAGGGCTCAGGCTATTCGTATTCAGGAAACGTTAAAAACACTTTATCAAGGCATTGGTGGAGAATATTATTGCGGGGAAGCAGCATGGAGCTATGTAAGTCAAAAGACCACCATTAACCTCATGGCTATTCTCGAAGAAATTGCTATTGAACGGACAGCGTCAGCACAATGAGTCAAGTTTCTAGTGAAGTTATACTTAGCGATTCTCTTGCTAAAATGAGGGGAATGCAGAGCTCTACGATTGATATGGTGTATCTTGATCCACCCTTTTTTACCAATCGACATCACTCAGCAATTAATCGAGATAGAACGCAAAAATTCAGTTTTAGTGATGTTTGGAATGGGCTCAGTGAGTATGCTGAATTCATGGAAGATAGACTAAGGCAAATTCATCGGCTTTTAAAGGATACTGGCTCAATATTTGTCCATTGCGACAAAAACAGTAATTTTTTGTTGCGCGGCCTGTTAAATGAGGTGTTTGGTGAGCGTCAATTCAGATCAGAAATCATTTGGACTTACCGTCGTTGGTCTAATTCCGCGAAGGGTTTAATGCCAGCACATCAAACTATTTTTTTCTACTCCAAAACGGAACGATTTAAATTTAATCGCATTTATTGTCCCTACTCTGAAACAACAAACGTTGATCAAATTTTGCAACTTCGTGCCAGAGATGAATTTGGAGTTTCTTCTTATGCCACTAATGAGAATGGCGAAAATTTATATGGTGGTGTAAAGAAAGGGGTTCCTCTTAGTGATGTTTGGGAAATCCCTTTTCTTAATCCAAAAGCAAAAGAAAGAACTGGATATCCCACTCAAAAGCCAATATTGCTTCTTGAAAGGATTATAGAAATTTCTACTGAACCTAGTGATTTAGTGCTTGATCCGTTTTGTGGTAGTGGCACAACGCTGGTGGCAGCAAAAATTCTTGGACGGCGTTCAATTGGTATGGATTGTTCTGAGGAAGCTGTGGAATTAGCGAAGCGTCGATTAGTCTCACTCGAAAAAACTGAATCGGCATTGATGAAAAAAGGACGGGCTGCTTATGTAAATGTCGACAGCGAAGCATTAGCACTTTTGGGAGGATTGGATATTGTGCCGGTTCAGCGCAACGCCGGAATTGATGCGTTTTTAAAGATTTCGATTGGTAATTCACCTGTTCCAATTAGGATTCAGAGAAAAGGAGAACATCTTTTTGACGCAGCAAAAAAATTAGCTAAAGCTGCTGAATCCAAGAATGCTATATGCGCTATTTTAGTCCGAACACACGAGGATAATACCTTGTTTTCCGAGATTGTATTGCCGGAGAATATAGTTCTGGTAGATGCAACTGTATTTCAGGTTAATAAAACAATATCAAAATTGATTGCTGACGTTGTAATTGCAAATACGATCACTGAAGAAGCTTCACATCCTCTTGTATTAAACGCTTCAAATGTAAACTTGCAACGTTAAATTATGATAGCAACATATTTAAATATTAAATAGTCTGATAATGGATTCCAGATTCAGCTGCCTTGCATTTCAAAACCTAATGAATAGGAAATGAATGTACAACTATACCAATTTTAAACCATGTCCGAAATCGAACAAGACGAACAAGAACAAATCAAACAACGCCGCAGCAAATTAAACGAATTGCGCGAAAACGGCGGTATTGCTTTTCCTACTGATTTCCGCCGCAATGTGGTGGCGGGCGAATTGCTGGCCGAATACGGCGAAAAATCCAAGGAAGAACTCGAAGCAGAACCGTTGCGGGTCAAACTGGCCGGTCGGATGATGACGCGGCGGGTAATGGGCAAGGCCAGTTTTGCGCATATTCAGGATATGTCCGGAAAAATGCAGCTGTATGTGACCCGCGATGCGTTGCCTGAAAGCTTTTATAACGAGCAGTTTAAAAAGTGGGATATAGGCGATATTGTCGGCGCGGAAGGTGTGTTGTTTAAGACACAGACCGGCGAACTTAGCGTCAAGGTTGACGATATTCGCCTGCTGACCAAAGCTTTGCGTCCGTTGCCGGAAAAATTTCACGGCATTGCCGATCAGGAAATCAAATACCGTCAGCGTTATCTGGATTTGATTATGAGCGAGCAATCGCGCAACACCTTTTTGATCCGTTCCAAGGTCGTCGCGTATATTCGCCAATTCCTGATCGAGCGCAATTTCCTGGAAGTTGAAACGCCGATGATGCAAATGATTCCCGGCGGAGCAACGGCGCGTCCTTTTACCACTTTTCATAACGCGCTGGACATGGAACTGTATCTGCGTATTGCGCCGGAATTGTATTTAAAGCGCCTAGTGGTCGGTGGTTTTGAGCGGGTGTTTGAAATCAACCGCAATTTCCGCAACGAAGGTTTATCGACCCGGCATAACCCCGAATTTACCATGCTAGAGTTTTATCAGGCTTACGCGGAATATGGCGATTTGATGGATTTGACCGAAGCCATGCTGCGCGGCGTGGCGCTTGAAGTGTTGGGGCAAACCGAGATTACTTATCAAGGCGAACAATACGATTTCGGCAAGCCGTTCGAGCGCATGACCGTGGTCGAGTCGATCCTGCATTTTAACCCGGAGTTGACGGCGGAAAATCTTGCCAGCCGCGAGGCCGCTGTTGAAGTCGCCAACAAGCTGAATATTCCGGTCAAGGACGGTTACGGTTTGGGCAAAATCCAGATCGAGATATTTGAAAAAACCGTCGAAAGCCGCTTGATGAACCCGACTTTTATCACCGCCTATCCGGTTGAAGTGTCGCCGTTGGCACGGCGCAATGATAACGATCCGCATGTCACCGACCGTTTTGAGTTTTTTGTCGGCGGGCGCGAAATCGCCAACGGTTTTACTGAGCTGAACGATGCCGAAGATCAGGCCGCGCGTTTCCAAAAACAGGTCGAAGAAAAAGAAGCCGGTGATATTGAAGCCATGCATTTTGATGCGGACTATATTGTCGCACTGGAACATGGTATGCCGCCGACGGCAGGCGAGGGCATCGGCATTGACCGTCTGGTCATGCTGTTTGCCGATGCGCCGTCAATCCGCGATGTATTGTTGTTTCCGCACATGCGGCCTAAGGGTTGATTCCGAGTGTGGGAGCGACGCCCACGTCGCTCCCACATTATTGCTTCCGCTGTCTAATCAAAATTCGTCCTTTAACTTTCTGACCTTGGCAAAAACTTCCAGTGGATTTTTGCTGGTCATCTGCACCGCTTCCTGCAATGCCAAACTGTCCTCCCTGAAAAATGGATTAGTCGCCAATTCCTGCCCTATCGTTGATGGCACTGTCGGCAGATGCTTCGCCCTGAGCTGATTGATAAGCGCCATGCGTTGCTGTAACTGCAAGTTTCCGGGTTCTACCGTTAACGCAAACCGGCCATTGGCTTGTGTGTATTCATGTGCGCAATAAATTCGGGTGACTGCTGGCAACGCTTTTAATATCTGCAGCGAGTGCCACATCTGTTCCGCAGTGCCTTCAAACAAGCGGCCGCAGCCCATCACAAACAAGGTGTCCCCGCAAAATAGCGCGTTGTCGTTTGAAAAATGATAAACAATATGGCCGCTGGTGTGGCCGGGGGTTGAAATGACTTTCGCCGAATGCTGGCCTAGCATGATTACATCGCCGTCCTTAACGCCGCGATCGAGGCCAGGGATGCGCGGTTGGTCGGCAAGTGCCGCAATCACTGTGCAGCCGGTTTGTTGTTTCAGCTCCAGATTGCCGCCGACATGATCGCCGTGATGATGGGTGTTCAGAATATGGCTTAAACGCCAGTTGTTTTTTGCCAAAACCTCCAGCACCGGCTGGGCAACAGCGGGGTCGATTGCCGCTGTATCGCCCGATTCGGCATCGTGAAGCAGATAAATGTAGTTGTCATTCAACACAGGCAGTTGCAGGATGGTCAGCATTTTTTTACTCCTGATTAATCTGAATTAAAGGCTTCGATCGGCGGACAACTGCAAAACACATGCCGGTCTCCGTAAACATTATCGATACGCCCAACCGGCGGCCAATATTTATCGTCATGCTGGTCGTTGTTCGGAAAAAAGGCCTGTTGTTTTGAATAAGGCAGCGTCCATTTTTCCAGCAATAAACGGTGCGTGTGCGGCGCATTATGCAGCAGATTGTTTTCGGCATCGGCCGCGCCGGTTTCTATCGCCTTGATTTCATCGCGGATGGCGATTAAGGCATCGCAGAAGCGGTCGATCTCGGCTTTATCTTCGCTTTCAGTCGGTTCTATCATCAAGGTGTCGGCGACCGGGAATGCTACCGTGGGCGCATGAAAACCGTAATCAATGAGGCGTTTGGCAATGTCTTCGACGCTGACGTTACCGGTCTTTTTAAATTCGTGGCAATCAATAATGCACTCATGTGCGACCCAGCCGTTTTTGCCGGTGTATAAAATCGGGTAATGCGGGGCCAGGCGTTTGGCAATGTAATTGGCGTTCAAAATGGCAGTCAAGGTTGCGCGTTTCAAACCGGCGGCGCCCATCATCGCGATATAGGCCCAGGAAATGGTGTAGATGCTGGCCGAACCCCAGGGTGCTGCGGACACGGTGCCGATGGTGCCGTGTCTGTTTTTGGCCGGATTGACGCCTTCGACGACCGGATGATCGGGCAGAAACGGCGCCAAATGCGCGCCTACACCTATCGGCCCTACGCCGGGTCCGCCGCCGCCATGTGGAATGCAGAAGGTTTTATGCAGGTTAAGGTGGGCGACATCGGCGCCGATTTTACCGGGACGGCTTAAACCCACTAATGCATTAAAATTGGCGCCATCCAGATAAACCTGCCCGCCGTGCTGGTGGATCAAGTCGCAGATTTCCCGGAACGCCTGCTCGAACACGCCGTGCGTGGACGGGTAGGTAATCATCAGCGCCGCCAACGTGTCCTGATATTCAACCACTTTGGCGCGCAAATCGTCCAGGCTGACATTGCCGTTGTCATCGCAAGCCACCACCACGACTTTAAGCCCCGCCATGGTGGCGCTGGCCGGATTGGTGCCGTGCGCGGAGGCGGGAATCAGGCAGATATTGCGTTGCGCCTCGCCGCGCACTTCATGGTATTTGCGGATGACCAACAAACCGGTGTATTCGCCTTGGGAACCGGCGTTAGGTTGCAGCGAAAACGCATCGAAGCCGGTCAGATCACAGAGCATGTCTTCCAGTTCTGCAAACATTTGTTGGTAGCCGTGGGTCTGGTACAGCGGCGCGAACGGATGCACGGCGTTGAACTCATAATAGGAAATGGTCTGCATTTCGGTGGCGGCGTTCAGCTTCATGGTGCAGGAACCGAGCGGTATCATCGAGCGGTCTAGTGCTATGTCGCGTCGTGCCAAACGGCGCATATAACGCATCATCTCGGTTTCCGAATGGTAACGCTCGAATACCGGATGTTGCAGGATTTGGTCATTGCGTAACAAGGCTTCCGGGATACATTCGCCGACGATTGCATCCAAGGCATTAATATCGGGCAGGTCTGCCGTGGACGCTGCAAACACCTGCCAGACCTCCCTTAAATTGCTCCGCGTGGTGGTTTCGTCCAACGAGATGCCGATATGGTCGGCATCAATCACACGCAGGTTGATAGTGGCTTCTGCGGCCCTTGCGGCTATGCGTTTCGCCCGGTTCGGAGTGCTGATGACCAGAGTGTCAAAATAGCACTCGCTCAGCACCTGATGGCCTAATTGCGTGATGCCTGCCGCCAGAATTTGCGTGTAACGATGCACCCGACCGGCAATCAGGCGCAAGCCTTCGGCGCCATGATAAACCGCATAAAATCCGGCAATCACCGCCAGCAGCACCTGCGATGTGCAGATATTGCTGGTGGCCTTGTCCCGGCGGATATGCTGCTCGCGGGTTTGTAGCGCCATGCGCAAGGCCAGCTGGCCGTGGCTGTCTTTGGACACGCCGATAATGCGGCCGGGCACCGAGCGTTTGTACTCGTCTTTGGTGGCGAAATACGCGGCATGGGGGCCGCCGTAACCCATCGGCACGCCAAAACGCTGGGAGTTGCCGACTACAATATCGACGCCGAATTCGGCAGGCGCTTTAAGCAATACCAGCGCCAGCAAATCTGCCGCTACCGTGACTAGCGCCGCTTTGGCTTGAGCTATCGCAGTAGCCGTGCTTAGGTCTTTTATTTCGCCTTTGCCGCCGGGATATTGCAACAGCAGCGCAAAAAAATCGTGTTGTTCCAGATCGTGATAAGGATCGCCGACAATAACCTCATAACCCAAGGAACGGGCGCGGGTTTGTATCACGGCAATAGTTTGCGGATGACAGTCCTGATCGACAAAAATGCCGTTGGCAGGGCTCTTGGACAAGCGCCGCGACATGGTCATCGCTTCCGCCGCCGCCGTGGCTTCATCAAGCAAGGAGGCATTGGCCAGCGCCATGCCGGTCAGGTCGATAATGACTTGTTGAAAAGTGAGCAGCGCTTCCAGCCGCCCTTGGCTGACTTCGGCCTGATAAGGCGTGTAAGCCGTGTACCAGCCGGGATTTTCCAGGACATTGCGCTTGATGACTGCAGGCATGATAGTGTCGTAATAACCCATGCCGATCATCGAGGTGAACACTTTATTGCGTTCGCGCATGTTGCGCAGATGCTTGATCACCGCACGTTCGCTGACCGTTTCGGTCAGTTTTAACGGCTCATGGTTGAGGATATTGGCCGGAATGGCCAGCCCGATAATGTCTTCCAACTCGCTGATGCCCAACGCCGCCAGCATGTCTTTAGTTTGCTGGGGATTAGGGCCGATATGGCGGTTGATGAAATTACCGCGCATTTCCAGTTGAGTCAGACTAGGACGGGATGTGGGCATAGCGTGTACCTGCTCGGCAGTTAGCAAAGCAGGCATTGTCCACGAAAGGCACAAAAAGCACGAAAAAATTTTGTCACCGCCGTCCTATTCCATGTTCTATTTTTTTTCCATCGCCGCTTCAATCTGCTGGCATAAGGTTTTGAGCACTTTAATACGGGCAAAGCGTTTATCATTGGCTTCCACCAGTGTCCACGGCGCAATTTCGGTGCTGGTGCGGTCAACCATATCACAGACCGCTTGTTCATAATCATCCCATTTTTCGCGGTTGCGCCAGTCTTCATCGGTAATCTTGAAGCGTTTGAAACCGATTTTTTCGCGTTCGTTAAAACGGTTGAGTTGCTCGTCCTTGCTGATGGCCAGCCAGAATTTGACCACCACAATATTATGCCGCACCAGCTGCGCTTCAAAATCGTTGATCTCACTGTAAGCGCGCATCCAATCGCTTTTTGAGCAAAAGCCCTCAACCCGTTCAACCAAGACCCGGCCATACCAGGAGCGGTCGAAAATCGTCACCCGACCGCGTCTTGGAATGTGCCGCCAAAATCGCCACAAATAAGGCTGGGCGCGTTCTTCTTCAGTCGGTGCGGCCACCGGAATGATGTTATACCAGCGCGCATCGAGCGCACTGGTAATACGACGGATGGCGCCGCCTTTACCGGCGGCATCATTACCTTCAAACATGGCAATGACGGTAATTTTTTTGAATTTGGCCTCGCGTGTCAGCAAGGCGAGTTTGCCTTGATATTTTTCCAGTTCATCCTTAAATTCTTTTTTCTCCAACTTCTGGCTAAGGTCGAGCGTCTTTAGGATATTAAGCTGGTCAATCGAGGGCAAGGGCGGCGGCGCATGGACTTCCGCCATTTTGTTGTTGGCGTCATCCAGGCGTTTGTTGATGGCGTCGAGAATGACCCGGCCTACGGTTAAATTACGGTAATTCGAATCGTAACCCTCGACAATAGTCCACGGCGCTTGCGCCGTGCTGGTGTGGCGTATCACGCTTTCATTGATGACCCGGAACTTGTCGTATAACTTAAAATGCTCCCAGTCGCGGTCAGTCACCCGCCAGCGGGTTTGCGGGTTTTTCTCCAGCAGCTTCAGGCGCTTTTCCTGCCGGTCTTTAGATAAGTGCATCCAGAACTTCAGCACCAGCGCACCTTCTTCAACCAGCATACTTTCCAGGCGCTTAGCGCGTTCCATGCTTTGGTCGAATTCGGCCGACTTAGTTTTTCCGGTGACGCGGTTTAAAATCGGCCAAGTGTACCAAGAGCCCAGAAAAACGCCGATTTTGCCTTTAGGCGGTAGCTCGCGCCAAAACCGCCACATCATCGGGCGGTCAAGTTCTTCGTCAGACGGTTCGCCCATGCCATGAGTTTGGATGAAACGCGGATCCATCCATTCGTTCAACAAATTGACGGTTTCGCCGCGCCCAGCGCCATCAAGGCCGCCAATCAAAATAATAACGGGGAATTTGGACAATTTGGCCAGGTCGATTTGTGCCTCCAGCAGCGCCTCGCGCAACTTGGGCACTTCGAGGTTGTAAGTGGCTTTGTCTATCTTATGGCCGAGCTCTGCTGATTCAAACATAACAATTTCCTTGAGGGGATAAGCAAAATAAAAAGTAACTGCTTACCCCTTTTGTTAATCGCAAAGCCGATTCTTACTGTCCAAAGCCAGCTTTGGACTCCAGAAAGCGTGCTATCGGAGTTCAAAGCTGGCTTTGAACATTAGAAGCGAATATTAGAATAGGGCGAGTAGTTACGAAAAAATTAAAGTATATCTTTACTGCTTTTTTTCGTGTCTTGTGTGCTGTTCGTGGGCTCTATTTTTTTATCTACAGCGGACTCGGCAACAACCGGTTTATTGTCTTTATCCGGCGCTTTGTTTAACAATGGCGCCAGCGTCGGCTCCAGAAACTTGATGATTTGTACCGGTACCGAACTGGTAAAGTGATAACGCTCGGCTTCCGGGCCTTCTACATACGCAGTGATGACCCCGAAAAATCGGTCGCCGAGAAAAAACGTAAACACGGCGGCACGGCTGATGAATACGGTATCAATCAGGTGCCCGCCCGCCCGCCATATTTTCCGCCGATGGTCGCCGGTTCCGGTTTTGCCGCCCACTGTCAACGCTTTGCCGTCGGCATCTTTATAGGCGCCGCGCAAGCGCCCTGCGGTGCCGCCTTCGACCACGCCGATCAGCGCACTGCGCGCAGCCCTTGCCACTTCGGGTAACAGCACCTGCTGGCCTTGCTCTGGCAATTTGTCCAGTACGGTTTCGTAGGGCGTCGCCTTGGCATAATGCAGGCTGTCAAAGCGGACAGTCGGCAGTCTGACGCCATCGTTACGCAAAATCCCCACCAGTTCGGCCAATGCCGCAGGCCGGTCGCCCGACGCGCCAATGGAGGTCGCATAAGACGGCGTCAACGAGCCGAACGGATAGCCGACATGATCCCACGCGGTATGAATCTGTTGAAACGCTTCATTTTCCAGCAAGGTCATAATGCGCCGTTGCTGGGCGTTTTTCCGGCTGCTTTTAAACAGCCAGCGGTAGACATTTTGCCGCTGCTCTGCGCTGGCGGCAATGACTTCGGCGCGTGTCGCCTCAGGGTGCCGAACCAGATAACTGACTAACCATAATTCAAGCGGATGGACTTTAGTGATGTAACCTTGATCCTGCAAATCGAAATTTTCCGGCGAATATTTGTAATAAAGCTGCTCAACATCCTCGCCGCCGAGCGCCGTGCCGCTCAAGTGCGCATTCAAATAAGCCGTTAACGCATTCACATCGGCGTCCGGGTAAATCGCCTGGTATAGCATGGTCAGGCGCGACGGTTTGGCAAAAACCCGTTGGGTCAGCAACTCCATAATTTCTTCGGCGGGTTTGCCGTGATATTTGTCGTAGAAACGCCTTAAATAAACTTGCCCTTCCTTGTCGGCAAAACGCTGCAGATATTCGGTGCGGCGCGGATCATCCGGGATGTCCAGCCATCTGGCAATGCCTTCGGGCTTATACATGTGATGATAGACCAAATCGCGCATTAGCCGGATGAACACCAGGTTGACTGAGTCGCGCAAGGCATCGCGCACCGACATGATTTTGCCGTTATCAGCTTTACTGAAGTTATTGAAAGTATGCACACCGCCGCCGGTATAAAAGCCTTCGTAGGGGCTGGCCGAATAACGCCGGTCTAGTGCCTGATTCAGAAAATCCTGCAAGTTTATTTTTGGTTGCGCCCGTAATTGCTGGATAACCCAGGCCGACAAATAGTCGCGTGGATGCAGCTCAACCTTGCTGAGCGCCTGCGCCGGTTGGTCTTTATAGTGCTGATAAATCTCAGCCACCAGTTCCAGATAATGCACCATGGTGCGCAACTTGGCGGTTGAACCCAAATCGATGCGGATGCCTTCATTAATGTCGAGCGGCTGGTCGTAATTATCGGTTTGTATGCGTAATAGGTTGCCTTGTTCGCCGCGCTCGAACAACATCAGGCTGTAGACAATAGGCTTAAGGTCAATATTATCATTGAGCATTCGGGTGCCCACTATACCGGCGGCGCGGGCTTTATCCGGCTCGCTCAATTGGCGCAAGGCTTGGGTGACGGCTTGTTGGGTGTTGTAATCGAGCGTGGTTTTAACGGTTAAATCCAGACGATCCAGCTCGTAATTGGATTTGATCCCCAGCGTTCTGGCCAGGCGGGTACGCAACACATTTTGCGTTTTTTGCTCGACCATAAATTTGGCGGGTGTTTGTTCCGATGCGGGCAGGCGGACAACAGAAGCCTTTAATGCGGCGTCGCGCAAGGCCGGGGTAATGACGCCCTGTTCCGCCAAGATACGCAAATAACTGTCGGTCAGTCTTTGCAGCGCGTCAAAGCCAGCCCCCAACAGATAAGAGGGCCGCCGTTGCGATAACAGGATGCTCAACACCTGGCGATAGGCCAGCGCCTGTTGCGGCGTTACCGGTTCGGCGGGGTTGAGCATCCGGTTCACTTTGGCAAAATCAGCGCCGAACCAGGCCGACAAACCGTCACCCAAGCCATGCACCTCGCCCAGTTTGGCCGTTGCCGCCAACGGCATGGTGTTCAAATAGGATAGTGCGATTTGCCGCCTCATATCCAGCGTATCCGGCCCTTGCAAATAGGCGCGCAACGAGGCACTGCCCATTTGCCGCAGCTTTTCTTCCATCGACACCGTATAGCCGTCGGGCGAATGCCGGTATTTTTCCAATTGCGTCGCCAAGGTACTGCCGCCCGGCACATTGATGCTGGCGCCGAGTTTTTTCGCCATCATTTGCAGCGCGGCAAAACCCAAACGATCCCATTCCACCGCCGGATTAACCGTGGTATGCGTTTCATCAAGCAATTCGCGGTTTTCAATAAACAGCAACGTATTCAATACCAGCGGCGGGATGGCGTTAAAATCAGCATAGCCGTAAGCGGGGTAGGTCGCATTGAAGATTGTTTGGCCGCTTTGGTCGACAATGCGCAGGCCAGCCTGGGTTTTTTCGTGGTAGATAGGGAACAAACCGTATTCATCGACCAGGCGGGTCATCATCGGCGAGATTGCGGCCTGCGAAGTGACGCCGAAACCCTGCTGTTCCAAACGCTCGATTTCGTCTGCCAGCACCGTGTAACCGAGGCGCTGATCATAAGGGCCGTGATTGGGGTAGCGTATCGCCGAACTCCGCCCCGGCTTGAGTTCCATGCTTAACTGCTTGCTGATTTCCGAGAGATATTGCGCCTGATATTTGGACGTCCGCACCTCTTTTTTGACCAGAGTGGTCACCGCTATGACAACGGCAATGCACCCGCCCAAAATATACAGCAGCAGCAGCCGTGACAGCACACGTTTATACCTTTTCATCGTTCGCCGTCAGCCCCAAGCCCAATGCCACGGCTTATCATCGCGAAACCAGCCAAATATTTTACGTTCAGTATTACCATTGAAATAATTGCATAAACCCTGCGGTCAACTTTGTGTGCGGGCAATTATAACCACTCGCGGGTCACAATGGTAACTGAAAGAAAACGGGGGAGGGCAGCGGCTATCCCCTATAATGGCGCACAGATGGCAAAATTAGACCCAGTATCCGGCTTTTTACCGCTGAAAATAGCCAGGCAATAAGCCGAAAACCGACCCGGATTAAGCAACAAAAAATGACAGAAGCCAATAAAAATCACAGCACTGACAAAGCATCAAAATTTTCCATAGCCCCAATGCTCGATTGGACTGATCGGCATTGCCGTTATTTCCACCGGCTGATTTCACAACACGCGCTGTTATATACCGAGATGGTCACCACCGGCGCCTTGATTCATGGCGACCATCACCGGTTTTTGCAATTTGACGCCGCAGAACATCCGCTTGCATTTCAATTAGGCGGCAGCAACCCGCATGATCTGGCTCTTTCTGCCAAAATGGTTGAAGATTATGGCTATGACGAGGTCAACCTGAATGTCGGTTGTCCTAGCGACCGGGTGCAAAATGGCCGTTTTGGTGCTTGCCTGATGGCGGAACCGGAGCTGGTCGCCGAATGCGTGGCGGCCATGAAACAGGCGGTTGCCATTCCGGTCACGGTCAAATCGAGAATTGGTATTGATGAGCGTGATTCTTATGAAGAATTGGCGCATTTTGTCGCGACGGTAGCCGCTGCTGGTTGTGAAACTTTTATCATTCATGCCCGAAAAGCCTGGTTGAGCGGTCTGTCACCTAAGCAAAACCGCGATGTGCCGCCGTTGCGTTACGATGTGGTGTATCGGATTAAACAGGACTTTCCGCAACTGGCGATTATTCTGAACGGCGGCATCACTACATTGGACCAAGCCGAAGCCATTTTGCAGTACGTTGACGGCGTTATGGTTGGCCGCGAGGCGTATCACAATCCCTATTTGTTGGCCGATGTCGATAGGCGATTTTTTGGCGCGTCCGCAGAACCTCGTTCGCGTGACATGATTATGCAGTTGCTAATACCTTATATTCAGCAGCAGCTTGATGACGGTGTGCGTTTGCACAGCGTGTCGCGGCATATTTTGGGGCTCTTTCATGGCGAACCCGGCGCACGCGGCTGGCGGCGGCATTTGAGCGAAAATGCCTGTAAATCCGGCGCTGACATTCAGGTGATTTTGGACGCGCTGCCTACAGGGATATAAGGCTGTTTCCTGAAAGAATACCCAAATAATTGTCCACGAAAGGCGCGAAAAATAGGAAATTTTCGTGTTTTTTGTGTTAAGCGTGGACTCTGTTTTTCTATAGCCCCGCCACCATTTGAGAGATATTCGGTGGTGGGTTAAATCGGGTGGTTGGAGTACAAGCCTCGGCTTGTACTGGTGCAAACCAAGGTTTGCACTCCAATTTATCAACTGTAATCACAGATTTAACCCACCACCAAATATTCTTTCTCGGAAATCGCCTTATCAACATCATTTCTGCTGTCCGTGGAGGCCTGATGTAGGTAAACGGCGAGGCTTTAAAATTGGCAACGCCATACTGTATACTGCCCCCCACTATTTTTATTTTAATAACAGAGATTGGAATTTATGGAACAGCATTTTGCCAGGATTATCGAAGCCGTCGGTGAGGATTTAACCCGCGAGGGTCTGATCGATACGCCAGCGCGCGCGGCTAAGGCATTCAAATTTTTAAACAACGGTTACGAAAAAACGCTGGAAGAAGTGCTGAATGGGGCTATCTTTAGCGCCGACACCGAAGATATGGTGATTGTAAAAGATATTGAGCTGTATTCCCTGTGCGAGCATCATTTGCTGCCGTTTATCGGCAAATGTCATGTTGGTTACCTGCCACGCGGCAAAGTTATGGGCTTGTCCAAAGTGGCGCGGGTGATTGATATGTATGCGCGCCGTTTACAAATTCAGGAAAAACTGACTAAACAAATCGCCGATGCGATAGAGCTGGCAACCGGCGCGCGCGGCGTGGCGGTGGTGATTGAAGCCAAGCATTTGTGCATGATGATGCGCGGCGTTGAAAAGCAAAATTCGGTAATGACCACATCAGTGATGACCGGCGCTTTCCGCAAGGAAATCAGCACCCGTTCGGAATTTTTAAACCTGATTAACCGTTAAATCCAATTTCCTAGCGAGCAAAGTCGAATCAATGACAGCAAAAAAAACCGGCGTATTACTGGCCAATTTAGGCTCGCCCACGGCACCGACAACACCCGCAGTTAGGCGCTTTCTTCGTGCCTTTTTGTGGGATCCGCGTGTGGTCAACCTGCCACGGCCATTATGGTGGGTGATATTGCACTTTTTTGTGCTGCCTTTTCGTCCCCGCAAATCGGCCAAAGCCTACCGCAAAATCTGGCACGAAAAAGGCTCGCCATTAATTTACCTGACCCGGCAATTAACCGAATTGGTTGGCGATAAGCTCAATGCCAAAGGCGTCACCACCCAGCATGTGATGCGCTACGGCGAACCGTCGATCGCTAAGCAGTTGAGGCTTTTTAAACAGGCCGGGATTGATGATTTAATCGTGCTGCCGCTGTATCCGCAATATTCGTCGACCACAACAGCATCAATTTATGATGATGTCATTAAAGAGTTGAATCAGTGGAAGCATTTGCCGAACATTCACTTTATCAGCGATTATCACCAGCACAGCCATTACATCGCCGCCGTGGCCGAATCCATTGAGCAAAGCTGGCGCGAACACGGCAAAAACGAGCTGTTATTGATGTCTTTTCACGGCTTGCCCGAACAGCTGACAAAATGGGGCGACCCTTATTTCCATCAATGTCATAAAACCGCTGCGCTGATTGCCGAAAAATTGGGCTTGGAACAAAAGCAGTGGATGATTGTGTTCCAGTCGCGTTTTGGCAAGGCGCAATGGCTAAAGCCTTATTGTGTGGATACCTTAGAGGCGCTGCCAGGGCAGGGCATTAAGACCGTCGATGTGGTTTGTCCCGGTTTTGCCGTCGATTGCTTAGAAACGCTGGAAGAAATCGCGATGGAAAACAAGTCGATTTTTCTTGAGTCCGGCGGTACCGAATATCGTTATATCGCGGCGCTGAACGATTCGGATAGCCATGTTGATGCTATAGTTAAGCTGATTGAACAGACGTTGTAGCAAAGCGATACACCCCGTTAATAAAAAAGGCCAACCGATGAAGCAAACACTCTTACAAAGCTGGCAAGATAGTAGCTGGCCGACGATTAAATCCACCCTGCCGCTAGCAACCGGCGACGGCGTGATTGATGAACGGTCTTTCAATACCATTGAAGTTGATGAGCTGTTCGACACGGTTAATCATGCGTCGACGATAGCCGGGCAGGGCGTGTTATATCGTTCGTTAGTGCAGCCGCTCGCTGATTTGGAACAGATTAAGGCCAAGCAGCAAGCGGTTGCAGAATTGCGCGCTAATCCGGCCTTAAAAGAACAGCTTGAACGCATCGTGCAACAGGCTATAGACAATGAAAAAAACTTCTATTTATTGCTGTTTGGCGAATTTCTCGGCTCGTTTGGCACTGCCCGCGAGGAGCACGAGATAGAAGGCTACGGCTATCTGCAATATAAACGCGGCATCCGTTTTATGCTGGAATTGGTCGGGCAAATTAAAGCCATCGAAACGCCGCACAGCGTCTATTTGCAAGGCATAAGCGATAAGATTAAAGCCTTTGCCGAATCCCGCGCCTATTCATTGATGCAAGG
>JBLRXA010000069.1:0-17026 GCA_047920955.1 Methylobacter sp. | reverse complement strand
CCTAACCAATCCGTCCAAATCTATTTACAAAATCAGGCTTTATTCATTAAAGCCATTTAACTTAATTTATTCTTGAGAGGTTGTGTGTGGCACGAATCATAGTCGTAACATCGGGTAAAGGGGGCGTTGGCAAAACAACGACAAGCGCCGCCATAGCCATGGGACTTGCAAAAAAAGGTCACAAAACGGCAGTCATCGATTTTGATGTGGGTTTGCGCAACCTGGACTTAATCATGGGCTGCGAACGGCGTGTTGTCTATGACTTTGTCAATGTTATCAACGGGGAAGCGAGCCTTAACCAAGCACTAATAAAAGATAAAAACTGCGACCAGCTGTACATCCTACCCGCCTCGCAAACCCGCGATAAAGACGCACTGAGCCAAGAAGGCGTAGGCAAAATTTTAGATGAACTGAAAAAAGACTTTAAATATATCGTGTGCGATTCCCCGGCAGGCATTGAGAAAGGCGCTCATTTGGCCATGTATTTTGCCGACGACGCCTTTATTGTCACCAACCCAGAAGTCTCTTCGGTGCGGGACTCAGATCGTATGCTAGGCATACTATCCAGCAAATCGCGCCGCGCCGAACAAAATGAAGAACCCATTAAAGAATACCTGCTGTTGTCACGCTATTCCCCGGATCGGGTAAAATTGGGCGAAATGCTCAGCGTCGATGATGTGCAGGAAATTTTATCGTTGCATTTGCTCGGCGTGATTCCGGAATCGAAATCGGTGCTCAGCGCATCAAATGCAGGCATCCCGGTCATTCTTGACGAAAAAAGCGATGCAGGCCAAGCCTATGCGGATATTGTTGCCCGCTATTTGGGCGAAGAAAAACCCCACCGCTTCATTGATGAGAAAAAAGGCCTCTTCGGGAAGTTCTTCGGGAGCAAATAATGAGTTTATTGGATTACTTTAAAACCTCCAAAGCCAGCTCAGCATCGCTCGCTAAAGAAAGACTGCAAATTCTGGTCGCCCATGAGCGCAGCTCCAGAAATCAGCCGTCCTACCTTCCGCAACTGCAAAAAGAGTTGCTGGAAGTGATTCGGAAATACGTGACCGTAGAACAAGATGCCATATCGGTTAATTTTGAACAAAACGACACTCAGGAAACATTAGAATTGAACATTGTGCTTCCTGACCATCCAAGCAAAACTTCTTAACACAACAACTTAAACTAAAAGGTGATCACTATGTCTAATACAATCGGCGATGCAGCAGGGGTAATCTGGAAATATCTGGATAAAAACGGCCCTTCCAGTGTGAATAAAGTAACCACAGACACGGGCATTAACAGGAATGATGTTCAGCGCGCAATAGGCTGGTTAAGCAAAGAAGACAAACTGTCGATTGAAATGATAGGCCGGGCAGAAACGCTGTCGTTGAAATAAACAAGAGCCATGGTAACGTTGGCTTAGCTAAACCAACGTTACCATGGGTTTATTGCAGCTCCCGATGACGGATAATGACATTAGTAAAAGCCCCTTTAAACTGCCGAGCCAAAGCATCAGCCAAATAGACCGAACGATGCTGGCCTCCCGTACAACCGATAGCCACCGTTAAATAACTGCGCCCTTCGGCCTCAAACCGGGGTATCCAGCGTTCAAGAAAGCTGGCCACATCATTAAAAAGCTCGCTAACCAAATCCTGCTCTTGCAGAAAATCAATCACGGGGCGGTCTTTTCCTGTCAGTCCGCGCAATTCCGGAATCCAATAAGGATTCGGCAAACTACGCGCATCAAAGACAAAATCGGCATCCAGCGGGACGCCATGTTTGAAGCCGAATGACTGGAACTGCAAGGAAACATGCCTTGCCTCCCTTTCGCCAATCCGCTCCCTGATTAATTCACGCAACTGATGGACATGGGTTCGGCTGGTGTCGATCACCACGCTGGCATAACGGGCAACCGGCGTCAGTATTTCTTTTTCGATTTTTAACGCTTCTCTCAGCGGAATGTTTAAATCCGTCAGCGGATGCCGCCGTCGGGTTTCGCTGTAACGTTTCAATAAGGTCGTTTCTTCAGCCTGCATAAAGATAATTTCGCAATCAATCTGCTTGTTGCGTATTAAATCGAGGCTTTCAGAGAAATTAACCAAGCTTTCGCTTTGGTTTCTGGCATCAATGCCGATGGCGGTCTTGGCGTAAGTTTTGTTATCAGTCAACATGACTTGGTTGATAAAACTTTCCAGCAAGGCGACCGGCAAATTATCGATGCAGTAATAACCGCAATCTTCCAGCGTATCCAGGGCGATACTTTTACCCGAACCGGAAAGACCGCTAACAATGAGTAGTTTCATAATTGAGGTTCAAGGTTCAAGGCATAAGCACCTTGAACCTTTTGCCTGCTCTTGTTATCTGTGTTGATTGTTTTTTTCTTTATGCTTGATGATCTGGCGGTCTAATTTGTCCACCATCGCATCAATGGCTGCGTACATATCGGCCTGATGATCCTCGGCAAATAATTTAGCGCCACTTAATTGTAATGTTGCTTCCGCTTTTTGAACTAATTTCTCCACGCTTAAAATAACGTGCACATCGGTAACATTATCAAAATGACGCGCTAATTTTTCAAATTTTGAATCGATATGCGCTTTTAGGGCGTCAGTTACTTCAAGATGATGGCCTGTTACGATGACTTGCATGAGATAAACTCCTTTAATGGTAAATAATTGGTTTTTTTGATGCCAAGCCGCGCTATAAGAGACGCTTACGCTGACTTGACGATGAAATCAGCATCGCTTCACGATACTTGGCAATTGTCCTTCTAGCAACATTAATGCCCTTTTCTTGTAATAGCTCGGCTATTTTACTATCACTTAACGGTTTTGCCAGATTTTCGTTACTGATAAGCTCTTTAATAAACGCCCTAATCGCCGTTGATGAACATTCCCCCCCATCTTCCGTTGAAACATGGCTGGAAAAGAAATACTTAAATTCGACAATGCCGTTTGGCGTGTGCATGAATTTTTGCGTAGTCACTCTGGAGATAGTCGACTCGTGCAGTTCTAGCTCCTCGGCAATATCGCGCAACACCATTGACTTCATCGCAATGGAACCGTGCTCCAAAAATCCGGTCTGCTTTTCCACGATACAGCGGGCAACGCGCAATAAGGTGTCGTTGCGGCTGTGCAGGCTTTTAATGAACCACCGGGCTTCCTGTAGATGGTCTTTCATGCAGGCGTTGTCTTTGCTGTTATCGGCCCGTTTTATCATGCCCGAATAAAACGGATTGATACGTAATTTTGGCGCTATATCCGCATTCAAGTTGACCTGCCATTTGCCGTTTTGCTTGACCACGTAAACATCGGGGATGACATATTCGGAATCCGAATCCTGTATTTGCGCGCCGGGCTTAGGGTCTAAAGTCCTAATCAGCGCCACAACCTCATCTAATTGCCGCTCAGTCACGCCCAATTTGCGCATCAGTTTTGACTGCTCATGCGTGGCCAACAAATCCAAATAGCGGGTCACCAGCAGCAGCGCCTCTTCTTTATAGGGCGTAGCTTCCGGCAACTGCTGTATTTGCAAGCGTAAACAATCTTTTAAATCAATGGCGGCAACACCTGCCGGATCGAAGTTTTGCACCCTGTGCAACACGGCGTTGACTTCGTCAAAATCCAGATCGTCCAACTGCCCCTGCAAGCCCTGAAAAATATCCTCAGGGCTGCTGATCAAATAACCGTCGTCATTAATCGAATCGATAATCGCCAGGGCAATGGCATGATCGCGGTCTGAAAACGAGGTCAGTTCAACTTGCCACAACAAATGGTCAAGCAAGGTTGAAGACTTACTTCGCTGCGTTTCAAATTCAACCGTCTCGGCGGAATTTCCGCCCGACTCCATGGCGTATTCATAAATGTCGTCCCACGAGGAATCGATAGGCAATTCGTCCGGTATATCGGTTTGCGACCCTTGGCTGGTCAACGAATCGGTATTATCAACTTTTTTCTCAGGCGTCATTTCAGCGCCATGGACGCCATTTTCTTCCTCATTAATTTCCAGCATCATATTGGATTCAAGTGCTTGCTGAATCTCCTGCTGTAATTCCAATGTCGACATCTGCAACAATTTGATCGCCTGCTGCAGTTGCGGCGTCATTGATAACTGCTGGCCTAGTCGTAGATTTAAGGATTGTTTCATTTACGCTTCAAGGTTAAGTTAAAAGTCCAGAAAAAATGCTTTGCTCGCCTTCCGCTTAGGGCCGTTGTTTCTTAACCCGGATTACAGGCTAAAGTTATTGCCTAAATAAACTTTACGCACTTCTTCATTGGTAACGATCGCTTCGGCTCCGCCTTCTGCAATCACCCTGCCGTCGTTAAGTATATACGCACGGTCGCAAATGCCTAGGGTCTCCCTGACATTATGCTCGGTAATCAACACGCCAATGCCGCGATCCTTCAAATGCTCTATGATCTTTTTTATATCCTCGACCGATATCGGGTCAACACCGGCAAAAGGCTCATCCAGCAATATAAATTGGGGATTGGTTGCCAGCGCCCGGGCAATCTCAACGCGCCGCCGTTCGCCGCCAGACAGACCCAGGGCAATTTGATCACGCAGATGCGGAATATGAAACTCTTGCAACAGCTCCTCAATCACCAATTCCGCCTGCCCTTCGCTTAAATCAGAGCGAATTTGCAGCACCGCGCGCAAGTTATCAGCCACACTCAGCTTTCTAAAAACCGAGGGCTCCTGGGGCAAATAACCGACGCCCAGCGCCGCCCTTAAATGCATCGGATAGTGGGTAATGTCCTGGGCATCCAGCATAATCGTGCCCTGGTCTGCTTTAATCAGGCCGACCATCATGTAAAAGCTGGTGGTCTTTCCGGCACCGTTAGGGCCCAATAAGCCGACGATTTCACCGGTATCGACATGCAATGAAACGCCGTTAACCACATTGCGTTTATTGTAGTTTTTAATCAGCTGTGTTGCCGCGAGTCTGGTCATGTTTATATCGGTAACAGGTTTAAGGGAGTCCGTTTTGCGCCTTGAACCCGATCACTTTTCTTTCTGTGGGCTGGATTCCGGTTGCAAGACAACACGGACACGTTTGGATGCCGATGCCTTTTCCCCCGCTTTCACCAGGGAAGTTTTCAGGTCATACTCAATAAAATCACTGGAATAAGCCCCCCTGCCCTGCCAAACCGTGGCCTTGTTGATCAGCACCAGCAAATTCTTTTTAGGGTAATATTCGCCTATTAACGCCTCACCGGTTATGTCCGGATCGCCTACTTTCGGCGTTTGTTTAAATTTCGCAGGGTTGCCGGTAAACACCATTTTACTGACTTCACCATTGACGAAATAAACCACCAGCTTATCGGAATTGACCCGGATGCTGCCCTGAATGGACACCACATCACCGGTATAAGTGCTGATGGCTTTTACATCATCATAGGTCGCCGCATTGGAATCGATAATGATCGGCTGGTCGCTGTCACTTTCCAAAGCCTGCACACCTGTATTGTACAGTGCCAATAACAGCAAACCGCAAACAACGCCGCGTAGCGTGAAGCAGCGAGATTTTTTATTTTGTTTCATAGTGACCTTTCACATTAGAGAGCAATTCCAGATGGATCGGTTCCGCAAAAGTTAGCTTCATACCGACCCCGGTCGTCCGATTTGGTGGGCTGATTAATTCTGCCCATGCATCTGTTTCTGCATAACTGATTTCCGGCTTTACTTTTAAATTAGAGGTATTTATTTTGAGCTCCCTAACGCCTTTGGCCGAAGCCCTGCTGACAAACACCTTGCCATTTAGCAATAAATCCTTGCCATCGGCAGACAAAACCCCCGTATCCGCTTTTACTATCCACGGCGGCGTTTTCGGATTATAAAAAAACATCTCCGGGTTAGCCAAATGGGTGGTGCCGTCATCGCTGTAATGGATCATTTCATCGGCAAGCAGCTTGCTTTTTGCCACACCTAGTTCACTCATTTCCCGTTTGGTATAGCCTTTGCTGAAATAATCGGGACTGTGCGCAGGTACACTGATGCCGCCCAGTTCATCCAATCCGGTCATTTTGACCAGACCCCAACTCATGGCGGCGATAACGGCCAAGTATAAATAAGTGTGATGCCCATTTAAGCGGGTCATATCAGGTAAGTCGCCAACATGTCATCAAAACGACCCTGCGCCTGCATAATAAAATCGCAAACCTCCCTGACCGCGCCCTGCCCGCCCGGCAATTCAGTGCACCAATCGGCGCGCTGTCTGACGGCAAAATTGGCGTCACTGACCGCAATCGCCAAACCCACTCTGAGCATTACCGGCAAATCCAGCACATCATCGCCGACATGCGCTGCCTGTTCGGGCGTGATGCCTAGTTTGCCAATAATTTCATCAAATGCCGCAATTTTATTTTCGTGACCTTGATACACATGCTCGATACCCAGGTTTTTCATGCGCAATGCAACCGAATTCGATTTGCGCCCGGAAATGACCGCCACCTCGACACCGGTCTGCCGCAACAGTTTGATACCATGACCATCGCGGGCATGAAACGACTTGTATTCGTTACCTTCGCCGTCGAAAAATAAGCGGCCATCGGTCAGTACGCCATCGACATCCAAAATCAGCAACTTGAGCTGTCTGGCTTTGGCCAAAATGGCTTGTTTATCGGCTAGTTCCGTCATTACACAATTCCCGCACGAATCAGATCATGCATATTTAAAGCACCTATTGCCCGGCGCTGCCCATCAACAACAACCAAGGCGCTAATCTTCTTTTGTTCCATAATCTGCATGGCTTCCGCCGCCAACATATCCGCAGAAATAACCGCGCAATTCGGCGTCATAACCTCGGCAATCACCGTCTTATGCACATCAAGGTTGCGCCCCAACATGCGCCGCAAATCGCCGTCGGTAAAAATGCCGATGACCTGATGATCAGCATCAACAACGGCCGTCATACCCAATTTTTTCTCGGTCATTTCCAGCAACGCATGGCTGATTAATGCCGATTCGGCAACAACAGGCATCTTTTCACCGGTATGCATAATATCGCCAACCCGCAATAACAAGCGTTTGCCTAAACTGCCGCCGGGATGCGACAAGGCGAAATCGTCACGGGTAAAGCCCCGCGCCTCCAGCAAAGACACCGCCAGCGCATCGCCCATCACCAGCGCCGCCGTCGTGCTTGACGTCGGCGCCAAACCCAGCGGGCAGGCCTCCTGCTCAACCGCGACATTGATATGGGTGGTGGCAAATTTGGCCAGCGTGGAATCTGGATTGCCGGTCATCGCAATCAGCGGCACGCCCAGCCGTTTAATAATCGGCAGTATGGTTAGCACTTCTTCAGTCTCGCCCGAATTCGATAGCGCCAGCACCACATCCTGCCGGGTAATCATACCCAAATCGCCATGACTGGCTTCACCCGAATGCACAAAAAAAGCCGGCGTTCCGGTACTGGCCAAAGTCGCGGCAATTTTACCGGCAATATGCCCGGATTTGCCCATGCCGGTCACCACCACGCGGCCTTTGCAGGCAAACATTAACGTGCAGGCGCTGACGAAATTGTCATTGATCTGCTCGACTAGCGCGGCAATCGCCTGCATTTCCACCTGAATAACAGCTAAGCCCAATTTACGGAGCTCTTGGTCATGTAATTTCATTTATCGTCATGATTCAGTAAAGGCTAACGCTATAGGATGGGGCGCGGACACACTAGGAGGCGTGATTAAACGGACGAAAAATCAGCTAAATCCGTACTGTGTCCAATGGCCGAAAAACTGCTAATGATAAAGCATTTACTGCTTTATGGGGGACTCGTTGTATGAAAATTTCTATATATTATTGTATTGCGCGGCAAAGTTCTCGGTTGCCGCAACCAGCGCATGAACCATTCCTTTACCTTGGGCAATATGTCCGGCCTCAGGTAAAACAATATATTCGGCATTCGGCAAGGCTTTATGCAGACGGTAACCGGCTTCAAGCGGGCAAACAAAATCATGGCGACCATGAATGATGACCGTAGGCACAGCAAGCAAAACGCTGCAGTTATCCAAAATCTGATTTTCCGCAACAAAATAACGGTGCTTGGCATAATGCAATTCCATGCGCACTTGTTTAACCATGATTTCCGTCACATGCGCGTCTTTCGGGCTTGGCTGATAAGCATTGCCCAAGGCGACCTGGCCGCCCCAGGCCATCCATTCCCTAGCGCAGCGCCTTTTCGCCACCTCGTCATCACCCCATAACGCAGCGCATAAGCCCTGCACCAAATCATCCTGATGCGGCTCCGGGATGCTTTCAAGCAAGCGTTGCCATTGCTCAGGATAAATATTGGCCGCGCCGGTTTTGGCAAACCAGTCCAAATCCTGCTGCCGCGCCAGAAAAACCGCACGGATAACCAAGCCTGCGACCCTATCCTTATGCTGCTGGGCGTACAATAAGGCCAGCGCCCCGCCCCACGAACCGCCAAATACCAGCCATTGGGTAATAGCCAAGCGGGTACGGATACGTTCCATATCATCGATTAAATCTTGCGTGGTATTGTGCTCCAGTTCGCCAAAAGGCAACGACTGCCCACAGCCGCGCTGGTCGAACAGGATAATGCGGTAAAACTCGGGATTAAAAAAACGCCGGTGATCGGGCTTGGTGCCGGAACACGGGCCGCCGTGCAAAAAAATCACAGGAATGCCGTCAGGATTGCCGCTTTGCTCCACATAAACTGAATGCTGAGTGCCGGTTTCGAGGAAAAAACTATCGTAGGCTTCTATTTCAGGGTAAAGGGTTTTCATTGTTTATTCGAGTTCGAGAGGGACACTTATCTCAACGCTAAGATTAAAAAACTTATTTTTCCGCCATAAAAAAAGGGAGGGGCTAGCCCTCCCTTTTTACTCTTTCGGATTGTTAAGCCATTAAACTTAGAACTTGAAACCCAAAGAGCCACCTAAAGTGAAGCCGTCGGTGCTAACGCCGTCGACATTATCAAAGGTGTGGTGGTAACGGCCGTCAGCACCAATCACAATACCTCTGAGCAATTCATATTCAGCACCGGCGCCAAACTGCATACCTGTGTTCAATACAGTTACCGCGTCAGATGGCGGGCTGATAACATTAACATCCAAACCAACTGGGATCAACCAAGGTCTAAATTTGCTGCCATGCATAAATTTAATTTTAGGCGAAGCACTCAAACGTAACATATTAACTGTTACACTTTGTTGTAAATTTGTTGGCACACCACCAGTTACGCCGCCAGGGCCGGTAGCCGCAGTGATGACATTATCAAGACCACTGTCTTTTCTGTCGCCCAGTTCAGAATATTCAACACCCAATTCCATTAAAAATGAAGTGTGCGGCAATAAGCCAAACAGGTCGTTGTTTATATTGAAATCAATCGCGCCGCCATAATAAAAAGCGTCTTTGTCTGTTTCGCTGGTCAAAATATCCGTACCCAAGCCAGAGCCAGCTAAACCGCCAGTAGAACCACGGTTATCATCCATACGCATCCAACCGCCACGAGCAGAGAAAAGATGATCTTTTTCAGCCGCTGGAGCAGGTGAACTTTTAACTGAATTCATCCACTGATCCAACTCTTGAACCTTTTCTGAGTCGGCGCTCGGACGGCCTGATTCAGCGCGTAAACGGCTGATTTCAGCTTGCATTGCTTGCAGTTGCGCTTCTAAAGCATCAACCTTGCTGTTCATGCCTGCTACATCGGCTTTTGAACCCGCAACAGCGTGTGGAGAAACCAATGCACCGGCCATTGTTAATGTTGCCGCAATACCCAGCGCTAGTTTAGTTTTATTCATCATTGCATATCCCCTCATGAGATTGTTATTTTATAGAAATTTGCTTTAATACAACAAAGTTACTTTCCGCTGACAATAGTAGCAGTTAAAGCAATTCCCTACAAGTTTTAGCCTCATTTTTTTTATATTAATTAATGCTTATTTTTCAATAAGTAACAGGCCGCATCATATCTTTTTATTTAATTGTATGTAAAAAACAACAGGCTATTCACGCTGTGCTTTTACGCCACAGTTAAAAATCGACACCCTGTTTTATGACAAATTTAACCGCTATAACTGGGCTAATTTATGTAATGATAGGCATTTCACTATTTGCTTTTGATTCAACCCTTAACCCATTTTCATGACCACAACTCCTGATATTACCCTCATTGGCGGCGGCATTATCGGCCTGCTCACCGCCCGCGAATTTATTAAAGCGGGCGCGACCGTCGCGATCATTGAAAAAAACCGGCTAGGCCAAGAATCCTCTTGGGCAGGCGGCGGCATTTTGCTGCCGCTGTATCCGTGGCGGCAAGCGGATGCAATTACGCGTCTGCTGTTGCAAAGCCTGAAACTGTACCCGGCTCTGGCCTCGGAACTGACCGACAAAACTGGAATAGATCCAGAATGGACGCCCTGCGGCTTGCTGATCACTAAAAATCCTGACATAGCGGCGGCAATTGAATGGTGCGACAACAATGCCATTTCATACCAACACGCTGATGCCGGTTTTTTCACTGCATTTAATACCCATCCCGACCAGCCGCTGTGGCTGCCGGATATTGCCCAAGCGCGCAATCCGCGTTTGGTCAAATCATTGCGGCAAGACTTGATTAATAAAGGCGCTACGCTGATTGAGCAGTGTGAAGTAACCACCATTGACCTGAACCAAGACCGGATTAGCGCCATCAACACCGCATCGGGAAAGTTCGCGGTCAACCAAGTGATTATTGCGGCGGGCGCTTGGACAGGGCAATTATGCCAACAGTTTTTTACTGCCGATTGCGCCATGCCGAAAATTGCGCCGGTTAAAGGTCAAATGCTGTTATTTGATACGCCAGCCAAAACGCTTAAATTTATGGTGCTGGACGGCGACCAATACCTGATTCCACGCCGCGACGGCAAAATACTCGCAGGCAGCACGGTGGAACAGGATGAGTTCAACAAAACCACGACAACAGCAGCGCGGGATCGCCTCAACAGCTTTGCCCTGGATTTGATGCCCGCACTTAAAAACGCCCCGTTGCTCGAACACTGGGCGGGATTAAGGCCGGGCACCGAACACGGCATTCCCTATATTGACAAACATCCCGCGTTCAGCAACCTATATATCAATGCCGGTCATTTCAGAAACGGCCTAGCGATGGGCCCTGCATCGGCGCAACTGATGGTCGATTTGGTTTTAGCGCGACCGACTGCGGTAGCACCGGAGCCTTATCAATTGAACAGCGCACATTAATCGGCAACCGCCCCATACACCTTTATTGGCCACATTTATGAACCTTTACCCCTTACTACGCCCCCTGTTGTTTGCGCTAAACCCTGAAACCGCGCACGAAGTGACGCTGAAACTGCTGGACGCCGCCTATAGCACGGGCTTATCAAAACTAATTTACCCGGAAATCGCCGCCAAACCGGTCACCGTCATGGGACTGAATTTTAACAACCCGGTCGGCCTGGCCGCAGGTCTGGATAAAAACGGCGACTCCATTAATGCGCTAGCGGCCTTAGGTTTCGGCTTTATCGAAATAGGCACGGTGACGCCGCGTCCGCAACCGGGTAACCCAAAACCGCGTCTATTCAGACTGCCCGAACACCAGGCCATCATCAACCGCATGGGTTTTAATAATTTAGGCATCGACCATCTGCTGGCGCAAGTCAAACAAAGCCGCTACCCCGGCATTTTGGGCATCAATATCGGCAAAAATTTCGACACCCCGATTGAACAGGCGGCCGACGATTATTTAATCGGCTTGCGCAAGGCGTACACCGCCGCCAGTTACATCACTATCAACATTTCTTCGCCGAATACCAAAAACCTGCGCCAGTTGCAGCAAGGTGATGAAATCAAAAGCCTGATGTCCGCATTGAAAGAAGAACAACTGAAATTGCAACAACAACACGGCAACTACGTGCCCTTAGCGTTAAAAATCGCCCCCGACCTTAACGCCGATGAAATAAGCCATATTGCCAAGCTGTTACTGGCCTTTGACATCGACGGCGTGATAGCGACCAACACCACCATTGCCCGCGACCTGATTGCAGGCCACCCGCTTGCCGATGAAGCGGGCGGTTTAAGCGGTGCGCCGGTTAAGGAAAAATCGACTGCAGTGGTGCGGGGCTTGGCAACGGAACTCAATGGCAAAATTCCGATTATTGCGGCAGGCGGAATTTTAAGCGCTGCCGATGCGCAGGAAAAATTGGCGGCGGGAGCGAGTCTGGTGCAAATTTACAGCGGCCTGATTTATCGCGGGCCGCAGTTGATAGCCGATATTGTTAAAAGCTTAAGCTGAAATCATCCAGCAGCCTTGCTTTCGGCATTTCAACTGTGTAACTATTCGGTTACGCGTAAAAATAGCGCCCGCTGAATGGTTACCAAAACAATTGTATATAACGAGGCCAGTCCCATGAACACCGAAATGCTTACCGCTCATGTACCCTTATCGCTTGTCGAAAAAGTAGATAGGATAGCCGCCCGCCAAGAACGTTCACGGAACTGGATAGTCAAACAAGCACTGTCGGCTTGGGTTGACCGGGAAGAGGAACGTAGCCGACTGACATTTGAAGCATTGGCTGACGTAGATGCTGGCCGTATCATCGATCATCAGTCAGTACAGGCATGGGCGGATAGTCTTGGCACCGACCAAACCTTGCCGTTACCCCACTCATGAAGCTAAAGTGGACAAGCAAGGCTATGTCCGACTTGGCGCGCCTATATGAATTCCTAGCCCCTGTGAACCCATCGGCTGCAGCACACATCGTACAATCATTGACGGCGGCCGCCCCCAGTCTGTTGGTTAATCCACGTATCGGTGAACAGCTCGAGGAATTCGAACCACGCGAGGTACGGAGAATTCTCGTAGGCCATTATGAAATGCGCTACGAGATTCAAGCGTCAACAATCTACGTGCTGCGGCTGTGGCATACCCGAGAAAACCGATGATCTTCGCTACTCCAACTATTCCCCCGCTATCGACATCCGTTCAACCAGTATCGAACCGGTGCGGACATTGCCGCGATAATCGACGTCATTGCCCACGGCGACCATATTTTTCAGCATATCCTTCAAATTACCGGCAATGGTTATTTCCTCAACCGGATATTGAATTTCGCCGTTTTCCACCCAGAAGCCAGCCGCGCCGCGCGAATAATCGCCGGTCACAATATTGACCCCCTGCCCCATCAACTCGGTGACCAGCAAACCGGTGCCCAGCTCTTTTAACAAGCCCTGATAATCCAGCGTACCCGGATCGATGGTTAAATTATGTACGCCACCGGCATTGCCGGTACTGTGCAAGCCCAGTTTGCGCGCAGAATACGTGCTCAACACATAGCCGCGCAACACGCCGTCACTGACAATATCACGCGTTTGCGTGGCGACGCCTTCGCTATCATAAGCGCCGCTGCCCAATGCGCCTTTCAACAAGGGCTGTTCGTGGATACGGACGAATTCGGGAAAAACCTGAGTGTCCAGCGCATCCAACAAAAATGAGGACTTGCGATACAAATTGCCGCCACTGATCGCGCCGATAAACGAACCCAGCAAACTCGAAGCGGTTTCCGCACAATACAGCACCGGACATTGCCGCGTACTGAGGCTACGCGCCTGCAAGCGCCGCCGCGTGCGCTCGGCGGCTTTGTTGCCGACGTCGACGGCCGATTCCAGATTGAGCGCATTCCTGGCCACGGTGTACCAGTAATCGCGCTGCATACTGTCGCCGCGTTGCGCCAGCACCGAACAGCTCAAAGAATGCCGGGTTGAGCTGTAGCCCTGCAAAAAACCCAGCGAATTACCCATGACCCGAATACCCTGATGAGTATCGACCGACGCGCCTTCGGAATTGCTGATTTCAGCATGATAAGCGCGCGCCGCATCTTCGCATTCAAGCGCCAGCGCAATCGCCCCATCGACACCGACGCCCCACGGATGGTTAAGCTCAAGATCGGGGAATTCGGTCGCCAATAAGTGCGCTTCCGGCGGCCCCGAATAGTCGTCTTCACTGGTGTAACGGGCGATACTGCAAGCCGCGCTGACTGTTTCCCTAATCGAAGCGGGCGATAAATCGGTGGTGCTGGCCGACCCTTTGCGCCGACCGAAATAAACGGTCACGCCCAACCCTTGGTCGCAATGATGTTCGATGGTTTCGACATCGCCCAGACGCACTGAAACGGACAAGCCGTTTTCCTGGCTCAAACCGGCTTCTGCGGCAGTGGCGCCCTGTTTTGCGGCTTCGTCCAGTATGTTTTGAACGGTATCTTTTAAACGGTTGATTTGTTCCTGATTTTGCACGGTGTTCTCTAAATTTTACGGAATAAAAACGGTACGCATGGCGTACATGAGCGCTCGTTTGCGGGTTCTCGATTTACTGTAAAAAACGCGGGCTTTTCCGCCATCGCCAATACAGCCGGATAACAGCGCCAACTATAACAAAATACCAGGCAAAACAGCACGACTGTTTTGTTCAGGGAAAAGGACATTTATGCGATACTACGCCGCTTTATATTTCCCCCGGCTTTTGAAAAGCATTTGAAAAATTATGATTACCTGTTTAATAAGGAGCAACACATGACCGCACTGGTTGGCATCATCATGGGCTCGACCTCTGACTGGGAAACCATGCGTTTTGCCGCAGAAACCCTGGAGCGGCTCGGCATCCCGCACACAGTTGAAGTGGTCTCGGCGCACCGCACCCCGGACAAGTTGTTCGATTATGCCGAAAGCGCCGAAAGCAAAGGTCTGGAGGTGATTATCGCCGGTGCCGGTGGCGCCGCGCATTTGCCCGGCATGACTGCCGCAAAAACTGCACTGCCGGTCTTGGGTGTGCCAGTGCAGTCGAAAGCGCTCAATGGCATGGATTCTCTGCTGTCTATCGTACAAATGCCCGCCGGCATTCCGGTCGGCACGCTGGCAATAGGCAAAGCCGGTGCCATCAACGCGGCCTTATTGGCGGCGGCCATCATCAGCAACAAACATATTCACTATAAAGAGGCAGTGGACACGTTCAGACGCGAGCAAACCGAATCGGTGCTTGCGCATTCAGACCCACGCGTCGGAGACGAACTATGAAAATCGGTGTATTAGGCGCAGGACAACTCGCCAGAATGATAGCGCTGGCGGGCATTCCGCTAGGCTTGGAGTTTATTTTCCTCGACCCGTCGGCTGATGCTTGTGCCAACAGACTGGGCGAGCATTTGCACGGCGACTATAACGACCCGCTATTATTGGCACAGCTGGCAGAACGCGCCGATGTAGTGACCTATGAGTTTGAAAATGTACCGGCCGACGTTGCCGGATTTTTAGCCACACACACGCAAGTCCATCCATCGCCAAAAGCCTTGGCCGTAGCCCAGGATCGGTTAAGCGAAAAAAGTTTCTTTCAAAACCTCGACATCCCCACGCCCGCTTATGCGGCGGTGGACTGTCTTGAAGGTCTGAAACAGGCGATGACCGACATTGGCTATCCGGCCATTTTAAAAAGCCGCACCCAAGGCTACGACGGCAAAGGCCAATCTGTACTGAAATCGGCAGACGATTTGGAACCCGCCTGGGAATTACTGCAAGGCGTACCGGCGGTTGTCGAGGCCTTCGTCCCGTTTAACCGCGAAGTGTCCATCATTGCCGTGCGCAGTGTTTCAGGCGAAGTTGTTTTTTATCCCTTATCGGAAAACCTGCATCGCGGCGGCATCTTGCGCGTTTCCGAATGCCGCAGCGATGACGCCATGCAACAACAGGCCGAAAGCTATGTGTCGCGCCTGCTCGAAGCACTGGATTATGTCGGCGTACTGGCCTTGGAACTGTTCGAAATAAACGGCCAGTTATTGGTCAACGAGTTCGCGCCACGGGTGCATAACTCCGGCCATTGGACGATTGAAGGCGCTGAAACCAGCCAATTTGAAAACCATTTGCGGGCGATTCTGGATTTGCCCTTAGGCGCAACCAACGCGGTCGGCAAATCGGCGATGGTCAATTTTATCGGCGGACTGCCCGCAACTGCAGACATAGCGGCCATCGCCCACGCGCATCTGCACCTTTACGATAAAGCCCCGCGCCCAGGCCGCAAAGTCGCCCATGCCACAGTACGCGCCGAGAATGCAGAGCAATTAGGCATATTAATCAAAAAGCTGAGCGCACTTGCCGACCAAGTTGATGATTCTTAAATTCTTTTTTATAACCTTTGATGCCCGTCAAAGCCATTTTTTTTCGCTTTGGCTATCGATGCCTCCCACTGTAGGGGGCTTATGACCGCCTGCTTTTCGCCGGATGTCAGCCCGTAGCGTATCACGAACCCTCTCCCATGCGACGTCTTATGTCCAACGCCGAAAACCGTTTGATACGGCAGAAATGAACCCATAGGCAACAAGCACCAAGTGCAGCCACCGGGCGATATAGAAAATGGCATTGACACCTTACGAAGGTTCACTCGTCTCGGTAGACCAGCAGGCGCAAGGCAACAAACAGTCCACAGATTAAATTCCATTTGCGGGCGTTTAAGTCGGTCGGGTAGCGTTTAGGGCATTTCCGTTTGGACATGGCAAAAAAACTGCCATTTTCCAAATTTCCTCAGGTGCTGGCTACTTTTAAAACACGCACTCAAGGCGCTGATACAAAAGACGCCCCCCGGATAAAGCCGCCGGTTATGCAAGTGTAACGACTGGACAAAATCAGGAGCACCATTGCCGACAATGGCACCAAGCAAGCGAGGATTCGGCCTTGAAATTAACCTGAGCCAAATCCTCTTGTTTGGAAACTGTTTGCACCCATTGGCCGCTAATCTAGCCGGTCATTATGCGGTTACTGTCAATGGCAATTGGCGAATCACCTTTAGCTTTGATGGTGATGATGTTGAGTTGGTCGATTATTTGGATTATCACTGAGGGCGATATTATGAGCAGAATGCACAACCCCGCACATCCCGGCGAAGTCTTACGGGAATGGCTACCAGAGGGAATGACCGTCACACAGGCGGCAAAAGAATTGCAGGTTTCCCGTGTTACCTTGTCAAAGGTGCTGAACGTTGACATCCTCCCCGCCCTAAAGAACGGGGATTCCTACCGCTAGCGATTGATGC
>JBLRXA010000068.1:0-17143 GCA_047920955.1 Methylobacter sp. | reverse complement strand
GATGTGTTGCGCTTATGGATAGCCGCAACCGATTACCGGGGCGAAATGCGCGTGTCCGATGAGATTTTGGAGCGCACCTCCGATGGTTACCGGCGTTTAAGAAATACTGCGCGTTTTTTGCTGTCCAATCTGAATGACTTTGATCCGGCACAAGATGTGGTCGCAACCAAAGACTTGCTGGCGCTGGATCGCTGGATAGTTGATCGGGCATTTCTGTTGCAGGAAGAGGTCAAAGCCGCCTACGAGACTTACCAATTCCAGCTTATTTATCAGAAAGTGCATCATTTTTGCGTGATCGATTTGGGCGGTTTTTATCTGGACATCATCAAGGATCGTCAATATACCGCCAAAGCCGACGGGCTGGCGCGGCGTTCGGCGCAAACCGCGATGTATCATGTGCTTGAAGCCTTGACCCGCTGGCTGGCGCCGATTATCAGTTATACCGCCGATGAAATCTGGCAATACTTGCCGGGCGAACGTAGCGAGTCGGTGTTTTTGGCAACCTGGTATCAGGGCTTGGCTGAACTCGATGATGACGTGTTAAACCGCGAATTCTGGCAAAAAGTCATGACCGTCCGCGCCGCTGTCGGCAAGGAACTGGAAAAGAGCCGCGCCAAAGGCGACATTGGTTCGTCATTGAATGCGGAACTCGAACTGTACTGCAACGCCGAGTTTGTTGATGATTTAACGCGCTTGTCGGATGAATTGCGTTTTATCTTCATTACCTCCAATGCCACGGTCATGGCGGAAAGCGATGCGCCGGAAGATGCCATTCAGACTGAAATTGATGGCGTTAAATTGCGCGTCATTGTTTCTGAACACGAAAAATGTGTGCGCTGTTGGCATCAACGGCCTGACGTGGGTGAAAACGCTGAACACCCCGAATTATGCGGACGTTGCGTCGATAATGTCGCGGGCGAAGGCGAGCGCAGGCTTTATGCGTAAAGCGGTGATGGCGAAATGGTTATGGCTGTCACTGCTGGCGATTATTCTCGATCAAGTCAGTAAACTGGCCGTTGCCGGTTCGATGCAACTGTATGAATCCATTGAAATCATGCCGTTTTTTAAGCTGACTTATGTGCATAATACCGGCGCGGCCTTCAGTTTTTTAAGCGAAGCCGGCGGCTGGCAACGCTGGTTTTTTGCCGGTTTGGCGCTGGTGATCAGTGCGGTCATTGCGGTTTGGCTGACTCGGTTGAAACAACACGAAACCTTGCTGGCAGTGGCTTTATCGCTGATTCTGGGCGGCGCCATCGGCAACTTGATCGACCGGCTGGCTTATGGCTATGTGATCGATTTTCTTGACGTTTATTACGGCACTTGGCATTGGCCCGCTTTCAATATCGCCGATTCTGCCATTACCTTGGGCGTGATGTTAATGCTGGCGGAATCATTCGGCTTGGGGCGCTCGCAACCATCGGATGCGTTGTAAGGGTAATCATGCACGACACCCAACCGCTGTTGGCAGGCAGCGATTTTCCTGCCATTTCCCGCAAGCCGCTGGAAATCCTGCAAGTCAATCTCGGTTATCTGTGCAACCTGAGTTGTGTGCATTGCCATGTCAACGCCGGACCAAAGCGCACAGAGTCGATGAGTTTGGCGACGCTGGAACAGGTGCTGGCCGTTGCCGAAGCGGCGGCTATTCATACGCTGGACTTAACCGGCGGCGCCCCGGAAATGCATCCGCACTTTCAGTATCTGGTGAGGCAGGCGCGCCGTCTAGGCATCCGCGTCGTCGACCGTTGCAATCTGACTATACTGGAAGACTCGCGTTATCCGGAGCTGGCGGAATTTCTGGCCGAACAGCAGGTTGAAATCATCGCCTCGCTGCCTTGTTATCTTGAAGAAAATGTCGATAAACAACGCGGTAAAGGGGTGTTTAAGGATAGCTTGGCGGCATTGCAACGCCTGAACCGTCTGGGTTACGGTCAGCCGGACAGTCCGTTGCAGCTCAACTTGGTGTACAACCCGCAGGATGCGGTGTTGCCGCCGGATCAACATAATTTGGAGCTGGCTTATAAACAACATTTGCAGCAACAAGACGGCATTGTTTTTAACCGCTTGTATGCTATCGCCAATATGCCGATCCAGCGTTTCGGCAGTATGCTGGTCAGTCAGGGGCGGTTCGACGCTTATCTGGCCTTGTTGCGCGGTAGTTTCCGGGCGGAAAACCTCGCGCATTTGATGTGCCTAAACACGGTGAGTATCGACTGGCAGGGCGCTGTTTACGACTGCGACTTTAACCAGATGCTGGCCATGCCGCTTGGTGCGGCGGGCGGCTCTGTCCATATTAGTGATTTATTGCCGCAAACGCTAGAAGGTGCAAATATTGCCACCGCCGCGCATTGTTACGGCTGCACGGCGGGGCAGGGCAGCAGTTGCGGCGGTGCTTTGGTTTAAATTGTTCTATTTTTCTTGCAGCCACCCGGCTACGTCTTTGGCGTAATAGGTCAAAATGGCATCGCTACCGGCACGTTTGAACGCCAGCAGCGATTCCAGCGCCACTTGTTTTTCATCCAGCCAGCCGTTTAGCGCGGCGGCTTTGAGCATCGCGTATTCGCCGCTGACCTGATAGGCCAATGTCGGTACGCCGTATTGATCTTTGATCCGGCGGATGATGTCCAGATAAGGCATCCCTGGCTTGACCATCACCATATCCGCGCCTTCTTGCAAATCTAACTCAATTTCGCGCAAGGCTTCATCGGAGTTGGCAGGATCCATTTGATAGCTGTATTTGTTGCCTTTGCCCAGCATTCCGGCGGAACCGACTGCATCGCGAAACGGGCCGTAAAAGCTGGAGGCGTATTTGGCGGAATAGGCCAATATCAGCGTGTTGATATGCTGGTGCGCTTCCAATGCTTGCCTTATCGCGCCGATGCGGCCGTCCATCATGTCCGACGGCGCGACAATATCGGCACCGGCTTGGGCATGGGACAGCGCCTGTTTAACCAATACCTCGATGGTTTCATCATTCATCACGTAGCCGTCGGCATTGACCAGGCCATCTTGTCCGTGGGTGGTAAAGGGGTCTAGCGCGACATCGGTAATAATGCCCAAGTCGGGAACGGCTTGTTTTAACGCCCTGACGCTACGCTGGATCAGACCGTCCGGGTTGTAGGCTTCGGCCGCATCCGCCGATTTTTTATCGGCAGAGGTGACCGGAAACAGCGCAATAGCGGGAATGCCAAGTTGAACAAGTTGCTGCGCTTCGGCCACTAATAAATCCAATGACAGTCGTTCTACGCCCGGCATGGAGGCAATGGCTTCGCGCTGATGGCTGCCTTCGGTGACAAACATCGGGTAAATCAGGTCGTCGACAGACAGACGGTTTTCGCGCATTAAGCGGCGGGAAAAGTCGTTATAACGCATTCTTCTCATGCGTGTTTGGGGGAAAGTGATGTTATTATATGTCATCTTGTGCTTGGCTCTAAGGGGTTGGAAAAATCTTGAATCTCTACATTAAAAGCGCAGAGTCTGAGTACAAAAAACATTGTATCAGGGAAAAATAACTAGCCCTGATATGCGAAGATAAAAAGCATGCACCGGTTCAATTTTAGAGGTTTTTATGAAAGTTAAACAAGTCACCTTACTGGGTTTATGGGTTGTATTACTCGGTTTAATGTCGGTTACTCAGGTTATGGCCGCCGATTTATTGCCGCCGCAACAGCCGATACACACGGCTTCGGTAACCTTGCAGGAAAGGCTGCAAGACAAATCGTTTACCCAGGATTTTGCCAAGATTGCCAAATTTGTAAATGAAGTCATTTACCCGCATACCGATTTCGACCGTATTTCGGCCTTGGTTTTGGGCACACTGTGGAAAACGGCAACTAACGATGAACGCGAGCGTTTTAAAAACGAATTCCAAACCTTGTTAGTTCGGACTTATTCCCGCGCCTTTGTCGAATTCAAGGACTGGTCGGTGCGCTTTTTACCATTGGAAATGGAAGCGGGCGCAACCAAGGTCGTGGTCAGAACCGAAGTCTTACAACCCGGCATACAGCCTATCGCGGTTAATTACCGCATGTTGCTGAGCAAAGGCGAATGGAAAGCCTACGACATTATGATTGAAGGCGTCAGTTTAGTGACCAACTACCGCAGCACCTTCGCTACTGAAGTGCAAAGCAAAGGTTCATTAAACGCAGTGATTGAAGGGCTGGTTAAGCGCAATGCTGAAGCCTTGGCGGCAAAAACTGCAGCGCGTTCTTAATGTAGAATTGGTTTTGTCAAAGGGCGGCTGTTGGCCGCCCTTTTTTGTTTGCAGGATTCCGGCTACCGGAATATCGCAGCCTGTAAGAAAAATAGAGTCCACGCTTATCCCAAGCCACGAAAAAAAGGAGTAGAAATAACAGTGCTGCTTGTTTTCGTGCTTTTTGTGTTAAGCGTGGACAATTATTGGGGCTGTTTTTTTCAGGAAAACGCCTTACTGCTTATGTTATTTTCTAATTGATGACTTCTTCCAAAGATTCCCTGTATGCCAGTCCCGTTGGCGACATCGGCGCGTTTAAATTCGACGATACGGTCGTTCGCGTTTTTCCCGACATGATACGGCGTTCGGTGCCCGGTTACAGCGCCATTATTTCTGCGCTAGGTCTGTTGGCCGGGCGTTTTGCCCGTGACCATAGCGTTTGTTACGATTTAGGCTGTTCGTTGGGGGCGGCAACTTTGTCGATGCGTCATCAGATTACGGCTGAAAACTGCCGTATTATTGCCGTGGATAATTCCCCGGCAATGCTGGCGCGTTTTCAGGAGGTGTTGCAGCAAGACCAGGCTTCAGTGGGTGTGGACGTGCTGTGCGCCGACATCCGCGATGTCGCCATTGAAAATGCCTCGGTGGTGGTTTTAAATTTCACGTTGCAATTTATCCCGCTTGAAGACCGCCGCCAGCTGTTGGAGAAAATTTATCAGGGGCTGTTGCCCGGCGGCATTTTAATCTTGTCGGAAAAGCTCAAATTCGATGACGAGCGGCAGCAGGATTTACAAACACAAATGCACCATGCCTTTAAAGCCGCGCAAGGTTACAGCGATCTGGAAATCAGCCAAAAACGCAGCGCATTGGAAAATGTGCTGATTCCTGAAACCTTCAGCCAGCACCAAACCCGCTTGCGCGAAGTCGGCTTTAGCAGTGCTGAAGTTTGGTTTCAGTATTTCAATTTCGTCTCCATTGTTGCGCTGAAATGATCGACTATCAACCTTTATATAGCGCACTGATTGAGGCTAAGGCCGACATCTGGGCGGCGCAGTTGCCGCAACAGCTGGAACACGGCTTTGACGCCAGTAAACACGGCGATTTGGCGCAGTGGCAGGCATTGGTCGACAGTGTGCCGCAATGGCCGACTGCACAACGGCGGCTGGATGCTGATGCGGTGCAAATCGGCATCTTGGATGATTTGACCGGTGCCGAAAAACAGCAGCTTGAAAGTCAGTTAAAAACCTTGCATCCCTGGCGCAAAGGCCCGTACAACCTGTTCGGTATCAACATCGACACCGAATGGCGTTCGGACTGGAAATGGAACCGGCTAAAAAACCATATCGCGCCACTGCAACATAAACTGGTCTTGGATGTCGGTTGCGGCAACGGCTACCACTGTTGGCGGATGCTCGGTGCTGGCGCTAAAACCGTGGTCGGTATCGATCCTATGCTGTTGAATGTCATGCAGTTTCAGCTAATCCGAAAATTGCACGGCGAAGCGCCGGTTTATGTGTTGCCGCTGGGCATAGAAGATCTGCCTTATGGCTTGAAGGCTTTCGACACGGTGTTTTCGATGGGGGTGCTTTACCATCGCCGTTCGCCAATCGATCATCTGCTGGAGTTAAGGGATTGCCTAAAACCCGGCGGCGAGTTGGTGTTGGAAACGCTGATCATCGACGGCGGTTTAGGTGAGGTATTATTGCCGGAAGACCGTTACGCCAGAATGCGTAATGTCTGGTTTTTGCCCAGTTGCGACACCTTAATCAGCTGGCTAAAACGCTGCGGTTTTAAAAATATCCGTCTGGTCGATGTTACGGTAACCCGCGTTGACGAGCAACGCAGCACCGAATGGATGACCTTTCACTCGTTGCAGGATTTTTTGGATGCAGAAAACCCGCAGCTCACTTGCGAAGGATTGCCGGCGCCAAAGCGGGCGATTGTGATTGCCAATGCGGCTTGAGAAGAGAGTAATGACTTATGATGTTTCCTGATGGATCGTAGGCTGTAGAAAATAGAGTCCACGCTTATCACGAAAGCCACGAAAATTTCGTGTTTTTTCGTGCCTTTCGTGGACAATTATTTAGGACTATTCTTTTCAGGAAATGGCCTTAGTTTTAAGTTAATGTTTTTTATCTTTGTAAGTTATGTCTGAAAATTATTCGTTCGACCGCGATTATTCGCTGGATTCTTTAAAAGTGCCGCCTAATTCCATTCAGGCCGAGCAATCGGTTTTGGGCGGCTTGATGCTGGACAATCAAACCTGGGATTCGGTGTCGGACAAGGTGGTGGCAAGCGATTTTTACCGCCGCGATCATCGGCTGATTTTCACGACCATTGAACAACTCGCCGAAAAACAGATTCCTTTTGATGTCATCACCATCTCGGAAGCACTGGAAGCCATCGGCGAACTGGAAAATTCCGGCGGCCTGTCTTACTTGGGCATGTTGGCGAAAGACACGCCCAGTGCCGCCAATATTGTCACTTACGCCAATATCGTCAGAGACCGTTCGGTGTTACGCCAGCTGATTCATGTCGGCACCGAAATTTCCGATTCCGCATTCAATACCGAAGGCCGCGAGACTGCCGACCTGCTGGAAAATGCCGAACGCGAGGTGTTCAAAATCGCCGAACAGCGCCAACGCGGGCAGGGCGGTTTTTCCACCATCAAATCATTGCTAGCGCGCGCGGTCGATAAGATTGAAACGCTGTTTGAGCAGGAAGGCAATATCACCGGCGCGGCAACTGGGTTTACCGATTTTGACGAATTGACTTCCGGCCTGCAACCTGCTGATTTGATTATTGTTGCCGGTAGGCCGTCAATGGGAAAATGCTTTGGTAAAGGCACGGGGATTTTAATGTATTCCGGTGAAATCAAAGCGGTGGAAAACATACAAGTCGGCGATATGCTGATGGGCGACGATTCCACGCCGAGGCGCGTACTGTCTTTGGCACGCGGCCGCGAGCCCATGTATTGGGTGCGACAAAATAAAGCGCTGGATTATAGGGTCAACGCATCGCACATTTTGTCATTAAAGCGCAGCCGTAACGAAGGCAAGCATAAAAACGGCGATGTGCTCAATATCCCTTTAACCGACTATCTCAACGCGGCACCCAAGTTTCGAACCAACTACAAAGGCTATAAAGTGGCTATAGAGTTCGCCGAACAGCTGCTCCCCGTTTGTCCCTATTTTTTAGGGCTGTGGTTGGGTGATGGTGTTAGTGCCTCCGTCGATATTGCAACCACCGATGTGGAAGTTGTCGATTACCTGAGGGACTATGCCGGGCAACTGAATTTGCAATTAACTGAGAAACAGGCAAAGGATAAGCAGGGCGGCGATAAGTGCCCTCTTTATAGTATTAGTTCCCAGCTAAGAGGCAATCACCAGAATAATTTTTCATTACAGAAAGTTTTAAGGGCGTTGGGCTTATTAAACAACAAGCACATTCCCCAACTGTTTTTAGCTAATTCCCGTGCTAATCGGCTAAAACTGTTGGCCGGATTGATCGATAGCGACGGGCATTACGCGCATAAGTACAAAATGTACGAAATAACCCAGAAAAACTTGGCCTTAGCCACGCAAATTAAATTCTTATGCGACAGTTTAGGTTTTAGAACCTCGCTTATTCCCAAACAGGCCAGTATCAAAAAAACAGGGTATCAAAGCACTGTTTATCGAGTGCGCTTTTCAGGCGATGTGAGTGATATTCCAGTCAGGATAGCGCGGAAAAAAGCTGCTGTCTGGACTAGCAACAGGACATGGCAACAAACCGGCATCCAAATTGAATACGACCGGGAAGATGATTATTATGGCTTCGTTTGTGACGGTAATCGACTGTTTTTATTAGAAGATATGACGGTGGTACACAATACCACCATTGCCATGAACATGGCAGAAAATGTCGCGATCAAAGGCGACAAGCCGGTTGCGGTGTTCAGTATGGAAATGCCCGGCGACTCGCTGGCGATGCGGATGATGTCGTCATTAGGCCGTATCGATCAACACCGAATCAGAACCGGCAAGTTGGAAGACGACGAGTGGCCGCGTTTGACCTCGGCGATTAATATTCTGGCTGAAACCAAGCTGTTCATCGACGACACCCCGGCGCTGACACCAACCGAAGTGCGCTCAAGGGCGCGGCGCTTGGCGCGGGAACATGGTCAATTAGGCTTGATTGTGCTGGATTATTTACAGCTGATGCAATCGCCGTCCAGCGGCGACAACCGGGTGCAACAGATTTCCGATATTTCCCGTGGTTTAAAGGCACTGGCGAAAGAATTAAATGTGCCGGTGGTGGCCTTGTCGCAGCTTAACCGTAATCTGGAACAGCGTCCTAACAAACGGCCAATGATGTCGGATTTACGCGAATCGGGCGCGATTGAGCAGGATGCCGATTTGATTGTGTTTGTGTACCGGGACGAAGTGTATAACGAAGACAGCCCCGATAAAGGCATTGCCGAAATCATTATCGGTAAACAGCGTAACGGCCCACTGGGCACGGTCAGACTGACCTTTTTGGGGCAATATACCCGTTTTGAAAATTTCGCCGGGACTTATTATGGCGGCGGGGATGAAGAATGATCCCGGCAGCTTATGCAGAACTCAATTTGGGCGCACTCCAGCATAATCTCGATAAAGTGCGTAGCTGTGCGCCGAATGCCAAAGTCATGGCGGTCATTAAGGCGAACGGTTACGGCCATGGCCTGATACGCAGTGCCGAAGCGTTAAAAAATGCCGACGCTTTTGCGGTCGCCCGCGTTGACGAAGGTATCCGCTTGCGCAATGCCGGATTGGGCCACAGGATTGCGGTTTTAGAAGGCTTTACCTGTGCCGAAGAGTTGGAAAAATTGCAATTTTACCAACTGGATGCGGTGGTGCATTGCCCCGCCCAATTGGACATACTTGAAGCCGGAGCCGGACAACAGGCCATTGCGGTTTGGCTAAAACTGGATACCGGCATGAATCGCTTAGGTTTCAAGGCAGAGGAGTTCAACGCGGTTTATCAGCGTTTAAGCCAATGCGCTGTAGTCAGGCAGCCGATCAATTTGATGACGCATTTTGCCAATGCCGATGACATCAGCGACGATAAAACACTAAAACAGATCAACTTGTTTAAAGAGACCGTTGCCGGGTTGCCTGGTGAACATAGTTTGGCTAATTCGGCGGCCATTTTGGCCTGGGAGGGGGCACTAAGCGATTGGGTGCGTCCCGGCATCATGCTGTACGGCATATCGCCGTTTCCCGATGCAACCGGGCAGCAACTGGGGCTAAAACCGGTGATGTCTTTGCATTCGCGCCTGATTGCGGTTAAGCCCATCGAAGCGGGCGACACTGTCGGCTACGGCGGCAGTTGGACATGCGAACAGGCTACGATGCTGGGCGTAGTGGCGATAGGTTATGGTGATGGTTATCCGCGTTATGCCAAAGTTGGCACGCCGGTATCGGTTAATGGGCGGCGTGTGCCGCTGATCGGCCGAGTGTCGATGGACATGATGATCGTTGATTTAGGTCATCATACCGACGCCAAACCCGGCGATCCGGTGACGTTGTGGGGCGAGGGCTTGCCGGTTGAAGAAATTGCATTATGGGCGGATACTGTCGCCTATACTTTGGTATGCGGCGTTACCCAGCGGGTACAATGGGTCGAGAAGCAAGCTGTAGACAATGCCCCATCCGCCCTGGCAGGTAAAAATTAATGATTAAAGTTTTGATAGTCGATGATTCCGCCGTCGTGCGGCAAGTATTGACCGGTCTATTGGACGGCGTATCGGGGCTAAAAGTCATCGGCGCAGCGCCCGACCCTATTTTTGCAATGAAGCGCATGGAAAGCGAATGGCCCGATGTCATCGTGCTGGACATTGAAATGCCGCGCATGGATGGAGTGACCTTCCTTAAAAAACTGATGAGCGAACATCCGACCCCGGTGGTCATTTGCTCCACCTTAACGGAACGGGGCGCGGAAGTGACCATGCAGGCGATGAGTGCCGGGGCAGTCGATATTATCACCAAGCCTAAAGTCAACTTGCGCAACTTTCTGCAAGAATCCAAATCGACCATCATTGATGTCATCAAAGCCGCCGCCAGTTCGCGCCCCAGAATCATCAAATCAAGCGGCATTGCCGCCACGCCCAATCGCAGCGCCCCCGATAAAAATAGCCTGTTCGGTGCAACGGCGCTCAAACCCATGGTGCAAACCACTGACCGGGTCATCGTCATCGGCACCTCAACTGGCGGCACCCAAGCCTTGGAATACCTGTTCACCCAATTGCCACGCACCGCGCCGCCGATTGTGGTGGTGCAACACATGCCCGAACATTTTACCGCCGCTTTTGCCAAACGGCTGGACGGCATTTGTCAGGTGACCATTAAAGAAGCATCACATAATGATCGCGTGCTATCCGGCCAAGTGTTAATTGCCCCCGGTGGCAAACACATGCTGTTGCAGCGTAGCGGCGCCCAGTATCAAGTCGAGGTCAAAGACGGCCCGCTGGTCAGTAGACACCGCCCGTCGGTTGACGTATTATTCCGCTCCAGCGCGCAAGCGGCCGGGGCTAATGCCGTGGGCATCATCCTCACCGGCATGGGTGACGACGGCGCCCACGGCATGAAAGAAATGCACGATGCGGGCGCCCTGACCATTGCCCAAGATGAGGCCAGCTGCGTGGTGTACGGTATGCCCAAAGAAGCCGTTAAACTGGGTGCTGTCGATGGCATTTTACCGTTGTCGGCGATCCCGCAACTGATTATGCAAGCGCCTACCCGGGCGCTGTTCAAAAAAACATAACAATAACAATAAATCCGAGCAGCTATGGTGCAGGCATTGAAGGAAGCACATTACGATATTAACGCACACCTGACCCGGCTTGAACTCACCTTGGTCATTTGCGAAGACATCAAACTCATCATCGAAATCCCGTTCAAAACCAATTTGATTGCCGTCAATGCGATGCTCATTACCCGACGCGCAGGCATCAAATCGCGAGGCTTTGGCATCATCGCCCTGGAATTAAGGCTGCTTAGCCGCAGATTGCGCGAACTGATGGATGAAGTGTCCAAAGTCATTACCCTGATGATTTACGACGTGGTCATTTTGTGCAAAACCCGGCGCATGATGGGCTATTTGCAACGGGCACAAGCAGGGGGCGATCCCTACGCAATATTGAACCCGGCCATCACGCGTAAACAAGCGACCATGGACAGGCTTGACCAGGGCGTTGAAGAAGACCTGGCCTCATTGCTGGCAACGCTGGAAGACGCTTACGCACTCTGCAAAAGCAGCGAAGCACTGAGCCGCAATGCCAAAATTGAAGCCGCCTACGGTCAGGAGTTAAGCGGAGAGCTAAAACTGGTTGCCGAGCGTATCGAAACCACCATGGACGAAATTACCGTCTCATTGCAATCGCTTATCCACAATATCCGCGTATCGACATGAAAAAAATAGAATACATTTACACCAAAGGCACACACCGCTGGGCCGCCATCACCTGCGACCCGGAACGCCCTAATTACCTGATTGACACCAACGAATACCTGATCATCAACCGCGACGAAGCCCTGCTGACCGATCCGGGCGGCATTGAAATTTTCCCCAGCGTATTTTCTGCCATCAGCACCGAATTCGACCCGAAAAAAATCCGCGCCTTATTCGCCTCGCATCAAGATCCAGACATCATTTCCTCGTTATCGCTGTGGCTGGACATCAGCCCTGAAGTCAAATGCTATATCTCATGGCTATGGGAAACCTTCGTCCCCCATTTTGGTGGCAACAACACCACCTTTTTCTCCATCCCAGACGAAGGTATGCCGATACAACTAGGTGATTTGACCTTGCAAGCCGTGCCCGCGCACTACATGCACTCTTCCGGCAATTTCAACTTATACGACCCGGCGGCCAAAATTCTTTTTTCCGGCGACGTCGGTGCGGCTTTGTTGCCGCATGGGGAAGAATATTTATTTGTCAGTCATTTCGACCAGCATACCCGCTTTATGGAAGGCTTCCATCGCCGCTGGATGGGCTCTAACGAGGCCAAGCTGGACTGGTGCGAACGCGTCAGTCAAATGGATATCGACATGCTGTGTCCCCAGCACGGCGCCATTTTTCAAGGCCCCGATGTCACCCGCTTTATCAATTGGCTGGCAGAATTAAAGGTGGGTTTGCATACAAAAAAGTAGGATGCTTTAACGCACAATTTATACATTGCAGCCGTTTAAATGCAAAGCCCGTTTTTTATCCCAAACTCGGAATAACTATTTAGCCCAACCAACATCGATAACTCATGAATCTTAGTAAAGCCTGTACACCCCGTAAAAGTGTTTTTGAACGATCCCGTAGAGATGTTGTTTTAAATATTGATGACTTGCTTAAAGACCGGATTAGTCCGGATCAGTTTTTTGATGAGAACTTTATTACTTTGGGGATGCAGACCTTACTGGATAAGGTCTTTGAGCGCCTAGAGGGGCGCAGTAATCAGGCGAGTACCTTTCTGCTTAGTCAGGCGATGGGGGGTGGTAAAACTCATAGCATGATTGCTTTGGGTTTATTAGCCAAAAACCCTGCACTACGTTCAAAGATTCTGGGCAAAGACGGACAAGGCTCTCGTTTAGGCGCAATTCGCGTAATTGGTTTTAATGGTCGTGAATCAGATGCGGCTTTTGGTATATGGGGTGAGCTTGCCGAACAACTGGGTAAGAAGGATGTGTTTCGTGACCTGTATTCGCCTTTAAGCGCACCCGGCGCAACTGCCTGGATTAATTTACTAAAAGGCGAGCCGACGATCATCTTTCTGGATGAGTTGCCGCCGTATTTTGCCAACGCCAAAGCCAAAGAAATTGGCGGGACAACATTGGCACATGTCACTAATACCGCTTTATCCAACTTAATGGTCGCCGTTGACCGTCCAGAATTATCCAATGTATGTGTAGTCATTTCTGATCTTAAGGCGACTTATGAAGAGGGTTCAAACGAACTTAATCAAGCCTTAGAAAATCTTGCCAATGAAACTAACCGATCATCATTACGTTTAGAGCCGGTTAATCCACAAGGTGACGAGCTCTATCATATTTTGCGCACCCGTTTGTTTTCTGACTTGCCCGATGATGAAACAATTAAAGAGGTTGCTCAGGAATATGCTGAAGCAGTCCGTAAAGCCAAGCAAATGGATATTACCAATGCAACACCGGAATCCTTTGCGGCACAGTTAATTGAGTCTTACCCTTTTCATTTTTCAATCCGTGATCTGTATGCACGGTTTAAAGAAAATCCAGGGTTTCAGCAAACACGCGGTTTAATTCGATTAATGAGGGTCATCGTTGCCGACATGTATACGGCAAACAGTAAAGGTGTCCTCCGTGCCGATCAGGTTAAATTAGTTCATCCGTATGACTTTAATCTAAACAATGAAGAGATACAGTCAGAAATCCGTGCCATTAATCCTTCTTTAACAGAAGCCATTACCCATGATATTGCCAAAGACGGACATTCAATAGCGGAAGCGTTAGATATTCGTTTAGGAACAACCGATGATGCGCAAGACGTAGCCAAACTCATATTAGTAGCCTCATTAGCTGCTGTTCCTGGTGCTACGCATGGCTTGCGCGATAGCGACATTGTCAGTTTCCTCTGTGCGCCTGGACGTGATATTTCAGCCGTTAAAAAGAATGTCATTGATTACTTGCCTACGCAAGCCTGGTATTTACACCGTAGTATTGATGGCCGTTTATTTTTCAAGAACATTCAGAATCTGGCTGCCAAACTTCACAGCCAAGCCAATTCTTATAACGAAGAGACTTGCTTAAAAGAATTGCGCAACTATACCGCCGGTTTATTTTCGCTGCATAGTCGTGATTGCTATCAAGACATGCGCGTACTTCCGGCATTGGATGAAGTTGAATTAAAAATGGATAAGGTCACCTTAATCATTACCCAACCTGCCACCAATCCGGTACAAAACAGCAAGCTCAGCGAGGAATGGCAAAAGTTTTTTGACAGTGCCGACTTTAAAAACCGCGTGTTATTTTTAACCGGCAGTCATCGCAGCATGGGGCGACTGATTGAACAAACTCGACAGCACAAGGCTATTAAAGACATTTTGGCGGAATTTAATTCCGAGCGCATGGCTACCAGTGATCAACAATATCGTGATGCCGAAAACTCGCAGGACAAAATAACACTGAGTTTACGCAGTGCCTTACAAGAAACTTTTACTACGCTTGTTTATCCAGGCAAAGACAATGCTTTGCGCGTGACGGATTACCGTATTCATTTTGAAAACAATCAATTTGACGGTGAAAAGCTGATTCGCGACACTTTAGGCCAAAAAGGTAAATTCACCACCGATGTCAGCAGTGATACCTTTCGTAAAAAGGTTGAAGCACGATTATTTCGTAATCAACAAAAATCCCAGTGGAATGAAATACTGCGCACTGCTGCGACCAATACTGACTGGAATTTTCATGATCCCAAAGCACTTGATGCACTCAAGTTAAGAATGCTCGATATGGGGGCATGGATTGATGATGGCGGCATTATTAACCGCACACCGCCTAAGCCGGAAACCCAGGTCAATGTTCAAATTCTAAGCCGCAATGCTGATACCGGCGAGGCTCATTTAAAAATTACGCCCGTCAACGGCGACAAAGTGCTTTATGAGCTAGGCCATAATTCGCCCAGTTCCGCATCAATGGATGTTGCCGAAACCGAGGGTGGTTATTCAAAGTTTAGCACGAGCGATATGCGCATTACTTTTGCATGTATCGATAGTCGGGGCGAGCATGACCAAGGCAGCGTTTATGTATGGGAAAACACGTTGCAACTTAAACACGAAGTGACCCAAATAGGCGATAAATGGCACGTTGAATTTAAAGCCGTACCCGGCGGCGCAAAAATAAGCTATACCACCGATGGCTCAGACCCTAGCAGTTTAGGCGCTGTTTACGACAGTGCCTTTGAAGTTCCGGCGTCCAGTCGATTTGTGCAGGCCATTGCTACTAAAGACGGTATTCAATCCCGACTTGAAAAAATCGATATGGATCAATATCGAAATAAAACAGTGGTCATTGAACCGGCAAAACCATTGACTTGGAATGCTGGCAAACTAGGAACCTTATCTGCAAAAGCGGCTTTTGACTTTATTGAACAACTCATAAAATACGAAGGCACAGCGCAAGGGCTTATCATAGATGTGTTTGCCAATGATGACTCAGCCTCACTAACCTACAGCACTGAAGCGTCATTTTCTTGCACAGGCCAAGACATCAAATCGATATTGGACAAATTGCAAGGCGTGATGAAAGGTAGTCAAGTTAGTATAAGCGTTGAGGAAGTCAAGTTTCAACGCGGCCAGCAACTAACTGATTGGTTAGCAGAAATAGGACACCAACTTCAACCTGGCGAAGTGCGCCAATGACCGTCGCCGTAAAAAAATCGCAGCCCTTGGGCTTCGGCTTTGATCAAGAACAAACCGAGCATTGCTTTATTGTCACTGTACCCATCTCAAAAGCAAAAGATGCCAAGGTACTTATTTCCGAACATTTTCACTGGATTAAACCGGAAAAAGGTCAAGAAACGTCCCCTACCTTTAATGATATTGATGCCCAATTAAAGGCAGTTTTAAACCGCCACACTTGGGAACAGATAGAAGAACATGTTAAGGCAGAGTTTAATCGTCGCCTGCGAAACCTAGGGGTAAAGACGGGGCAATGGCTTAAAAAAGGCCAAATACCCGTTGATCGAACCTTAGGCAAAGAACTCACTTTATTAGCCTGGGCCTTGGAAGATGCAGACCCGGAGTTATCTGTAACAGCCGTACATAACTGGCTAGGCTTAGTGCCGGAAGAACGCTGGTGGCTTTACACTATGACCAATGCTGCAACGGGACACGCACTTAATGGTCGCAATAAAGGCTGGCGTAAAGCTGTGCGTTTTGCGTTAACAGAAAATCCAGTCATGGAAGGTGTGTTGCGTAATCGCAAGGCAGAGTTTGAGCTGTCGTTAATGTCAGGAAAAATTTAGTCGAAGATAGACTGTCTATAGCAAACTTGATAGTCAACATGCAAAACCTTATTATGGCTATAATTTTAGCCATAATAGAGTACATGCCGATGAAAACCAGTACCATAGCCGAGGCAAAAAATAACCTGTCACAATTGATACATCAGCTTGAATCTGATGAGCCTATTCATCTTACCCGTCATGGTAAGCCGGTTGCAGTCATGTTGTCAGAGTCCAATTATCAAAAGCTCACCCATAAAGACAATAGTTTGTATCAAGCCATCCAACAATGGCGGAATCAGTTGGAGGGTGATGGCGCCTTGACGAATGCTGAGCTTAAAACTTTACGCGCTGCAGGCCAGGGGCGAGAGTTTTCATGGGACGAATAATCTATTTGCTGGACAGCAATATCCTGTCAGAACCGGCACGCTTAAAGCCTGATGATACGGTGTTAAATCATTTTGCCAATCATGACGGTGAGTATGCAACGGCAGCAATAGTCTGGCATAAGATGGTGTATGGTTGTGAATTACTGGCCGCGTCAAAAAGGAAAAAGCAACTTCAATCCTATTTGGAAATGCTGTTGCTTAATGGATTGATTGTTTTGCCATATGACCAAGTTGCCGCTGACTGGTATGCAAAAGAACGAGCCAGATTACAACGGCAAGGACTTACCTGCGCTTATGCTGACGGTGAAATCGCCGCGATTGCCGTTACTCAAAAATTAACCTTAGTGACTCGAAATACCCAAGATTTTGAGAACTTCCAAAATTTAGCCTTACAAAACTGGTTTGAATAAGCCATTTAGTTAATCCTAGCCCTACATAATTTTTCTTACTATGTCACTATCCGATAAAACCTTTATCGAAACACAGTTTCCTGTCTCCTTAATCTCCAAAGAATCCTACAACTCGATGTTCAAGTTTTTAAATTTTTCGCAGCCGGCTCCTTAAAAAAGTCATC
>JBLRXA010000067.1:0-17200 GCA_047920955.1 Methylobacter sp. | reverse complement strand
GACCGACCTGCGACCAGATGCCCAACTGCCGGAACATGCCTTCCATGCCGAAAGTCCGCGATTCATCCGGCACAATCGGCACGATGCGTTTGCCGATATGTTGATCTTTCGTCAGAATGTTAAGCAGGCGCACAAAAGCCATGGTCGTCGAGGTTTCCCTACCCTCCCCGCTCGCTTCCAGCAAAGGCTTGAAATCGCTCAATACCGGCACATCCAGCGCGTATGATTTTGCCCGTCTGGCAGGCAAATCGCCGCCCAATTCAGCGCGGCGTTTTTTCATGTAGGCCAGTTCTTTCGAGCCTTCTGGAAAAGTAAGATAAGGCAGGTCATTCAGCTCTTCATCCGTTACCGGCAAGGCATAACGGCTGCGAAAGTTGCTTAACGAGCTTGGGCTCATTTTTTTCTGTTGGTGGGAAATATTCTGCGCTTCGCCCGACTCGCCCATGCCATAACCTTTAATGGTTTTAGCTAAGATGACGGTCGGTTGGCCTTTATGGTTTACGGCGGCATGGAATGCGGCAAATACCTTAACCGGGTCATGGCCGCCACGGTTCAGTTCGTAAATGTCACGGTCTGACCAGTCGGAAACCATGGCCTTTAATTCCGGCGAATTAAAGAAATGTTCACGCACATAAGCGCCGTCTTTAGCCTTAAAGGTCTGGTAATCGCCATCGACACAAGACATCATGCGCGCCACCAACAAGCCGTCTTTATCGCGGGCTAGCAGCGAATCCCAACGCTGCCCCCAGACCAACTTGATTACATTCCAACCGGCGCCGCGAAATTCACCTTCCAGCTCTTGAATGATTTTGCCATTGCCGCGTACCGGCCCATCGAGGCGTTGCAGATTGCAGTTAATCACAAAAATCAGGTTGTCGAGTTTTTCCCGGCCGGCCATGCCGATCGCGCCCAACGACTCGGGTTCGTCGGTTTCGCCATCGCCCAAAAAGCTCCAGACCTTACGGTTTGAGGTGTCAGCAAACCCCCTATCCTGCAAATAGCGCATAAAACGCGCCTGATAAATGGCCATGATCGGGCCAAGCCCCATGGACACTGTCGGGAACTGCCAGAAATCCGGCATCAGCCAGGGATGCGGATAAGATGGCAAACCGTTGCCGTTGACTTCCTGACGGAAGTTATCCATCTGTTCCAGCGTCAAGCGTCCGAGCAAAAACGCACGGGCATAATCGCCGGGCGTTAAATGGCCTTGGGTAAAAATCAAATCGCCGTCATGTTGATCTGAAGGTGCATGCCAAAAATGGTTGTAACCTATATCGTATAACGTCGCCGCCGAAGCGAAACTGGCGATATGACCGCCAACGTTGGTGTGCTTATTCGCCCTTAACACCATCATCATCGCGTTCCAGCGCACGTATGCGCGGATTTTGTGCTCTATATTAACGTCGCCGGGAAACTGCGCCTGTTGTTCCACCTGAATAGTATTGATGTAGGCGGTATTAGCGCTGAACGGAATATCGAATCCGGCATGTCGGGTCACTTCGACCAGGCGCTCAATCAGGAAGTGTACGCGCTCACTGCCATCGTGCTCCAGCACAGCTTGCAGCGCCTCGACCCACTCACGGGTTTCTGCGGGATCGATGTCGTGTTGTCCGGTGATTTTTGAGATTAAACTGTTGGTCATTGATTGATCCTGTTGCTGCGGATAGCCATGAATTTAGAATTGTTAAGTTTACCCATAGGGCATCAAGAGCGTAAAAAATGCGGCATTCTACTAAAATAGCGCAAACAAGACCAGAACTGCTCTGTATTAAGCGATTATAAACAATGCAAGGGCGGCAATACACCCGCTTTAGGTACTTTGTCAATGCAAGAACGGACGACTAAAAAAGCCGTCCGACCTTGAAACAAGAGAAAATTGACAGTATCCGCATTTATTATTTGCGGTTAAACAAGCCAACCAGTTGGGTAAATCTGGATACTTGTTCACTGGACAGTTGATCCCACTGAAAACGCCATTTCCAGTTACCTTGTGTCGTACCCGGCGTATTCATGCGATGCTCGGAATCTAGCTCCAGGACATCCTGCATCGGAATCACGGCCAGGTTGGCAACAGAGCCTAACGCCGCATGTATTAATGCACAATGTAAGGGCATCGCAGGACAACCAAGATAATGATGAATGTAGTTCCTTTCATCATGGCTAATGCTATTTATCCAACCCACGGTTGTGTCGTTATCGTGGGTGCCGGTATAAACAACGCAGTTTTTATCATAGTTATCAGGCAAATAAGGGTTATCTGAGTCACCGCCAAAGGCGAACTGCAAAATTTTCATGCCCGGCAAATCAAAATCGTCCCTTAGGGCTTCAACTTCGGGCGTAATAATCCCCAAATCTTCAGCCACCAAAGGGATCGGGCCATGCTCTGCCCTGATTGCCCTCAATAACGCATGACCGGGTGCTTTTGCCCAAAGCCCATTAACAGCAGTATCTTCAGTGGCCGGTATTTCCCAGGCCGCTTCCAAGCCACGAAAATGGTCGATACGGATAATATCGAATTGCTCAAGCTGGGTTTTCATCCGTTCCACCCACCAATGGAAGTGGGTTTTTTTCAGGTAGTCCCAGTTATAATGCGGATTGCCCCAGCGTTGCCCTGTTTCGGAAAAATAATCCGGCGGCACCCCAGCTACGACAAACATGTCTCCCGCCTTGTCGAGCTTAAAAACCTCACGATGCGACCAAACATCGGCGCTGTCGTATGAGACAAAAATGGGGATGTCGCCAAATAGAAACACACCGTGCTGATTGGCGTAATATTTCAATTCCAGCCATTGCCGAAAAAATATATATTGTTCAAACTTGATACAGTCAATTTGTTTTTTTAACCGTGAACGCGCTTCTTTTATGGCTTCGGGCTGCCGTTCCTTTAAAGGTTCGGGCCACTGGTTCCAGCATTGCTGGTTAAATTCGTTTCTCAGTGCTAAAAACAAGGAAAAATCATCAAGCCAGAAGGCTTTGTCCTGGCAAAAACGCTTAAAATGTTCCTTATCCTGCGGCTCGGCACGCTCTAAAAAACCATAATAAGATTTTGTTATCAGGCACTGCCTGACACAGTTGCCCGCACATTCTTCACAATTTTCAGCAGGGTTCAACCAGCCGCGTTCCGCCAACCAATCAATATTAATGAGTGCCGGATTTCCGGCGTGGGCGGACAGGCATTGATACGGGGAGCCGTCATTATGGGTCATGCCTAACGGTAAAACCTGCCATACGCTGACCCCGGCATCATGCAGGAATTTTACAAAATGATAAGCCTCGCGCCCCAAATCACCCTGAGTTCCGGCGCCGGGTAACGATGTAATATGCAACAGAATACCGGCACGGCGTTTAGTTAAGATGTCATTCACGCTCGGTGATCTCTCAGTTAAGTTTTCAATAGTTATTTTGTAGTCTGCAGGGCTTGCACTGGCATGCCTGCAAAATTTAAGTGAATTCGGCGCCTAGGCGCATAGTGCCGCCCATAACCGGCGAGCCCGAACCTTGCGTAAATGACAGCGCCAAGTAAGTAGGCGGCTCCTCTCCTAATAACCGGTATAAATTAGCCAGATTAAGCCTAAATTGCTTTTCAAAGTTACTCACCGCTTCGCCCGGATTGTAGTCACCAAACCACCAAAACCAGTCCGAACCTTCACAAACGGCCAGTTGAAGTTCGGCCTGCTGCCTTTCTGCGTCAGCTAATTTGCCTGTCGAAATAACCCGGTCAAATGCCAACTTGGCATCGCCCAACATATCCCAGCCACGGTTCTTGTCGGTATCGCCGATCCAGGTCGAAAAAGTGCCGTAAACCCAGCTACCGGCAACCAGTTTCGCAAGTGGTTTAACGTCCGCCTTATCTTTTAGGCATTCGGAAAAAGTGGTCAATTCAATGCTGGGATGACTGGCAAGGCGCTGATACAGCGCACTGAGGAAATGATAGCCGTTATCGGGAAAATATTCCCAGGCATTCTCGCCGTCCATGATAATGGAAACCACTTTGTCGCCAGCTTCATGCGCGGCAATATTTTCCAGGTGATGGATAAAATCGCTGACCGCATCATCGGCATGCCATTTTGAATATTCAAAACCAATGAGGTCGGAAAGCCCGTCGTCACGGAAAAAACAGGCAATATCGGTGCCTTCAAGCTGGAACGGGTGATGAACGCCTTCATTACCGTTATTTTCAGCAAGCCTCAGACTATTATGCAATACAGAGCCGCCGCTTGCTGCCCAAGAAAAACCGAAATCACCCAATATTTTCAAGGTCTGGGCGCTGACGCTGCCTTCCGATGGCCAGCAGCCGTTAGGCTTAAAACCGAACAAGCGTTTGAACGTCTGCACCCCCTTGTCAAGATGCCATTTGACCCGTTCCTCGCCACCCGGATAAGCCGCCAACTCCGGCAAAGGCGCATCCGGCATCGCCTCGCGGGTCGTATTTAAGTCCAGCAACAGCGGCATGATGGGATGGGCATAAGGGGTCACCGAAAGTTCAACCTGGCCTTTTTCAGCCAGTGCCTTATATCGGCAAATGACAGCGGCCAGCTGTTCGGCAATAACCTCTACAATTTCGATTCTGTCATTTAAGCTGTAATCCGCGCCTTTCTCTATCAGACGTATGACCCGCGTATCGGTTAATTTTACCGTTTCCCCCATCCACGCCAGATGGTACCAGGCCAGAATGTCGGTGATAAAGTGGGAATTGACATAGCGCAAAGAGCCGTAATGATGTTCAAGCCAGTCGGCCATTTCAACCAACCGTTTAAATGCGGGATAGCGGTTGATTTGCCGCTCCCGGTTTGCCCGCATACAGTCTTTGACCAATTTCATGCGTTGTTCGGAGTCTTTGGGCGGGTTAGGGTCAACCAGCGCCGCCAATAGAGGGTCCGTTAGCGAATTATAGTCGTGCAAATAACCATTGACTTGGCTGGCATATTCCTCGATCTGTTCCAGCAGTATGGGTGCAAAGTTGACTACAGCCTTAGCTTTCGGCACCGCTTCCAGATGCGCGACCATATCCACATAATCTTTAATGACATGCAGATAAGTCCACGGCAGCTTAAATTCCCCGGTTTGCAAATCCCTGTATTCCGGTTGGTGCATGTGCCAGCACAAGACCAACCTCAACCTGCCCTTATCTGACATAATGCCTTCTTTGTCCGAGCATATCCGGCGTAACCAGGATGACGCCACCGGCGCTCACATAAAATCTTTTTTCATCCTCCGCCCTATTTTCGCCAATCACCGTGCCTTCCGGCACCTCGCAACCTTTTTCTATGATGGCTTTGGTGATGCGGCAATGGCGGCCTATATTAACTTCCGGCAAAACGATGGAGTCTTGTACCGTGGTGTACGAATTGACGCGGACATTGGAGAATAACAAGGAATGCCGGACTTTGGCCCCGGAAATGACGCAACCGCCAGAAATCATCGAGTCAACAGCCTGCCCGCGCCTTTTGTCGCTATCGAAAACAAACTTGGCCGGTGGCGTTTGTTCCTGATAAGTCCATATTGGCCAGACCTTGTCGTATAGGTTTAAGTCGGGTTTTACGCCAATCAGCTCCATATTGGCAGCCCAGTAAGCATCAATGGTACCGACATCGCGCCAGTAACTTTGTTCGCCACTTTGCAAATCTAAGAAGGGATAGGCATTGATCAGGTATTTATCGATGACGGCAGGGATAATGTCCCGGCCGAAATCGCGGGATGAACCTTTGGTGTCGGCATCTTTGAGTAATTGCTCAAACAAAAAGCCTGCGTTAAAAATATAAATGCCCATGGACGCCAATGCGGTGTCAGTCCGGCCTGGCATAACCGGTGGAACTTCCGGTTTTTCTACAAAAGCGCGTACCCGCCGGTTGCCATCAACATCCATCACACCAAAAGCGGTTGCATCTTCTAGCGACACCTCAATACAACCTACCGTTAAATCGGCATTTTTTTCAACGTGATCGGCCAACATGGCACCGTAATCCATTTTGTAAATATGGTCGCCGGCCAGCACTAAAATATGTTCGGGGTTACGGCTACGCAGAATATCAATATTTTGGAATACGGCATCGGCCGTGCCTTCGTACCAAGAGTTCTCGTCATGCCGCTGCTGGGCAGGCATCAAATCAACATATTCGCCGAATTCACCGCGCAAAAACCCCCAGCCCTGCTGAATGTGCCGGATTAAAGAATCCGATTTGTATTGGGTCAAAATACCGATTTTACGGATGCCGGAATTCATGCAGTTCGACAATGGAAAATCAATAATACGGAACTTGCCGCCAAAAGGTACAGCGGGCTTGGCGCGCCAGTCAGTCATATTCATTAACCGTGAACCGCGGCCACCAGCTAATATTAAGGCGATAGTATTACGGGTTAAATGACCGACATTATGATCATGTTTTTGTTTGTTTGACGCTGACATTTTTCATCTCCATGTGGAATAGACTGACAACTCTTGATGTGTTTGGTAACATTCACGCAGACTATTATTCCACTACACTGAGGCTATTCATAGTGAAAAAGCAATCTAAAAACACACTCGACCCAGATGCTATTAAAATCATGGAAGCCAGACATCATGATCCCTTCTCGTTTTTGGGTCGTCACCTCAAGAACAATTATACTCAAATTAAGGTGTATATGCCTTATGCAGAAACGGTACGTTTCAGTCATAACAACGCTGAATTACCGCGAATTCCTGACACAGACTTTTTTGAATATAACGCCGAAAAAGAACAAATACCAGCGCATTATAAATTGTCCTGGCTTGATAAAGACGGCAACAGTGGCGAAAATTACGACCCCTACGATTTCGGCATTCAAATGCCGGAGTTCGACCAGCATTTATTCGGCGAAGGTCGGCACTGGCATATTTACCAAAAACTTGGCGGCCATCTGCATCGGGCGGACGGCATTGACGGCGTCCTGTTTACCGTGTGGGCGCCGAATGCCGGACGGGTCAGCGTAGTCGGCGATTTTAACCGCTGGGATGGCCGTTGCAATCCGATGCGCAGTTTGGGCGGCAGCGGTATCTGGGAGCTGTTTGTGCCGGGTCTTGCAGTCGGCTGTTATTACAAATTTGAAATATTAAACCGCCACACTAACGAACTGCTATTAAAAACCGATCCTTACGGCCAGCAATTCGAGTTCCGCCCCAACACCTCGTCCATCGTCATCAAAGAAAACAGCTACCTTTGGCAAGACCAAAAATGGCTTCAAGAACGCGCCAGCCATAATTGGCTGAATGCGCCGATGTCCATTTACGAAGTGCATCTAGGTTCATGGCGGCGCGACAACCTGGGCAACTTCCTCAATTACCGCGAGCTGGCCGTACAACTGGTCAATTACGTCAAAGAGCTGGGCTTTACTCATATCGAACTATTGCCGGTCACCGAACATCCGCTGGATGCCTCGTGGGGCTACCAAACCACCGGTTATTTTGCCCCGTCCAGCCGTCACGGCACACCGGATGATTTCCGTTATTTTGTCGATGCCTGCCATCAAAACGGCATCGGCGTCATTTTAGACTGGGTACCTGCGCATTTCCCCAAAGACAGCTTTGCGCTGGCCCGTTTTGACGGCAGCGCACTGTATGAACACGAAGACCCGCGCAAAGGCGAACACCGCGATTGGGGCACGTTGATTTATAACTACGGCCGCAATGAAGTGAAAAACTTTTTGCTGTCCAGCGCCATTTTCTGGCTGGAAGAATTCCACCTTGACGGCTTGCGCGTCGATGCGGTGGCCTCCATGCTGTATTTGGATTATTCGCGTAACGATAACGACTGGATCCCCAATATGTACGGCGGCAACGAAAATCTGGAAGCCATCGACTTTCTTAGGGAACTCAATACCGTCACCCATGACCAACATCCGGGCACAGTGATGATGGCGGAAGAATCGACCTCATGGCCGCAAGTTACGCGACCAACCTGGACTGGCGGCTTAGGCTTTTCAATGAAATGGAACATGGGCTGGATGCACGACGTCCTCTCCTATATCAGCCAGGAACCGGTACACCGCAAGTATCATCACGACCAACTCACGTTTGGAATGCTGTACGCCTTCACCGAAAACTTCTGCCTGCCTTTTTCCCATGACGAAGTGGTGCATGGCAAAGGTTCATTAATCAGCAAAATGCCGGGCGATGAATGGCAACGCTTTGCCAACCTGCGCCTGCTGTACACCTTCATGTACACCTATCCCGGTAAAAAACTGCTGTTTATGGGCTGCGAATTCGGCCAAGGCACCGAATGGAACTTTAATAAAGAACTGGACTGGTATGTGCTGGACTTCGCCCATCATCGGGGCATGCAAACCTTGGTAAAAGACTTAAACCATCTGTACAAAACACATCCGGCCTTATACCAACATGACTTCGACCATCACGGCTTTGAGTGGGTTGACTGCCATGATGTGGAACAGTCCATCATCAGTTATCGGCGCAAAACCGAGCATGAAGACCTGATTGTCATCCTCAACTTCACCCCGGTCACACGCGAGCAATACCGCATCGGCGTGCCCGTAGAAGGCTCTTATAAAGAAATATTCAATTCTGATTCGAGCTATTACGATGGCGGCAATGTCGGTAATGGTTCAGCCTTGTCAGAACCAATACCCTGGATGAACCTGCCACATTCTATCAGCCTGACCTTGCCGCCATTGGGAGCCGTTATATTGAGGTTATGAGATAAAATATAGATAATTTGAAGGGTGGGCACGACATAAGGCTTAACCGTCCGCTGTGTTTAATGCGGGCGGTTAAGTCTTTTTCGTGCTTTTTTCGTGGACAACCTGTAACACCAGACAATAATAAAAACCAATGAATATCACCAAAAAAATACTTTTTGTCACTAGTGAAGTTCATCCTCTGATTAAAACCGGCGGCCTTGCTGATATTTCCGGCAGTTTGCCTAAAGCATTGGCTGAATTAGGCGAAGATATCCGCATCATCATGCCCAATTATCAGGCGATCAAAACCACCGAGGACATCCGCTACCTCAGCACCATACACGTCAATAATTGCGCGGTAAACATTCTCGAAACCAAATTGCCGGGCAATGGCGTCACTGTATGGCTGGTCGATTTTCCGGCATTTTTTAATTTTCCCGGCAACCCCTATGTCGATGAACACGGCAAACCGTGGGCCAACAGCGCCGAACGTTTCGCGCTGTTTTGCCGGGTCGCTGTCGAAGTCGCGATGAACCGCAGCTATCTTGATTGGAAACCGGACATCGTGCATTGCAACGACTGGCAAAGCGGACTGGTGCCAGCGCTGCTGTCACTGGAATACAGCCGTCCCGCAACTGTTTTTACTATTCACAACATGGCCTATCAGGGCATCTTCCCGCGCACCACCTACCAGTCGCTGAACCTGCCCGGCCAACTGTGGAATCCAGGCGGCATCGAATTCCACGACATGCTGTCTTTCCTTAAAGGCGGCCTGATTTTTGCCGACCGTATCACCACGGTCAGCCCAACCTACGCCAAAGAAATCCAAACCGCCGAGTTTGGCTACGGCCTAGAAGGCGTATTAAGCCACCGCAAACATTTTCTCAGCGGCATTACTAACGGCATAGACAGCGACCATTGGAACCCGGAAACCGACACCAACATCGTTCAAACCTATAGCCACACTACCTTGACCAAAAAACTGGCTAATAAAACCGCGCTACAGGAACGCTTATCGCTACCTGTAGACAAAAATATTCCGCTATTCGGCCTAATCAGCCGTTTAGTCGAGCAAAAAGGCATCGACCTGATACTTGAATGTCTGCCCGAAATGCTCAGTCATCCGCTGCAATTTGTGCTGCTCGGCAGCGGCAACAAAGGCTATGAACAGCGCCTGCATAACTTTGCCGAAGCCCATCCCGATAAAATATCTATCACCATTGGCTACGACGAAACCCTAGCGCATCTGATTGAAGCCGGTTCCGACATCTTCCTGATGCCATCGCGCTTTGAACCCTGCGGCTTAAATCAGATTTACAGCCAGCGCTACGGCACCCTGCCCATCGTCAGAAAAACCGGAGGACTCGCCGATACTGTAGTCGATGTTCTGCCTGAAACATTAAACGACAATACCGCAACTGGTTTTGTGTTTAATGAAGCCAACGCCGGCACCTTAATGGAGGCCATCAAACGCTCGCTGCTTCTATACGGCCACCCCAAGACCTGGAAACAGTTGCAGATCAATGGCATGAAAAGAGATTATTCATGGCACAAAAGTGCCCATCAATACCTGACCTTATATAATCATTTATAGCCGCATTAAGGAGATAACCGTTATGCCTGCCAAAGCATCTGATTTAATTTATCAGCTAAAAATAACCCTGATTGATGCCAAACCGCCAATTTGGCGGCGCGTATTAGTCCCAGCCCGCTTTAACCTGTACCAATTACATCAAACTATTCAAGCAGCCATGGGCTGGATGGATTGCCATCTGCATCAATTTATTATTGACGGCGAATTTTACAGCATTCCCAGTAGTGAAGACTGGGAACCGGTTATCGATGAACGCAAATTTAAGCTGGAAAAAATCGCCCCCGCCATTAAAGCCAAGTTTATCTACGAATATGATTTTGGCGACAGCTGGCGGCATCAAATCGTCGTGGAAAAAATCCTGCCGCCCAGTCCGGGCGAAAAATATCCGCACTGCATTAAAGGCAAACGTGCGTGTCCGCCGGAAGACGTCGGCGGCGTATGGGGCTACAATGACTTTCTGAAGGCCATTCAAGATGAAGGGCATCAAGAGCACGATGCGTATTTGGAGTGGTCTGGCGGGGAATTCGACCCGGAAGCCTTTGATCTGGCCGATATCAATGAAGAATTGCATTTCATCAAATGAGGCAAGGTGATTTCCGAGACAGAATATCCCCTGTTATGCGCCTATTCAAAGGCTTGCATGTCAGACCAAAGTCATGGCCATACTGCTTTTTCGGCCGCTCAATGCGTCCTTAAGGTAAAAGTAACCGGCCCGTTATTGACCAGCGCAACCTGCATATCGGCACCAAACTGGCCAAATTCAACTTTTGCGTAGGTTTTTTTGGCTAACTGTTGCAAATAAGCAAACAGTGCCTTGCCTTGTTCCGGCGGTGCAGCGGAAATAAAACTGGGCCGGTTGCCTGTGTCTGTATCCGCCGCCAACGTAAATTGCGGCACCAGCAACAGGCCGCCGTCAATATCCCTCAAACTCAGGTTCATCCTGTCGTTGCTATCGGCAAAAATCCGATAATTAAGGATACGCTCAAGCAGACGCCTAGCGTCTTTTTCGCTGTCCGCCTTTTCCACCGCAACCAGCGCTAGTATGCCGGCATCGATTTTGCCGATGTCCTGATGGTTGACAGTGACTTTAGCAGACGTTACGCGTTGAATAATGCTGATCATAAGGTTTGCTGAATGAGCTCTAAGCCGTCAGTAGGATAGTTGTAGAGATAAACCCAGGCAATTATGGAACTACCGTTTTTAAAGCAAACAGTTTGCCGCAAACGGCTGTATTCGTTAGGTTCGGGAAATTCCGCCCCGCACTCTTCGTATCGGTCAAGTAGCGGCAGCACAAGGTCAGCCCGACGCAACCGGTAAACGTCACCTTTTACAATATCGTTGGGGTCATTGGATGGAATAACGCCGGGGTAGTCACCGACGTTAAAAAGCTTGCCGCGATAAATAGCCTCACCAACAAACTCGGCATGACCCGCTAAAAAACGGGACATCTCGTTATCCGCATTGCGCCGTAATGTTCCATAAACAAAAATAGTGCTGGGGTTCATGGCGAGTCGATTAAGGAATCGAAGCCCCCCCAATCGGGTGACTGGGGAGCTCAATCAATAGCCTTAGTGCCCAACCTCAACCTTGGCGCCTTTGGCCTGGCCGATGTCAGCCAATGTTTGGTTAAACCACGGCGCATCGACATTAAATGGTTTACCGCCCTTAATGCGTGGAAACTCAATCGCCCGCAACACAAAGTTATTGTCGTCATCGTGGCCGATAACGCCTGATTCGCGGCGGAACGCGCACTCAACCGCCAAATCGGCACACGACTTGATCAAACGAATATCTTCCACATTGGCCGCCGCCGCACGGGCGAAATAGCCTGATTTTTGCACCAGCGTTTTTTCCGCGCCAATCATTTCGGCGAACTGGTCGCCAAACCATTTGCCCGGATTAACCGCATCCAGCTTGACGTGGCCAAACGCATCACGCGGTACTTCCTGATCCTTCGCCTGCATTTCAGCAACGATAGACTCAACACCGGCACCTTCGGAAACAAAGATATTGACGCAATCGACTTTGTCCATCACCGCACGCAGACGCTTGGCTTCGGCAGCAATATCAATAGCCATTTCAGGGATAAAAACGCCATGCACTTCATAAGTGGCACGATCCAAACCCAACTCAGGCAACCATTCGGCGCGATCCAACAATTTGCGGTATTCGGTAGCCGTTGCAGCCGTCAACCACCCGCAGCTACGCCCCATCACCTCATGGACAATCAACATGCGCGGGTTAGAATTGTTTTCGGCAACCACATTCCAAAAGTAACGTGCGCCCTGCTCGGCGGCCGTCCAGGCGCCCAGCGATTGCCTGATCGGAAATACGTCATTATCGACAGTTTTAGGCAGGCCGATAACCGTCAGGCCGTAATCGTTTTGCGCCAGGAACGCCGCTAAATCAGCCGCAGCGGTATTGGTATCGTCGCCGCCAATGGTGTGCAAAATATCGACACCATCTTTAACCAATTGATCAGCCGCTACTTTTTGTGGGTCTTGGCCTTCTTGAACGAGGCCACGCTTAATGCAGTCTTTAATGTTAGTCAATTTGACCCGGCTGTTGCCGATGACCGAACCGCCAAAACGGTGTAACAGACCGGCTTTTTCGCGGATAGCCGGGGTGACGGTATAAAAATCGCCCAACAACAAGCCTTTATAACCGCTGCGGTAACAAATGATTTCAATCGACGGGTCGATTTCGGTGTAGCGTTCGATAAGGCTGCCAATGGCTGAGTTTAAACAAGGGGCCAAACCGCCCGCTGTAAGAATCGCGACTTTTTTAGGTTTATTCATGGGGAAAACTCAAACAGTGAAGTTAAAAAACGAAAATTTTATCATACAAAGGGGGCTATTTTTCAGTCTTTCGCATCATTCTCGGCAACGCTGCAACGCTTCAAAAAAACCCGGCCAAACGCCGCATTCGACCGTGCCGATTCAGCATGGCTCATTCCAGCAACACTTTTTCCATCAGCTGACGTAAATTGGCGGGCATTTCCAAGGTCTCCAAATCCCAGCCTTCGTGGCGCAACACATCATCCAGGCAGGCCTGCATAATGTCGTGCGCCTCATGGGTAGCCTGGGCAATCAGTTCGTGCGTTTTCCTGTCCAACGTCAGTTGGCTGTTGCCCATGCAGTTAAGCTGGTAAGCAAACAAGCGCCGCAAATTAGAAACCTGCTCGCTGACTTGGCTCGGACATGCGCACATATAAACCAAGCCTTGCCCACGGATTTTTTCCAGTTGCGCATCGGAATATTTAATCGTTAAATTCATTTTCTGCGGTTCCACCATCGGTCAGCATTACGTTAAAAAATTCTCATTTTTCTTTAAGGTAAATTTTTCACCCTCGTTTACAAATCATTCTTCATCATCCTTTGCGTTAAATCCGTCCACAGGCTTAAACGCTCAGTTCCGCCTACACGCTGGCCGCTGCCACGCGCTTTCGCCAGCCATAGACCGGAACCGTTGAAACTATAAACCGGCAGCAAATCATTACGCTGGCTGGCCGGTTTAATTTGCGGAATCAGATTATCTAAAACGACAGGGGCGGAACGCGGCGTCTCAAAATAAGTCAGTACCATGTGCGCCTGATTCAACTCCACCGCTTTAACATAAGTAATGCGTATTTTATCTTCAGACACACCTAATGCCTTGAGCGTGAAGTATTTGGCAATGGCATAATCTTCGCAATCGCCCGCGCCTTGAGCCAAAAACTCAATCGGTGTCGCCCAGTAATCATTAACCCGCCAAAGCACAATATCATCAACAAAATCAATACGCTGATTAAAAAAATCATTCACTTTCTTCAGTTTGTCTTTTTCCGGCAAGGCCTTGGCTGACGGCGAATCAAGCAATTGCTGCCATTCTTCAACCCGAATACGCCCGGCCTTGCCGTATTTTTTTTCAACTTTGGCCAGCAATTCGGCGCTAATATTGATCTGTGCAACAGGGGTGATACTGAGTGCAAGCCCCAACAGCAACAGCAGCATCCTAAGAGGGCGGGAATGCCGTTTTTTAACCTCTTTACTGAACATCATAAGCAATTACCGGCTGGCGCCGTGCAAACCTATTTCGCGCATCACGGCATAGTCGTCATCCGACTGCACATTTTCTGCCAGGATCACAATATCAAGCAATTGCGCCGCCTGCTGCATGGTTTCAATAAAGGCTTTCTTGCTTTCATCCTGACTTAAACCGTTACCTAAATCACGCGCCAGACGGATATAATCGGGCTTTAAACTTTTCGCCATATCCAGCGGCATGGATTGGGTTTCAAAGCGTTTTAACATCACTTTAGCGCCCAAAGAATGGATGAATTCGAAAAAGTCGCGGTAAACCTCAGCTTCTTTCGCCACCGCATAGGCCGAAATGCTAAACACCAATTTTTCAGCAATCGCAGCCCCCCTCACCTCACCCGCCAGCCAAACCCTAAAATCAGCATTTTTAACTGTCCGCGTTGACAAGTTAATGGCGACCGCATGGCTAATGTCCTGCGCCTTAATATGATCCATCACGCACTGGGTTACGCCTTGGTCCAGGTCGACAATTTTGGCGAATTTTTCGGCGATAGAGACAAACGTGCCAATCGGTATCGTCTTGCCTTGTTGGTCGAAGGCCTGAGTAAATGCCTCTTCCATGAACACGGTATCGGTTGCAAATTCTTTGATTTCGCCGATATAAGAAACCTGATACGTTTTTTGGTCGATGATGCTAAAAACCAAATCTTTCCATTCGGCAATATCTTTGGCATGGTCGCTGCCGATCCTAAAATAATAGCTATTGGAACCGATCAGTTGCGCCTGCTCGAAGGCCTCATTAGCGGCGGCGAGAATATCCGTCGTCGTGCCTAAAGGGTTAAACATGGCAATACCGATATGCGCAATATCCTTGCGCCGGTAATCTTCGCCCAACCCTGCGAGTAATACAGACACCGATTGCGCCAATTTTTCCGCCTGTTCCCGACTCAAACTTCGGGCCAAAACCGCAAATTCAGAACCGAAAAAACGGTACGGCGTCACTAAGCCAGGGTCGTACTGTGCCGAAACATCATTCAACAAACCGGCAAAACGCCTTAAAAACTGGTCGATAGTATCGCTACCGTGTTCCTTCACCAAACCGGCCAGACCGTCAACTTTAATGACAAACACAAAAGCATCAATATCCGCCATAAACAACTGCTTCATGTCGGTTTCAAAACTGCTTTTTTTACGCAACCCGGTTAAATCATCCAGTTGCAGCTTTTTGCCGATGGTATCGAGTTTGCTGTTAAAACCACTGATGGCACCCTCAATCTTTTTCGACATCGTGTTCATCGAAATGGCCACGTTTTTGACTTCAAGCGTCCACGGCAGTTTTTCAATGGTTTTAAACTGGCCATCGGCAATCGCCAACGCCAGTTCATTAATCGCCTTTAACGGCAACAGCATAAAGCGCAAAATCAAAAACAGCAGCAACACCGCGCCGGTAAAAGTAATCAAGGCATAATAGAACGAACTTAACGCCAGCTGGTACAGCTTTAAATAAGCAAAACCAGGGTTAATAGTCACATAAACTGTACCGCCAATAGACCAGCCCGAACTGATCTCACTTTCTGCCGTCGCCGTTTGTATCGGCAACAACTCGACAAACCACTGCGGCACCTCAGTAAATATTTTGTCATTTTTTACCGTCACCAACGGCTTATTATCGACATTCACCAACTTGATTTCGCCGTAATACCCCATATCGAAAATCGCGTTAATCATCGTCTCCAGCACCGGGTCATTTTCATTGCCGATATAAGGGCTCAGCGACAAACCCAGCGAAGTCGCAGTATCTTGGGCATGAACCTGGGATTCGGATTCCAAATAATCCCTGATTTTATTGACGCTCAACAAAAAATTGACACTGAAAATAATAAGAAAAATAGCGGAAACCAGTATTAACAACTGTTTAGATAACGACATGCTGACAGCCCTGTATTTTGATAATTAAACGGATAATCGAGACCCAGCAAGTATAGACCAGCCCTGACGAATTATTCAGCCCCTGATTATTTTTATCCGCAAAGACAGCATAGAGCGACCGAATTAAACCATGCAAGCGCACGCCCCGCCTATTTAGTACCAATGTACACTTGGAAAAATAGCGGTCTGTGAAATAATCAAAGCGTACTTTTAGACAACAAATCCCATGCTTTCAAATCCGGCATTTAATATCTGAAAGCCTTTAGTTTATAAAAACAACAACCCTGTATTAAGGAGATCAACATGGCCAGTTTAGGTTCAGTACAATCCATACAAGGTACCGTCAAGGCAATTGCCGCCGACGGCACCGAACGCATATTAAATAGCGGCGACCAAGTCTTTACAGGCGAACGTATCGTCACCGGCCCTGATGGCGTCATCGGCATCAACCTAGACAACGGTTCATTCATGACCTTGGGCCAAAACTCTTCTGAAATGCTTGACGAAACCTTGCTTAATGCAGGCAATGATTTATTAGGCGACACAGAAAATCCAGCTAACGAAGCCGGGCAAGAAGGCCAAGCCAGAGGCGCAGCTAACCGCGATGCCGCCCAAGAACAAGTTGATGCCATCCAACAAGCCTTATTAGATGGCGGCGATCCTACCGTAGAAATGGAAGCCACCGCAGCGGGCGCACCTGGCGCAGGCGGCGGCGTAGCGGATGGCGGCAACGAAGGTGGCCAAGCCGTAGTGCGCAGCTACGACGCCCCCGAAGCCGCCCCCGATGCCGGCTACGACACCACCGGCCCCGGCACAGGCTTTACCCAAACGACCGAAGAATTTAATCCACTGTTAGCAGAGGATGAGGAACCAACGAGCCCAACAAGCCCAACGAGCCCAACGAGCCCAACAAGCCCAACAAGCCCAACGAGCCCAACGAGCCCAACGAGCCCAACGAGCCCAACGAGCCCAACAAGCCCAACAAGCCCAACGAGCCCAACGA
>JBLRXA010000066.1:0-17202 GCA_047920955.1 Methylobacter sp. | reverse complement strand
CTGCACAAGTTTTTTCTGGGGCTGGGCAGTCCCTATCAGGCTTATGAAGCGGAAAACCCGGATGCGTTAAAACAGGCTATTGCCGACATCAACCGGCTGGAAAACCTGCCGATGCACTATGTCGAACGCATCCCCAAACAAGACTTGTCGGCGCTCTGCTACAGCGTAGCGGCCTTCTTGCTGTTGGTTCTGCTCGGCGTTAAATTTTTTGAGGTCAAACGATGATAAGAACAGTCAGGCATATCACACTGTGGGGCGTGTTGGCACTCAGTTTAGCGGCTTTCGTTTACAGCGCCGGTACGCTGTACGGCATCCGCCACGACAATGACTTAATCCGGCAATTGGTTGCGGGCAAGGATGTGGCCGTTAATAAAGTCATCAGTGGCGAGCCGGAATTACGGCTGGCACGGGCTTTTTATTTCAAGCAAAAACACCGCTACGACGAGGCCTTATCGACGCTGAGCCTAATTATGGATAAAGGCGACCGGAACTTCCAGGCCAAAGTCCGTTATAACCTCGGCAATCTGTACCTGGAGCAAGCCGTACAGCAGGCCTTAGACATGAATATCAACGAAGCCATGCCTTTGGCAGGACTCGCGAAACAGGCCTACCGGCAGTCTTTGGCGTTAAACAGCAGAGACTGGGATGCCAAATACAACCTTGAAGTCGCCATGCGTTTACTGCCGGAAATGGACAGGGTCGACATGCCGGACGACGAACCCACAAACCAAAAATCGCAACTGTGGACGACAGTGCCGGGGTTTCCGCGTGGGTTGCCTTGATCCATCCCGTTCCCACGCGGCGCGTCTCATTGCCATTAAGTGAAGTTTAAATGGAGTACAAGGCTGGCCTTGTACTAACTGCAACAGTGTGCAAGGCCAGCCTTGCACTCCAGCCGCTGGAAAGACGCGGCGCGTGGGAACGAGGAAACAATGGATACATTAAAATATTATCGGACATGGTGTTTGCTATTGGCGCTTATAGCCATGGTGGTGCTGTTCCTATACCCCAGCAAACAACAAAAAACGCCAACCTATAACTACACCTTCATTATCGACATTACCCGCAGCATGAATGCGACCGACTACCAGCAAGGCAACCAAGCCGTCAGCCGCCTGCATTTTGTCAAGCAAACCCTGCGCGAACTGTTGCGGGACCTGCCCTGCGGATCCAAAGTCGGCCTCGGCCTGTTCACCGAACGGCGCTCAACCCTGTTATTCGAGCCACTGGAAGTTTGTTCGGCGTACACGGAAATAGACACCGCCATCGGCAAAGTCGACTGGCGCATGGCCTGGGCGGCGGACAGCAATATTGCCAAAGGCTTGCTGAGCACGCTGGACATGCTAAAAAAAAGCGGCAGCTCGGTAGTTTTCATTACCGACGGCCACGAAGCGCCGCCTGTTAATCCGAATTACCAAGCCGATTTTTCCACGGTAAAGGGCCAAGCAAAAGGCATGATTATCGGCGTCGGCGGCTTGCAAGCCGTGCCTATCCCAAAATTCGACAGCCTGGGCAAACAAACCGGGTTTTATAGCCACGACGATGTGCCGCACCGCTCTTCGTTCGGGCAATCCAATCTGGACCCCTCGCAAATCAAAGGTTACAACGCGCGCAATGCCCCGTTCGGCAGCGAAGCCGCCACCGGCAACGAGCATTTAAGCGCTTTACAAGAAACCTATTTGGAAAAACTGGGCGCAGAATCCGGCTTGGCTTACGCCCGCTTGACCGACCTGCAAAACCTGAGCGTGGCCTTGCAAAACCCGAAACTGGCGACTGAAAAAGTCGTGCGGACTGATATTCGCTGGCAACCGGCCTTATTGGCATTGCTGCTGTTATGTCTGGTCTATCTGCCCCGGCTGTATACATTGCGCCCGCTGTTCCGGCCATAAATACATCGTTATTCGTCATCTATCCTCTTGAGTACTGTCAATGAACACACCTTACCTGCTGTCAACCCACAACCTTTTTACGCTACGCTTACTGTTGTCGCTGCTTGGCGCCTACATCGGCTACACCTATCGGCACACCAGCCACGATTATTGGTTTGTGATGATATTTTTGTTTACCGCTATCGCTATCGCTCCCGACTATTATCGATTCAAGCAGCGTGGCGATAACGCCAAAGCGCTCATCGAACGGCTACTGCATTGGTCAGGCGGCTTGTGCGCGGGCATTGTGATTTACGCCTACCATGATTCAGGAAGAATATTCCACGAAGAAGCCGGTTTGATCGTGCTGTTAATACTGGCGTTAACAACTTATCTGGACGGCATAAAAAAAGACTGGCGCTGTGTTTTCGTAGGCTTATTCCTAGGCCTGATAACGGTTTGCGTGGCTTATTTCGATAGCTATATTTGGCAACTTGCACTCTTGTCGATCGCAGCCATTGCCGTCAGCCATCATTGGCATTCAAATGCAATGAGCTAGGTTTTCTATTCAGTCCCCGGTAATATCACTATAATCAGCAGTCTGAATAATTATTTTTTTAGGAGAAAACCATGAAAACAACAACCCTTGTCAGTGTATTGGCTCTTGGTCTTGCCACATCAGCCTCCGCTTATGCGGCTGAGCAGTCCATAGATCAGTGTATCGCTGCCATACAAAAACAAAAAACCGGCACTTTCATTAAGCTGGAAAAATTGGATAGAGCCGGTAAACCTTTTTATGAATTTGAAATCAAGGATGACAAAGGCGTCGAATGGGAATTCATGTGCGATGCCAACAGCGGAAAAATCACCGAAACGGAAAGGGAAGTCGTTAACGCCGATGATGAAGCTTTCAAGAAAAAAGCCAAAATAACGGAAAAAGAAGCCATCGACATTGCGCTTAAAGCCCACCCCGGCACTGTCGAGGAAGTTGAATATGAGATAGAAGAAAATGGCGATGCCAGCTATGAAATCGATATCGTCAATGACAAAGGCGTAGAAACCAAAGTTGAAGTCAATGCCGCTGACAGCAAGATTATTGAAGTATCGACAGAAGTGTGGGAAATCGGCGAAGAAGCCGACGAGAAAAGATAAAAGGCAGCTCTCCCGTTCCCTCGGCGGAACGGAGGGCTATATCGGTTAATCCGCAACAATCAAGGCCGGTTTTTAGCCCAAAATCCGGCCTCATAGAAAAAAAGAAAATTTCCTATAGCGAATAAGGCTACAAAACAGAATAATGGCGCATTTTTGCAATCTATCAGCCCGATGTTGCGCCTGTCATATTTCCCAAAGCCCATGAGCCTGCGCTACCAAATCAACCTGAGAATCTTGATCTCCTCCCTGTGCATTCTGCTATTGGGCGGCTCGATAGCCATCTGGCAGGCGCGTGATGCGGTCAATAAAGAGGTTGATTCATCCATCAATCTGGCCGTGCAACTGATTACTTTCGGCTTTGCCCAATCGCCGTTTAATGAAACCGACTGGCTGCCGCAATTTAACGCACTGAATAAAACCCGGCATTTAAATATTCAACTGAAAGTGCCCTCAGGCGAAACCATCAGCGTTACCCATAAAAACCAGCAAATCAGTCATAAAGAAACGCCGCCGCACTGGTTTATCAAGCTGGTCGAAGGCAAGCACTCCAAGGCTGAATACCCGATAACCACGTCGGGCGGCCAACAGCTGACGCTGATTGTCCAAGCCAACCCGTTGGACGAAATCACCGAAGTCTGGGAAGAAAGCATCGCTTTTTTCATCTCGCTGTTTTTGCTGACCTTGTTCACTTTTTTGGCGGTCAATCTGGCGTTTAACAAAGCGCTCAAATCCATTGCCGTTATTGTCGATGCGCTAAAAGCCATTGAAACAGGGCAATACAACCAAAAACTGCCGGATTTTTCAATACAGGAATATGACAGCATCGCCAAAGCCATTAATCACATGACCGGCGAACTTGCTGCCAGCCAGCAGCAAAACCGGGCACTAGCCCAGCATACGCTGGCGATACAAGAGGACGAACGGCAACGGCTGTCGCAAGAGTTGCACGATGAACTGGGACAATCACTGACTGCGATTAAGGTGATGGCGGTGACTGCAGGCCGCCCCCAAGCCGGTGCGCTGGGCGTTAAACAGGCGACCGAATCGATTGTCTCTATCTGCGACCATTTAATGACGGTGGTGCGTTCGATGATGCATCAGCTGCATCCGTTGATATTGACGGAGCTGGGTCTGAAGGCGACGATGGAGGACTTGCTCAATCACTGGGCGCAAAGGAGTCCGGATTTAAAGCTCAGTATCGATTGCCCGGACGCAGTCGACGGTCTGGATCAGAAAATCACCATCCAGATATTCAGGGTCGTGCAGGAATGCCTGACTAACATTGTCCGCCATGCCGAGGCCAGCGAAGCCGGGATTAGCCTGGAAGTCGGCCATCAGCCCAAGGTGCTGCGCCTGCAAGTGACCGACAACGGCCAAGGCTGCGCCCTTGACCGGATTAAAAGCGGTTTCGGCTTGCTGGGCATGAGGGAAAGAATCAATAGTCTGGGCGGCGAATTCGCTATAAAAACCCGGCCGCAGCAAGGCATGAGCATCACCGCAACCATTCCGCTATCATGAACAATAAAATAAAAGTCATCCTGGTCGACGATCATGCCGTGGTACGCGCCGGTTTCAGGATGCTGTTGTCGGCTGAAGCCGGTATTGAGGTGATCGCCGAAGCCGATCGCGGCGAGTCCGCCTGCCAGCTGTATCTGGAGCAACAACCGGATGTGCTGGTGCTGGATTTATCGATGCCCGGCATCGGCGGACTGGAAAGCATTCGCCGCATCTGCAACCGCGACAGCAGCGCCAAAATACTGGTGTTTAGCGTCCACGACGAAATGGTTTATGTCGATAGGGCGATGGCCGCCGGCGCACGCGGTTACATTACCAAAAACAGCGCCCCCGACATTTTGGTCAGCGCCATACAGCACATAGCCGCTGGCAAAATTTATATCGAACAGGGTTTGATGAAAAACCGGCCTTTATTGCAAAACAGCGCGAGCGATTACCAAACCGTGGTCGACAGTTTGTCGGCCAGGGAATTCGATGTATTTTTGCTGTTGGCAAAAGGCCTGACCGCGCATAAAATCGCCGATGAATTGTGTTTAGGCTATAAAACCGTCGCCAATTACGGCACTCAAATAAGAAGCAAACTCAAGGTGTCCAGCGTCGCCGAATTGGCGCATATTGCGATGGTGCTGGGGATGTTGAAAAATTAAAAGCTGTACCAGCGATTTTACGCGTGGCCTTCCAATACGCATAACAAGCCCCGCAATACTAACTGCGGGTCTACAAGGCAGGCTAGGCTAAGCTGCCGGGCGATAAGTTCGGCATCGCCGCCGGTTAAAATCAGTTCCGTATTGGCCGGTTGTTTGGCGTGTATATGTTGCACCAAACCGACGGCCGCCGCTAAGGTACCGCTATAAATAGCGCCTTCTGTAAAATTAGCCGGTTTAAATAGGTGGCTTGTTTCTGTAAATGTCAGTGCTTGGGTGCCTTGGCTTAGCGATGTTTTCATCAGCGTCAATCCGGGGCAAATGAGCCCGCCTTGATGTCGACCCTCGGCATCGATTAAATCTACAGTAATAGCCGTTCCGCAATCGACAATACAGGCCGGACGATGATAGCACTGCCAAACCGCAACTAAAGACAGCCAGCGGTCAACGCCCAATTTTTCCGGCTGCTGATAGGCATTAGTCACGCCATAACCTTGTGCCCGCGCTTTGACCAGGATAATCTCGATATCAAGCCATAGCTCCCGGGCAACCGTTTGCACCAGTTCAAGCGACTGGTTTGAGCTGGTGCAGGATATGACCACCCGCCGAGGACGATAGCGGCTTCGCCAGAGTTTAATCAGTTCATTACGGTTAAGTCGGCTATTAGGCAACGGCGCACCGCTAATAAGCTGACCGGCGGTGGTGAGGGCCCATTTAAGCCGGGTATTGCCCATATCGACGAGAAGATTCATTGCTTCACCCGCCCGTTAAAACTGACCTCACCGGAGGCGAAAGCCTGCACCGTGCCATTTGTACGCTCAAGTAATAACAGGCCGTTATTGTCGACGCCGCGCACGATGCCGTCAATGTGTTGTTGGCCGATAAATAAGGTCGCGGCATTGCCGCTCAGGCAGTCATAGCCGCGCCATTCGTCGAGATAGGCGCTAATGCCGAGATGTTCATAGTCGGCAATAAGCGGTAACAAATGGTTTAACAACATAGCGGCCAATGCGTTTCTGGACACCTGTCTTTTTCCGGTCATTTTGCTTACATCAGTCCAGGCTTGGTCAATACTTTTAGCTTCCGTTTCCGGCATCGACACATTCAATCCCAGACCAATAACCGCGCTGCATGGCCCATCGGATTCGCCGGACACTTCAAGCAAAATGCCGCCCAGTTTTTTACCTTGGCTGTAAATGTCATTGGGCCATTTAAGGCCGATATCATCAATCTGATACTGGGTTAATGCCCTGATGACGGCGACACCGATGGCCAAACTTAAACCCGAAATGGCGGCGGGGCCTTGCTGAAAACGCCAGAGTATCGATAAATAAATATTGCTGCCGTAAGGCGAAACCCAGTGCCGACCGCGCCTGCCTTTACCGGCTGTTTGATGTTCGGCCAGACAAACTGAACCTGAAGGCGCGTCATGTTGGGCGGCTTCAACTAAATAACGGTTGGTCGAGTCGATTTGAGGGTGAATGTCCAGTGCCGAAATTAAGGCGCTGGCTTGTGGATTAAGCGCTGCATTGATGGCCGATGCTGTCAGTAATTCCAAGGGCTTGTCCAGTCGATAACCTTTGCCGCTGACTGCCGCATGGGCTATGCCCCATTGCCCTAAGCCATTCAGCTGTTTCCACACCGCCGATCGACTGATACCCAGTGTTGCGGCCAGTTGAGTGCCAGAATGAAAAGCACCGTCGGCGAGCAAATTCAGGAGCTGTTGTTGTTTGTCCGAAATAGTCACAAGCGTATTGCTATTTTTTGTCCCTGATCTGTTGCAATTGCTTTTTAACAACGTACTTAATCAGCAACTCCCTATCGTCCTCGTTCATATTGATGAAATCGACACCGACAAAATAAGGATGCTTGCTGTCATTCGACGTACTGTCCCTACAAAAAACAACGCGACCATAAGTCACGACAACCGCCATACTTGAAGCCAGCAACAACTTAATTTCCAGATAATCGTCCTTGTTAAGCGCCTCCTCACAATCAAAAGCGATGCCTGTCGCACTGATATTGACATTACGGGTCTCGTTTTCCTTGACCTGAAAACTTTGCATCATGAGGGCCTGGGCGAGCAGCTCGAACTTGGTGTCCATTAACTTCAAATAGTCCGCCACATCCGGCAAATCTTTCTCTATCCGGCGCAGTAACACCGCCGATTCTTGGGATGCCATGTCCATCGCCACTGATAACGAACAGTTACTCAACATATCGCCGGAAACACGATGGGGTTCGGTGACCACCATTTCGTCCACTTTTTTATAAAACAGGTTAATTTCGTCATCAATCCGAAAAAAACCTCTCCGCTCTTCAGGTTTCGCCATATTGGGCATCTCCATGATCTGCAACCTCTAAACTGACTGTTATTATGTTCTAATTATACTCATCGCTGTTCGACCTTTGCCACTTTATTGGCCATCAACGTAGTAGACCCTTGCCTACAATACGCGTTAAACTTAAGCCGACAGCCGTAACGAGATAAAAAAACATGCACGAGATGTCCCTCTGCGAAAGCATTTTACAGGTATTGGAACAACAAGCCGAAGCCCAGCAATACAGTAAAGTCAAAACAGTTTGGCTGGAAATCGGCGCATTGTCCAATGTCGAGGCCGATGCCTTACGTTTTAGTTTCGAGGTGGTCGTACAAGGCTCAATAGCCGAACACGCCCAGCTTGAAATCATCGAAGTGCCGGGCCAAGCCTGGTGCATGCCGTGCGGCCGCAATGTGGCCGTGCAGCAATTATACGATTTATGCCCGCACTGCGGCAGCCATCAATTACAAGTCAACAGCGGAGACCAAATGCGAATCAAAGAACTGGAGGTAGAATAATGTGTGGCGTATGCGGCTGCGGCGAGGGCCATTCCCACTCGCACGATCATGACCACGAACATGCGCATGACCATGATCATCATGATCACCAACATGGCGCGGAACATTCTCATGCGCCAGGGTTGAGCCAAAAACGGATGGTGCAAATCGAGCAGGATATTCTGGCCAAAAATAACCGTTATGCCGCCGAAAACCGCTGTTATTTCAGCGAGCGTGGCATATTGACGTTAAATTTGGTATCCAGTCCCGGTTCAGGTAAAACAACCTTGTTGACCGAAACTATCGCCCGTTTGAAAGATGATATTGACATGACGGTTATCGAAGGCGACCAACAAACCGCCCGCGACGCCGAACGTATCCGCGCCACCGGTGTAGCGGCCTTGCAAATCAATACCGGCAAAGGTTGTCATCTTGATGCGCACCGCGTCGGCCATGCGCTGGAAACGCTGCAACCGAAAAATCACAGCCTGTTATTCATCGAAAATGTCGGCAATCTGGTTTGCCCGTCGGCATTCGACTTGGGCGAAGCGCATAAAGTGGTCATTTTGTCGGTCACCGAAGGCGAGGACAAGCCGATTAAATACCCCGATATGTTCCATGCCGCCGACTTGATGATTTTAAACAAGACCGACCTGTTGCCGTATTTGGATTTCGATAGCGAGCAATGTATTCAGTATGCAAAACAGGTCAATCCGCGTATCAAGATAGTGTCGTTGTCAGCCAAAACCGGCGAAGGCATGGACAACTGGCTGCGCTGGCTGAAAGCCGAATTGGAATTGCAGCGTATTGATTATGCTTAGTAAAGCCACATCCAAAAGGTAAACCAATGACGATGTATCGGCACTGGTTTATAAAAAATGGCCGGAAGACATACAACGCATAAAAACAGAAGCTGAGGTCTTGCTCGGTATTTTGCAGGAGAAAAGACATGAACATAGAAAAAGCGGTTCTTAAAGGGTTGCAAGACGCACAATGGACGACGCGACGGGCTTGAACTCGTCAATAAAGATAACTTAAATGAGTTTGAAGAAGGCAGTTGCCTATTTCAATATTCTTGACTGGACAAAGCAACAAGTGGAAATAAATGGCATTGAATTTGACGATAAAACATTGCAGGCGTTTGCCCCCTATAACCTGCATACTGTTAAAAAAGTCGCTTAACTGTTTAAGTAGCGCCAAAACGTAATCCTACATGGCTACGGAAGCCACCCAACAGAACATCCTCTTCTTAAAACCTTAATCAAAACTATGTGCCTAGCCCTACCTGCCCAAATCGTCGCCCTTGACCCCGCCAACAACATGGCGACCGCCTCGGTCGATAACGTCAAAGTCGAAGTGTCGCTGGCCTTGGTCGATGATGTCGCGCTCGGCGATTATGTTCTGGTGCATGTCGGTTATGCGCTGAATAAAATCGACGAGGACGAAGCTTTAAAAACCCTGGCTTTGTTTGCCGAAGCCGGTTTAATGTCAAACGTATGAAGTACATCAGCGAATTCAGGCAGCAAGACCTTGCCCAACAACTGGCCAAGGCGATTGCGCAAACCGTCGATCGGGGCCGCCATTACCGGCTGATGGAATTTTGCGGTGGCCATACCCACGCCATTTTCCGCTACGGCGTCCAGGACTTGATGCCGGACAATGTCGAATTCATCCACGGCCCTGGTTGCCCGGTCTGCGTATTGCCGACCGGCCGCATCGACAACGCGATACAACTGGCCGAAAGGCAGGACGTGATTCTCTGCACTTATGCCGACTTGATGCGAGTTCCGGCCACCGGACGTAACAGCCTGTTGAAAGCCAAGGCAAGCGGTAGCGATATTCGCATGGTTTATTCGACGCAAGACGCGTTGAAAATCGCCAGGGAAAACCCCGAAAAACAAGTAGTGTTTTTTGCCATCGGTTTTGAAACCACCACGCCGCCGACTGCCGTTGCCATCAAGCAAGCACAGGCCGAAGGCTTGGCTAATTTTACGGTGTTTTGTAACCATGTCCTGACGCCCGCCGCCATGCAAGCGATATTGGATGCGCCGCAACCGGTCGCGATTGATGCTTTTCTTGGACCTTCGCACGTCAGCACTGTGATCGGCAGCCAACCCTACGAAATATTTTCCGAGCGTTATCACAAACCGATAGTCATCGCCGGTTTTGAGCCGCTGGACGTGATGCAGTCGGCGCTAATGCTGATCCGCCAGCTTAACGAAGGCCGCCACGAAGTCGAAAACGAATACAGCCGGGCCGTCACCCGGCAAGGCAACCAGAAAGCGCAGTCGCTGGTGCAGGACGTGTTCGCGTTGCGGCCGCAATTCGAATGGCGCGGTTTGGGTTTGATTGCCGATAGCGCGTTAAAGCTTAAATCCGATTATGCCGATTTCGATGCCGAACAACGCTTTAACATGCCCGCGATACAGGCCTCTGACGTCAAAGGCTGCGAATGCCCGGCCATTTTGCGCGGCGCGAAAAAACCGCAAGACTGCAAATTGTTGGGCACAGTGTGTACCCCGGAAAATCCGATGGGGTCGTGCATGGTGTCTTCGGAAGGGGCTTGCGCGGCGTATTGGTCGTATGGGCGGCTTAGGGCTTGAACTCTGAATTTTCATCTAACTAAATTAAACATGACCCAAACCAATCTGATTTCCTCCATTTTTCGCCAAGAAGTTCAGGCCATGTCGGCTTATAAAGTGGCCGATGCCACCGGTTTAATCAAACTGGATGCCATGGAAAACCCCTACAGCTGGCCCGAAGACATCAAAAAAAACTGGCTAGAGACGTTAAAAAACTGTCCGCTGAACCGTTATCCCGACCCTGAAGCCCGGCAACTGACGGCAACTATTAAACGCCTAAATAACATACCAGATCAATTTGACGTGTTGCTGGGCAACGGTTCCGATGAAATCATCCAGTTATTGTTAATGGCATTGCCGCCCAGCGCCTCGGTGTTGGCTCCGGCTCCCGGTTTTGTGATGTATAAACAACTGAGCCTGTGCCTGGGCTTGGCTTATCACGGCATCCCATTGCTTGCAGATGGCTTTGGCCTGGATCTACCGGCCATGCTGGCAGCCATAGAACAACACCAGCCTTCGGTCATTTTCCTGGCTTACCCTAACAACCCCACCGGCAATTTATTTTACGAAGCCTCAATCCGGGACATTATAAAAGCCGCCAAAGGCTTAGTGGTGATTGACGAAGCCTACGCGCCTTTTGCCGATGCCAGTTTTATCAATAGCTTGGGGCAATATGACAATCTGCTGGTAATGCGCACCGTGTCCAAACTGGGTTTGGCAGGTTTGCGCTTGGGCTATATTGCCGGGCTACCGGACATTATCGGACAGCTGCATAAAATACGCCTGCCCTACAATATCAACAGCCTAACCCAGCTTAGCGCCGACTTTGCGCTATCCAACAAGGCTTTATTCGATCAGCAGACGCAGCAAATTTGCGCCGAACGAGCCATCGTATTTGACCGGCTTAATGCACTGGACGGCATTACCGCTTATCCCAGTGCCGCTAATTTTATTTTATTCAAAACCCCCAAAAACAGAGCCGACGACATCTTCACCTCGATAAAACGACAAGGCGTATTGATTAAAAACATGGGTACTCAAGGTGGCCTGCTAGCCGATTGTTTGCGGGTAACTATAGGTACACAGGAAGAAAATGCTGCGTTTATTGCCGCATTAACAAAAAGCTTGAAGGTCTGACAAACAAAAAAACTGACCCTGTTATTGTCTTGAATAAAACAACAATCTATCGCAATATCATGGGGTTGTGCATCACACTTGGTGTTAAGGCGGTTTTAATGCTAAAACGGACACTATAAGCACTTCAAATCTTATAACCGCTAATGGTATATTGGCGGCGGAAAATAATGCGCCCTTAAGAAGCGCAGACCTAATCAGGAGAGTCCTATAATGAATACTAAAGGCGTAGACCAGTCCAAACGCCAGTTTTTAACCTCGGCTTTGACCGTCGTTGGCGCAGTCGGCACAGGCTATTTAGCGGTCCCTTTTCTTGCTCAAATGCAACCCAGCGCCAAAGCCATGGCAGCTGGTGCGCCCGTTGAAGTTGACCTTAGCAAAATGGAACCCGGCCAATTAATCAGGGTCGCATGGCGCGGGAAACCGGTGTGGGTACTCAACAGAACGCCCGAAGTTCTGGCAACGTTAAAAACACTGGATAATGAACTAAGAGACCCCCTTTCGCTGGAATCCATACAGCCGGAATCAAGCAAAAACCCAGTACGTTCGATTAAACCGGAAATTTTTGTTGCCGTAGGCTTATGCACCCATTTAGGTTGCTCGCCTACATTCCGTCCTGAAATAGCGCCCAATGATCTCGGCGACAAATGGAAAGGCGGTTTCTTCTGCCCGTGCCACGGCTCGTGGTTCGACTTGGCTGGCCGTGTTTATCAGGGAGTGCCTGCGCCGACCAACCTGGAAATCCCCCCTTACCGCTACATCACCGACACCCTGTTGATTATTGGCGAAGCCCCAGAGGAAGAAAGCGTATGAAACGTAGCCGCATAACTGAATGTAACGATTGGTTTTTGGAGCGCTTTCCGCTGACCAAGCTCTGGAATGAGCACATGACGCATTATTACGCGCCGAAAAACTTTAATTTCTGGTATTTCTTCGGCTCGCTGGCTTTGCTGGTGCTGGTCAACCAAATTCTGACCGGCATCTTTTTGACCATGAACTACAAACCGGACGCCAAACTGGCTTTCGATTCTGTAGAGTACATCATGCGTGACGTGAACTGGGGCTGGCTGATCCGCTACATGCACTCGACCGGTTCATCGGCCTTTTTTATCGTGGTTTATCTGCACATGTTCCGAGGACTGTTGTACGGTTCGTTCAAACATCCGCGTGAGCTGGTTTGGATATTCGGCATGTTATTGTTTGTCGCCCTCATGGCCGAAGCCTTTATGGGCTATCTGCTACCTTGGGGGCAAATGTCCTACTGGGGCGCCCAGGTTATTATTTCGTTATTTAGCGCCATTCCCGTCATCGGCGATGACCTGTCGCTCTGGCTACGGGGCGATTATGTGGTTTCCGATGCCACGCTGAACCGGTTTTTCGCCTTTCATGTCATTGCAGTGCCGCTGGCCTTGGTCATGCTGGTATTCCTGCATATCGTCGCCTTGCATGAAGTCGGCTCAAACAACCCCGACGGCATTGAGATCAAAGAGTCCAAAGACCCTTGGGGGCATCCCGTCGACGGCATTCCGTTCCATCCCTATTACACCGTTAAAGACATGGTCGGCGTCGGCGTATTTTTATTGTTTTTCGCCACAGTTATTTTTTATATGCCGGAAATGGGCGGCTATTTTCTCGAACACGCCAACTTTATCCCGGCCGATCCGATGAAAACGCCGGAACATATTGCGCCGGTTTGGTATTTCACGCCTTTCTACGCCATTTTAAGGGCCATTCCCGATAAATTCGCCGGTGTCATCGGCATGGGCGGTGCGATTGTCGTCTTGTTCCTGCTACCTTGGTTAGACCGCAGCCCGGTCAAGTCCATCCGTTACCGTGGTGGCATTTACAAAAAAGCCTTGTTTCTGTTCGTCATTAGCTTTTTGGCCTTAGGTTATCTGGGCACACAACCGGCAACACCGACAGCAACCATTATTGCGCGATTTTTTACCGCCATTTACTTTGGCTTCTTCCTGTTGATGCCACTGTACACACGCTGGGAAAAAACCAAACCAGTACCGAAACGTCTGACCTCAGTACACAGCATCGAGGAGCAATTACCTGCGTTAATTGAAGAAATCATCCATATCAAACATGGATCGACTGAAATCGGAGACCCTGCATTTAAAGGCGCTTCCTTTACCATAACACCTAATCCGAAAGGCATAAAAAACGTTCTCAGCCGGTTAGCAAAAAATATAAAAGGGAGCCTGGATTAAATGAAAAACTTAACAGCATTGCTTTTATTGTTATCGCTGTCTTTTGGGGTTAATGCCTCCGAAGGAGTTGAACTGCAAAAAGCGAGTATTGATATTGCCAATAATGCCTCACTGCAACGGGGTGCAAAACACTTCGTCACCTATTGCCTGGGTTGCCATTCAATCAAGCATATCCGTTACTTGCGCATTGCCCTTGACATTGACGTCGACCCTAAAAAGGTATTAAAAGACATTGCCCCTGAAGGCGCCAACATTTATGACCAACTGCACAGCGCCATGAACGCGCATGACGCCGAAAAATGGTTTGGCACCCAGCCGCCCGACCTGTCGCTAATCGCCCGCTCACGCGGTGCGGATTGGTTATACAGCTATTTGAAAAGTTACTATATCGATCCCAAAAGCCCCAGGGGGGTAAACAACCTCATTTTCCAGGATACCGCCATGCCCAACCCGCTCTGGCAATTGCAGGGCGACCAGTATGCCGTAACCAAGAAAAATATATGGGGTCATGAATATACCAAGTTGATCACCAAACAACCGGGCACCTTGTCCGAAGGCGAGTTTGAAATTTTCGTCAATGACTTGGTTAACTTTCTAGTTTATGTCGGCGAACCCGTGCAGCTTGAAAGACAGCGCATCGGCAAATATGTGATATTTTTTATTTTAATGTTCCTGGTTTTAGCTTATCTGCTAAAGAAAGAATACTGGAAAAATATTCATTAATTATCAAAATGTTACAGACCAGACAAACAAAAGAGATGTTTGTCTGGTCGTAACATCCGCAAATAAAAAACCTAGACAATCATGTTATAATGACCTTTTTTTACTGCCCTACACGTCTCAAAGAGGTTGTTATTCGTGACAAATATTACTCGTAAATCTGTAATGACGCTTTTCTCATCTCCAACATGCGCCATGAGTCATTGCGCCCGCTTTGTCTTACACGAGAAAGGAGTTGTCGCAGATATAGAATATTATGACCCGACAGAGCCGCCGGAAGATTTAGTCGAACTTAACCCCAACGGCACATCACCGACACTGATAGAACGCGACCTAGTCCTTTACGATTCGCGCATCATCATGGAATACCTCGACGAACGCTTTCCGCATCCACCTTTACACCAAATGGATCCGGTTTCACGCGCAACCGCCAGAATGCTGATTAAGCGCATCGACCAGGACTGGTATCAATTGCTGGATGAAATTTTATTTTCCGGCGAAAAAAAATCCGCCCGGGCAAAAAAACTGCTTAGAGAAGGCATATTGTCCGCCACTCCTATTTTTGCCGCCAGACCGTATTTTATGAGCGATGAATTTTCGCTGATTGACTGCGTCATTGCACCGTTATTATGGCGTTTGCCCAGTATCGGCATTGATATATCAACACCCGATGAAATAATCACTAACTACGCCCAACGCATATTCAACCGGCCCGCATTCAAACGCAGTCTGAGCGAAGCCGAAAAAGAAATGATTGAACCCTTAAAATAGACGCCAGTAACATGACATCTCTAAAACCTTATTTAATCCGCTCAATTTATGAATGGATTGTCGACAACAACCTGACGCCGCATCTGCTTGTCGATGCGGAAAATACCAACGCAATTTTGCCGATAGAATTTATTGAAGACGGCAAAATCGTTCTAAATATAAGACAAGAAGCCATACAGGGGCTTTCGCTCGGCAATGAAGAAATTGAATTTAATGCCCGGTTTAGTGGAAAACCCATGCACATCGTCACCCCCGTCACCGCAGTTTTGGCGATCTACGCCAAAGAAAACGGCAAAGGCATGATCTTCGACCAAGAAGACGACGACCATGACGAGCCCCCGCCACCCGCCAAAAAACCAGCTGCCAAACCCAACTTACGCGTTGTAAAGTAAATCAGCTTCCCGTTTAAAGCATGGCAAAAATGCCAAACGAGTTAGACCTTCCAGGTTTTAAAAACCTGGGAGGTCGGCAGCCCATAGACACTTAACTATAATAGGTGAACACCAGCTTCGTGGGCATGTTTTAGACAACTCAAATTCGACCGTTACGCAAACAAGCCTCTAACCGCCGCTTATATCGTTTATAAGCCCGTTTCGATAACAGGTGCAATTTAGTTTTCCGTCTGATATTGCGTCGCCCCGAATACCCGGTTGTCAGCTCAACTGCCTGACGGGTCGGGTTACGGCGGTCGCGCTTGCAACGGTCATGATCCCGACGCCGTTCAAGATCGATTAATTTTTGATATAAACCCCATGCCTGCAGCGTTAATTCTCTTGACGTCATAAAACCGAACTCCGCCGTAAGTGTTTGCTTCCAAAGATATACACTAAGCCAAATGATAAAATGGCGGTATATCGTCAAACACCTAGAAAAAGTTCAGCCCCCAGCGCCCGCTTAATCAAAATTCATCGCGACCAAAAACAAAGCCGTCCGCCGGTTGCCCTGAATCACCGTATCATCGTAAATAGAACTGCTGACATAACGTTTATCCAGCATATTTTCAACCTTAAAACGAAAATCGAATTGCTCCGCAACCACATCCGGCCTCATATAACCCGGCACTTTAAAACTGGCGCAAAGGGCTGCGCGACAGTGGCCACTTGATGCCCACTGCCGGCACTGCAGCGCCCCAGTGGCGCAGCGTTGACAAGTTTGCGGCGGTGGTGGCCACCGTGGCGTTGAATGAGACCGAATTGTCGGCTTATTGCCGAGAACACGGGCTGTATCCGGACGCCCTAAAAACGTGGCGCTTGGCGTGTGAACAAGCGGACGAACCCGCGAAAAGCCAGGCGCAACGCGTCAAGGAGGCGCGTAAAGTGGACGAACAACGCATCAAAGAACTGGAAAAAGACTTACGTTACAAAGAAGCTTTTACCGGATTCTCAAAGACCTTGATAGCAAGTGCAAGTGCTTGATATACCGGACAACGGCTTGGTGGTGTGGCTGAAAGGTTATGGGTACGTTAAACTTTTCAAGACACAGCTAAAAGAGCAGCTGCGCCATTACGTGGTTTATTGGCCCGATGAAGAAAAACTGGCCTTATTTGACCGGGCTGCATTTGAGCTTGAACATGGCAAACATTGGCAAATCGAACACTATCACCGTGCCATCAAGCAGGCATGCAACGTGGCCAGGTCTTTCATTTCCGGATTTGTCAACGGCAAGGAAAATTTAAAAAAACTTTTTTTCGCCAATTGTCAATGCGTAACTTCTACAATATTGAATTATTGCATGACAAATTCAACCCCAATGGCGTCTTTCGTTCAATTGCGACAGCGATAC
>JBLRXA010000065.1:0-17234 GCA_047920955.1 Methylobacter sp. | reverse complement strand
AACGTCGTCGTATTTCTTTAGGCATGAAACAATGCAAAACCAATCCTTGGGATGAGTTTGCAGCAACGCATAACAAAGGCGACAAGATCTCTGGAAAAATCAAATCAATCACTGATTTTGGTATTTTCATCGGTTTGGATGGCGGTATCGATGGTTTGGTTCACATGTCCGATATTTCTTGGGCAGAAGAAGGCGAAGCGTCGGTTCGTGACTTCAAGAAAGGCGATGAACTGGAAACTGTTATTTTGGCCGTTGATTCCGAGCGTGAGCGTATCTCTTTGGGTATCAAACAACTGGAACAAGACCCTTTTCAAAACTTCCTGGCGACTTATGAGAAAGGCAGCTTGGTAAAAGGAACCGTTAAGGAAGTTGACGCTAAAGGTGCGGTTATCACTTTGGCTGATCATGTGGAAGGTTACTTGCGCGCTTCTGAAATTCAACGCGACCGCGTTGAAGATGCCAGAACCTTGCTGAAAGAAGGTGATGAAGTTGAAGCCAAGTTTATTGGCGTCGACAAGAAGAGCAAGTCAATTTCTTTGTCTATTAAAGCGAAAGACAGCGACGAAGAAACACATACTATTAAAGATCATACCCAACAAGCGGCTAGTCCGGCATCTACATCTACTTTTGCTGATCTCTTTAAAGAACTGAAAAAATAAAAAATCATGAAGGGGCAGGTGCAAATGCCTGTCCCTTTTATTTTATTTGTTTGTTTTCGCGGGATAGAATGTGACAAAATCAGAACTAATTGAAGCACTTGCCAAGCATCAACCGCATCTGGCACAGAAAGATGTAGAGATAGCGGTTAAATGTATTATTGAACAAATGAATCAAGCGTTATCTTCCGGCGAAAGAATCGAGATTAGGGGTTTTGGTAGTTTTTCACTGCATTTACGTCCTCCTCGCATGGGGCGTAATCCTAAAACAGGTGAATCGGTTGCCTTATCAAAAAAGTATGTGCCGCATTTTAAACCTGGTAAGGAACTCCGTGATCGCGTGGATGCTTCGCGGGAAAAATGTAAGATAGTCGATTAAATTTGGTAAAGCCCTGCAACGCAGGGCTTTATTGTTTTTACAGCTTTATTCCCATTGAAGTTTTAGTTTTTGCCGATTCAATGCCAGCCATTGAATGGCTATAATCGGTATCGCCGATTCTATTTCACCCTGTTCCAGCATTCTGTACGCCTGATCAAAGTCAACGGCGCACACCAGAATATCCTCATCCTCATGGTCTAAGCCATGAATGCCGCCTACTTCAGAACTGTCCACTTTGCCGCAAAATAGGCTGATCCGTTCGGAAGATCCGCCCGGCGTGGTATAGAACTCATTAATCAACATCAACTGCTCAATGCTACAACCCGCTTCTTCCAATGATTCGCGATAAGCCACTTCCTCAGCTGACTCGCCTTCTTCGATGGCGCCTGCAACAATTTCCACCAGCCAAGCCTTATCGGGGTTTAAAATCGCGCCTGTCCTGAATTGCTCGATTAATACCACCTTGTCGGCATCGGGATCATAGAGCAAAACCGCAACGCAGCTGCCGCGCATGAATAATTCGCGGGTAATTTCTGCGCTCCAGCCGCCGCCGAACAAGGTGTGTTTAAGACGGTATTTTTCCACGCGGAAAAAGCCCTGATAAACGATGTCCTTGCTTAACACAGTGAATTGTTTAGCCATGATATTCCACTTTATAAATGACGCCGCGCTTGTCATCGCTAATCAGCAGGCTGCCGTCCGGCAGCTCCAGAATATCAACCGGGCGCCCTAGCACAGCGCCATTTTTGGTCAGCCAGCCGTCTATGAAAATCTGGTCAGAAACCGGCTTACCTTGTTTGAACTTTACCAGCACCACGCGATAGCCGTGCGGCTCTGACCGGTTCCATGAACCGTGTTGCGCGACGAATAACTGCTGCTTAAAGCCTGCCGGAAATTGCGTGCCACGATAAAAACGCATCCCCAATGGCGCTAAATGCGCGTTAAATTTCCATACTGGCGCGGTAAATTCCTGGCATTTTTTACCCGCGCCAAAGTCAGGGTCGGGGGTGTCGCCGCCGTGACAATAAGGGAAGCCAAAATGTTCGCCAGTGCTTGTCCATTGGTTAAGTTTATCGTGCGGTTGGTCATCGCCCAGGTGGTCGCGGCCATTCTCGGTAAAAAACAGGGCATCGGTTTGCGGCTGCCAATCAAAACCGACTGAACTTCTGATGCCCCGCGCCAAGATTTCAAAGCCGCTGCCATCGGCATTCAATCTGACCAGCGAACCATGAATCGGTTGTTCGGGTTCACACACATTACAAGGCGCGCCAACTGAGGTGTATAGCTTATTGTCGGGACCAAAACGTAGGTATTTCCAGCCGTGATGTTTTTCGCTCGGAAATTGATCGTAAACCACGGCGGGTTTGGGCGGTTTGGCCAATTGTTCGCTGATATGGTCAAAACGGATAATGCGGCTGATTTCTGCAACATAGAGCGCGCCATCTTTGTAAGCCACGCCATTAGGCATGGTTAAATCTTTAGCGATGACATAGCGTTTATCCGCCTTGCCGTCGTTGTTGCTGTCCTGCACTGCGTAAACAGCGCCTTCAGCGCCGGTGCCGACAAACACCACGCCATTATCGCCTAACGCCAAGCTGCGGGCATTGGGCAGGTTGTCGGCAAAAATAGACACAGTGAAACCGGCAGGTATCTGCAGTTGATTTATGATATTTTGAGGATTACCAGATTGCGCAAAGGCAATGCAAGGCATTAAAAACAGAATTACTTTTATAATAGACATTGAAAAATCTCCATGAGTGGAATTTCAGCTATATTAGCACCGTTGAAAGGGTTGGAATGCGTTATCCAGCCCCCATATAAACTAAACCCTAACTTATCAAAAGGCTAAAATTATGATGCGTATTTTACTTTTTCTCGCAACCAATGCGGCGATATTGGTTGTTGTCAGTATCGTTTTTAACGTTTTAGGCCTCAGCGGCACGTTGGACGCCCAAGGTATTGGGCTTGATTTAAATGCACTGTTAATTATGTCGGCGGTGATCGGCATGACCGGTTCCTTTATTTCGTTGGCGATGTCCAAATGGTCGGCAAAAAGGGCGATGGGTGTCCATATTATTGAGCGGCCACAAAACCAAAGCGAACAATGGCTTATCGGTATTGTGACTAAACAAGCCAGACAGGCCGGTATCGGTATGCCGGAAGTCGGTATTTTTCAAACCTCAGAATCCAATGCCTTTGCCACCGGCATGAGCAAGAACAGTGCCTTGGTGGCTGTCAGCAGCGGTTTATTGCAAAACATGAGTGCTGATGAAGTGGAAGCCGTAGTCGGCCATGAAATTAGCCATGTTGCCAATGGCGATATGGTGACAATGGCTTTGATGCAAGGCGTGGTCAACACCTTTGTTTACTTTTTCGCCACTGTCATCGGTCACCTCGTTGACCGGGTGGTGTTTAAAACCGAACGCGGGTACGGCCCCGCTTATTACATCACGCAGATGGCGGCGCAAGTCGTGTTGGGAATCCTAGCTTCGATGCTGGTGATGTGGTTTTCCCGTTATCGGGAATTTAAAGCCGATGCCGGTGGTGCAAACTTGGCCGGACGGGAAAAGATGATTGCCGCACTGCGCGCCTTACAGCGCGGCCATGAAGCCGAAGACCTGCCAGGGCAATTGGCGGCTTTTGGCATTAACGGCGGCGGTGTCCGCAAATTGTTTATGACGCATCCGCCCTTGGAAGAGCGTATTGCCGCGTTACAAAACAGCCGTTAATCACAGCCCTAAGAAATTACTCGCCCCCGTTCATGCACGGCAAGCGTCGCGTGAACGGGGGTATTTTTTTTTGATGGATGACCGGTAATAGCCGGCGGACAGCGTAAATTTTAACGGTGAGTTCTACGATATAATGAGCGCCGATGTGGCTTGGTTCAGGTCATTTAACATAAACCCTTGCTGCGCTTTTTGCCTGCAAGTTTAACCGGGAGGATATTTGCGTGGCGAAGGCGAGTGATTTAAAAAGAGGCATGGTGGTGGAAATAAATGGCGTACCCCATGCGGTTAAACAGGTCGATGCTAAAAGTCCATCGTCCCGTGGTGCGTCAACCTTGTACAAAATCCGTTTTACCAATCTTAAAACCGGGCAAAAGCTGGATGAGTCGTTAAAAGGCGATGATTTTTTTAAGGATGCCGATTTGGTGCGCGCCAAGGTGCAGTTTTCTTATATCGACGGCGAAAATTATATCTTCATGAATATGGAAGATTACACCCAGTACAGTTTGAGTCGCGACGATTTGGAAGGGCAAGTCGAGTATTTGACCGAAGGCCTGGAAGGCATCGTGGCGTTGTTGGTTGACGATGCGGTATTGGGTATTGAATTGCCCAGTTCTGTAGTGTTGCCGATTGTGGAAACAGCGCCGGCTATTAAGGGCGCGACCGCATCAGGCCGCACCAAAACTGCGCGTGTCAGCACTGGTCTTGAGGTGCAAGTCCCTGAATATCTGGAGGCTGAGGAATTGATTAAAATCAATACCGAAACCGGAAAATTCATGTCGCGCGCTTAAATTATGTCTGAGCGATTAACCGTTAGCCAAGGCGAATTTGAACTGGACCGGCTGCCGAAACGGCCACGGGAATTGTTGCGCGCCTGGGATGCGGCCGATGAATATCTGCTTGATACATTTGCCGAACAGCTGCAGCCGTCAAGTGCCACACGGATACTGATTTTAAATGACAGCTTTGGTGCGTTGGCGGTGGCGCTAAATGCTTTGCAGCCTTATGCGCTATCAGATTCGTATTTGTCGCAGCAAGCGACACGGCTTAATCTGGCCGCCAACAGGTTGCCTGAACACAGTGTCACGTTACTGGACAGCCTTGAACCGCTGGAGGGCGTATTTGATTGGGTGCTGATTAAAGTGCCGAAAACATTGGCGCTGTTGGAAGACCAGTTGATCCGATTGCGCCCGCATTTAACACCGGCAAGCCGGATTGTTGTGGCGGGTATGATTAAAAACCTGCCAACGTCGGCCTGGAAATTACTGGAAGGTTTAATCGGGCCGACCACCACTTCGCTGGCAAAGAAAAAAGCGCGGTTGATTTTTGCAACCTTTGATGGCGGCTTGATGACACCGCCTAGCCCTTATCCGGTCAGTTACCGGCTGGAAAATACCGAATATGTGATCAGCAATCACGCCAATGTCTTTTCACGCGACAGCCTCGACATCGGTACGCGTTTTTTTCTTCAGCATCTCCCGTCCCGGCAGGATGCCTGCGATATTATCGATTTGGGCTGCGGTAACGGTTTAGTTGGCTTAATCGCCGCCGAACGCTGTCCGGCGGCAAAGGTGCATTTTACCGATGAGTCTTTTATGGCAGTGGCGTCAGCCAGGGATAATTTTCAGCGCGCTTTTGGTGGGCAGCGCGAGGCGACTTTTCGTGTTGGTGATGGCTTAATGGCGGTTGAAGCGGCATCGGCCGATTTGATTTTGTGCAACCCGCCATTTCACCAGCAACATGCCGTCGGCGACCAGATTGCCGTCAGTTTATTTAAACAGTCGAAAAGAGTGTTGCGTCAAGGCGGCGAATTATGGGTGATCAGCAACCGGCACTTGGCTTATCATAACGACCTTAATCGTCTTTTCGGCGCGCATTCGGTGGTTGCGGCCAATGCCAAGTTCGTTATTTTAAAGGTAACGGCCTGCTAATTGTTGGCGGGCAAAAAAAATCCCGGTGCAAGACAAAAAGCCGCCGGGATTGAGAGTTCAAGCAGGAGAGACGCTGCCTGAGGGTAGGGTACTAAGAGGTGGTGATAACCTATTTACTTGAGGTTGCTATGTAATCTGTTGTTTAAAATTATATTGCTGAATATAGCAGCCGTTGCAAACATGACAGTTGAAATAATGAATTCGCCGGATAGAAAGCCAAAAATACCCGCGAAAAACATCAGTCCTATTGCAATATCTCTTTTAAAATCATTCATTTTAAAGCCTTTTGAGTGTTTTATTAGAAGGATTGGTTAATGTTGGTCACACTATACGTTATGTTCTTGTTGGTTGACAATATTAGTAGTTATTGATTAATAGTTTCCTATTTGGATATAACTTGCGCTTTTAGGTTTTATCCTTAGCGATGACGGATTGATGTTATATTCTCCCGCTTTGCCGGTGGGCGGCGTTAAATGATGGCCGCTATATGCTCTATTTTTAATCGGAAAATAACGCAACTGTGTTAATTAAATTTTGCAATAACAAGATAATGGGACAAGGATATGCAGAAAAGAAAATATCAGATTAAGCCAGGGAATCCTTATCCTTCCGGCTCAAGGGCTAAAAACAAAGGGGTTAATTTTTCCATTTTCAGCCGTTATGCGACGCATGTTGAACTGTTGTTATTTGACAGCTCCGATTGTGACGAGCCTTTTCAAACCATCGTGTTGCAGGAGGACATTAACCGCACCTTTTTCTCCTGGCATGTTTACGTTGCCGAATTGCCGGTAGGCACTTGGTATGCGTGGCGTATGGACGGGCCTAATCAAGTGCAAAAGGGCCTGCATTTCGACAAGGACAAACAACTGATTGACCCTTGGGTACGGGCAGTCAGCCATAAGCGTTGGAGCCGCAAGGCCGCCTGTATGCCCGGCGATAATGGGCTGACGGCAATGCGTAGTGTTGTCGTTGACGATCGCTATGATTGGGAAGGCGATGTGCCGTTGCGTATCCGTAGCGAGCGGGCCATTGTTTACGAATTGCATGTCGGCGGTTTTACCCGGCATCCGTCTTCACAGGTGGCCAATCCGGGCACTTTTGCCGGATTGATTGAGAAGATCCCTTACTTGAAAAAACTCGGTATTACCCATGTCGAACTGTTGCCGGTGATGGCTTTCGATGAGCAGGATGTGCCTCGGTACACTGCCGATATGGGTCTGAAAAATTACTGGGGTTACAGTACCCACAGTTTTTTTAGCCCGCATCCGGGCTATTGCGTTACCCCGGAGCAAGGAACCCATGTCCAGGAATTCCGCGACCTGGTCAAAGCCTTACACCGTGCCGGTATGGGCGTCATTATGGACGTGGTGTTTAACCATACCGCCGAAGCGGGTGCCGATGGCCCTATTATTAATTTCAGGGGTATCGGCGATGATATTTTTTATCATCACGATAAGGCCGACAAAAGCATTCTTCACGATTACACCGGTTGCGGCAATACGGTAAACGCCAATCATCCGTTGGTGGCCAACTTCATCGTCAGTTGCCTGGAATATTGGGTTCGGGAAATGCACGTCGATGGTTTCCGTTTCGATCTGGCCAGTGCGTTGGCTCGGGGGGAGGGCGGCGAAGTGCTGCAAGATCCGCCCTTACTTTGGGCCATTGAACTGTCAGAACAATTGGCCAAAACCAAGCTGATTGCCGAAGCCTGGGATGCCGCAGGATTGTATCAGGTCGGCAGTTTCCCCGGTTATCGCTGGGCAGAATGGAACGGCAGATACCGCGATATTGTAAGGCGTTTTGTGCGCGGCGATCAGGGCCTGATTAACGAACTGGCCACCCGCCTTTGCGGCAGTAATGATTTGTATGAATACGGCGGGCGCTTGCCCATTAACAGCATCAACTTTGTCACTTGCCATGATGGTTTTACCTTGTACGATTTGTTCAGTTACAACGAAAAACATAATTATGCGAATGGTGAAAACAATCAGGATGGCTGCAATAACAATTTGAGCTACAACTGCGGCATTGAAGGCGACACCGAAAACACCGATATTTTGGCGGTGCGCAGAAAGCAGGCGAAAAATGTTTTCGCCATTTTACTGCTGAGCCATGGTGTGCCCATGTTGTTGGCTGGTGACGAAGTGCTGAACAGCCAGCATGGCAACAATAATTGTTATTGCCAAGATAACGAGCTGTCCTGGATAAACTGGGATATGGCCGCGCAAAATGCCGATATGTTGCGTTTTGTGCAATTGATGATCGCATTGCGTAAAAGGCATAGTTCCATTATGCGGCGGCGTTTTTTAAGCGGAAAGTCGGTTAATGAACGGGGCTTGCCGGAAATCCAATGGCATGGCACAGAACTCAATAAGCCGTTATGGGATGATCCTCAATCGCAAGTTCTGGCTTTTACGCTGGCCGGCCTTGACAGTAACGAGGTTGATTTGCATGTGGTCATGAACATGTCCGTCCAGCAAGTCACCATTGACTTGCCGGTTATTGCAAATCTATCTTGGTGCCTGTCTTTGGACACGTCGCTGCCCTCGCCGCAGGATATTGTGCCGCTACAAGACCAACAGCAGTTGCCAGACACTTTTTATGCAGTCAATGGCCGGACGGTTGTGGTTTTTGAAAATAGGCCGTATTGATTAAAGAGGGTAGCCGTTTTTGCCAAAATATTGGATTAAAAAATCGACGAATGTCGCCAATTTTGCCGGCAGAAAGCGCCGTTGCAGATAAGTGGCGTAAATGTCCAGGGAGGGGATGCGAAAATCCGGCAAAATTTCCACCAATTTACCCTGCTCCAAATAATTCATTACCGATAAATCCGGCGCCTGGGTGATGCCCATGCCCAAAGTGGCGGCCTGGCACAGTGCGCGGCCATTGTTTGAGGCAAAGTGCCAGCTGGTCTTGATTTTAACTTCTTCACCGGCGACATTAAACAGCCAATAATCTTTATGCGGGGTGTCCATATAATGCAGGCAGCGGTGCGAACTTAAGTCGTCGATGGTTTTGGGTTCGCCATATTCGGCGATATAGCAGGGCGAGGCGTAAGTGCACAAGCGGGTTTGGGCGATTTTTCGGGCGACTACGCCTAAATCGAGGTCATTGGTCACTAAAATGGACAGATCAAAATGGCCTTCGCTTAAATTAACCTGGCTGTTGTGCAGGGTCATCAAAATTTTAACCTTGGGATAGGCGCGCTGGTAGGCGTCAATGGCGGGCACCATATAAAGCCCGCCAAAATCGATGGGCGCGCTGATTTTTAAGGTGCCTTTTACTTGACGGCCTAGCTGCGAGGTGTATTCTTCCAGTTCCGCGAAATCATCCAGCAGCTGTTTACTACGGTAATAATAGACTTTTCCCGCTTCAGTCATACTCAGCTGTCGGGTGGTGCGGTTTAATAAGGCGACGCCTAGCGATTCTTCCAGTTGAGCCATGTATTTGCTGATCATCATGGCTGACAGGTTCATTTCGCGGGCAACTGCCGCGAAAGTGCCTAATTCAACAATCCGACAGAATACTTGCATGTTGGTTAATGTGGCCATAGTGCTTAGTTTATAAACTCAAAGTTTATATTGTATAACTTATATCGCTATTTGAAACCTTGGTTTATTGCGGTACACTTTCATTCGGAGATAGTAGTCTAACTGCCGCTTGGTCTTTTTCATTCCCCCTTAGTGATAAAAGCCAAGCGGTTTTTTTTGTCCCAACAATAATAACAAGAGGTGTTTATGAGCAAAATTGTTAATGAAGTTTTAGCGGCGAACAGGGATTATGTGAATGATTTTGGCGACAAAGGTGCATTGCCGATGCCACCGGGACGCCATTTTGCTATTTTGACCTGTATGGATGCCCGTTTGGATCCTGCCAAATATGCCGGTTTATCTGAAGGCGATGCCCATGTTATCCGCAATGCCGGTGGCCGTGCCAGTGATGATGCGATCCGTTCCTTGGTCATTTCTTATAAATTATTGGGTACCCGCGAATGGTTCGTCATTCATCACACTAACTGCGGTATGGAAACATTTACCGACGACATCATGCGCGATTTGTTAAGCAGCAGTTTAAAAACATCCTCGGTTGATGCCGACGGTTGGCATGATGGCGGTGAAGGCCCAGGTTCCGCCGAGGGTAAATATATCGATTGGTTGACGATTAAAGATCAGCAAGAAAGTGTTTTGGAAGATGTCACCCGCATCAAAGGCCATCCGCTGGTGCCTTCCGATATTCCCGTTTACGGCTATATTTACGACTGCGCTTCAGGCCGTTTAATTGAAGTGCCTGCGGCAACAGAAGCGGGCCGCGCTAGCTAACAGAGCCTTTAAACATGCCCATATCTTTACGGTATGGGCATGTCCGGTTGTATTCCCTGCACCCAATTTCCTTGTTGGTTTGAGGCCTCTCCCTCTTCAGGGAAATCCGTTCAACGTTGACAGCGATGCTTTAGCCTCGTTATCCTTTCAAGCAACCTTGTCGTTTACGGCGAGGCAATCCATTAGGCAGATGAGGCCGAATGTGGATTGAAACACCTGCCTAGCGATTATTTACGGCTGTTTTTGTGCCCGTAAATAATTAGAAAAAAACTATCAGCTGTCTCTGGGCAGTGACTAAAAAACAATACTTAAAGGGGGATTTATGCAGCGGTTATTAAAAACAAGCGCCATGGTTTTACTGATGCCGGTTACGGCCTTGGCGGCATCACTGAGCATTCAGGTTGAAGAAGGGCAAGTTAGAGGTACGCCGTCTTTTTTTGGCGAAATAGTCGATAAAGTCGTTTATGGCGAAGCGGTGGAATTGGTCAAAGAACAAGGCGCCTGGCGTATGGTGAATACGTCAAGAAAACCCGGTTGGATACACCAATCTGCGGTATCGGCATCTAAAGTCGAACTGGTGCCCGGCAGTCAGGTTAGTACAGGCGCTAGCGGTAAAGAAATCGCCTTAGCCGGTAAGGGTTTTAATGCCGATGTGGAAAGTGCCTATAAGGCGAAAAACCAGCAGGTCAATTTTGCTTGGGTGGATAAAATGGAAAAATTCACTGTCGATACGGCGGAACTTCAGCAGTTTATCCAACAGGGCGGCTTACGCGGGGTGGGTTTATGAAGCGCCCATTACTAACCGCATTGCTGGCGCTGGGTTTGGCCGGTTGTGCGGATATGAAAGATTTGAACAAGGTTGTTAGCGGCATTGCTACGGTGGCGGGTTCGAGCGCAATGGGCTTTGTGCCTTACGGTAATGAGATCGGTTCGGCAGTGCGGGCGTCGACAGCCGTTGCGAAAACGCTGGAAGATATTACCCCGTCGCAAGAGTATTACATAGGCCGGACGGTGAGCGCGGGTATTGTCAGCCGTTATCCGGTGCGCGACAATCCGGCGGCCAACCATTATCTTAATGTCTTGGGGCAGGTGTTGGTGATGGCGTCAGACAAGCCGTCAACATTCAAAGGCTATCATTTTCTGTTGTTGGACACCGATGAAGTGGTGGCCTTTGCCGCGCCTAGCGGCTTTGTTTTCGTTTCTAAAGGCATGGTCAAACTGTGCAAAAATGAGGATGATCTGGCGGCGGTATTGGCGCATGAAATCGGCCACGTTCAGAATTCACATGCACTGGCGGCCATTTCGACCAGCCGCATCACTTCGGCGTTGACGGTGATTGCTGCCGAAGGCACCAAAACTTTCGTTGGCGGCCCTGTGGGCGAATTGACCCGGGTTTTTGAAGGCAGTATCGATGATATTACCCAAACGCTGGTGAACAACGGTTATGCACGCGGCCAGGAAAACGAAGCGGACGCCACCGCCATAAAAATCATGCAGCGTGTCGGTTATGACCCGGCGGCGTTGATACGGGTGTTGGATACGATGAAAGTCAAAGTCAAGCCAGGATCGGCTGGATTTATGTCAACCCATCCGCCAGTGGACGACCGAATTGCCGATATCAGGCCTTTGTTGCCGCAAAGTTTATCGGCCATGGCGGCTCATGCCAACCGCGATAAGCGTTTTAGCAAACTGTTGAAGGTGTTATAGCGCATCAATTAACATCAAGGCAGTTTGATGATTTTCGGCAAATAATTGTCAACGCTTAGCACGAAAGCCACAAAAAAATGGCATTGCTTGTTTTCGTGGCTTTCGTGAGGTTCGTGGATACACTGTCAAATAAGTTATGACCTTAACCACTTTGATGAAGTTGCGCTCTGCGCTGATGACCGGTTTGATCGCGCTACTGCTTGCGCAACTGTTGCAATCAACCCGTCTGTTGGAGCAATGGGAATATGGCACATGGTCATGGCGGGTAAAATTATTGGCGCAACCTTCCGCGCATACCCAAGACATAAAAATCATTCTGCTGGATCAGGCCAGCCTGGATTGGGGCGCGTCGGCCAATGGCTTATCCTGGCCGTGGCCACGCGAAGTTTATGCGCCGGTAATCCAGTTTATGCAACGTGCCGGCGCCAAAATAATCGCCTTCGACGTGCTGTACACCGAGGCATCGGTTTACGGCGTTGACGACGATCAGGTGTTTGCCGATGCGATGGCGGGCAATAAGGTGGTGCTGCCGATTTTTTTAGGCGAACAGGCGCGGCAAACAACGCGCTGGCCAGATACGGTTACGCCAACTTCGGTCAATATTGAGGGCTTGGAGCTCTGGCAAAATCAGACAGAAAAAAGGGGCGTTAATAAAACCCACGCCACCTTCCCTCTCCAGCGTTTGGCGAATTCCGCCACGTTGCTTTCGCATGTCGATGAAACCCCCGATGCTGACGGTGTGTTCAGGCGCGCCTCGTTATTCCGCATCTTTGACCAGAAAATAATTCCATCGATGGGTTTGGCCGCCTTGTTATTGGACAAGCAAGACCTGAGCTTAAATTTCGACGGCTTGCTGCATTATCAGAACAACATCATCCCGACTGACGATCAGGGGCAGTTGATCTTGAAATTCCGTGGCGATTCCGGCACCCATCAGGCCTTCAGCGCGGCGGCGGTTATCCAGTCCGAATTGCATTTGCAGGCGGGCGAACCCAGTGCAATTGATTCTGCATTGTTTAAAGATAGCTATGTGTTTTTCGGTTTCAGCGCGCCGGGCTTAAAAGACTTGCGCCCAACCCCGGTCAGCGGCGATTATCCGGGGGTTGAAATTCATGCGACGGTGCTGGATAACCTGCTGGCGGGCGATGCGATCAAAACCTATCCGCCTTGGCTGGCTTTTGCTGTTGCCTTGATATTGGCCTGTTCGGCCAGTTACCTGCTAATTCATAGCAAGCGCATGTTAAGTCTGGCGCTGGTGTTTGTCGTGTTTACGCCGGTGTCCTTACTGATCGGATTTTTTGCCTATTGGCAAAGCTACGACTGGCCGGTGCTGTTTGTGCAGGCGGCGATTGTGTTGGCGCTGGTCAATTCGGTTATCTTAAAGTACCTGACCGAAGGCCGCGAAAAACGCGCCATTCAGACCATGTTCCAACGCTATTTAAGCAAAGACTATATCGAGATACTGAAGAAAAATCCCCAGTTGTTAAGGTTGGGCGGCGAAACCCGCGAGTTGAGCATCTTTTTCTCGGATATTCAGGGTTTTACCACGATTTCTGAAAAACTGACACCGGAACAGCTGGTGCAGTTTCTGAACAGCTATCTGACCGACATGACCGACATTATCACCGACGAAGGCGGCACTTTGGACAAATATGAAGGCGATGCCATTATCGCCTTCACCAACGCGCCACTGCCTCAGGACGATCACGCAGAACGCATGTGCCGCAGTGTCTTAAAATGCCAGCGCAAATTGGCGGAACGGCGGGACGAGTTTTTTCAGCAAACCGGCGCTTGGATTTATAACCGCATCGGTGTCCATAGCGGCGCCGTGGTGGTGGGTAATTTCGGTTCAAAAACCCGCTTCAACTACACCATGCTTGGCGATGCGGCCAATCTGGCGGCCCGGCTGGAAGGCGCCAACAAGTTTTTCGGCACCTACACCATGATTTCCGAGGCCACGAAACAGCAGACCGGCGATGCCTTTTTGTGGCGCGAAACCGGCACTATCCGGGTGGTCGGGCGCAAAACGCCGGTCACCGTTTATGAATTGCTGGGCTTTAAAGGCGAACAGCTGCCGCCTGGGATACAGGCGTTTAATCAGGGGCAGGCTTTATACAAGCAAGGCGAGTTGGCCGCTGCCGCCGCCATTTTTGCCACCTTGCCGGATGATGCAGCAGCCCAGGTTTATCTGCAGCGCTGTCTTGCCGAGAAGGATTCGGCTGGTTCCGATTGGGATGGGGTCTGGGTGTTGAATGAAAAATGACCCTGCTGGTTTTTGGCATCCTAACTTCGTGCCGAGTCCCGTTAGAAAATGCCTCGCCATAGGGCATAATTTTGATTCGACAGTATTTACACACACTGGCATCAATAACTGACTAAGCGTTTTAAAAGAACCGGGAAAGGTGTAATTAACGCTTGTAAGTTATTGATTATTTATAAAAATATCAAATTGTTAAGTTTTTGTACAATCTAACAAAACACTAATAAAAACCGCAGTTAAGCGTCCGATAAAACAATTAATCCACAGAGTTATCCACAGGTTTTGTGAATAACTATTTCTTCCGTTGCCGACTGCCGTGTCCGGGCCGATAAGGGGCCGGTCAAAGGTTCGGCAAATATTGGGGAAGGTGCTGGCGAATGTCGTCCGCGCTTAATAAGGTGAGTTCCTTGTCGAGTTCGAAACGAACACGTTTCTTAACGTTTTCAGATAAATGGCTACGCAGCAGGCCGAGGAAGGCCGGGCCTGCGACAATCAGCAGTTGTTCAAACCGGTTTTCGTTGCATGCTTCATCTAAATGCCGGGCAAGGCTATGGGCAAAACTGTCGGCTTCGTGTTTTTTAGGGTCGGTAGCCTGCTCAAAAGCATGGCCGGCTTTGCCAACGCCTTGGTTTCTTCCCGGCAGATCAGAGGTTATTTCGCGGTCATGCAAACGGCTTTCGGTATGGCTAAAGCCTTCGATTTCTTCTAAAGAAGCAGCGGAGGAATCCGCAGTAAAAATGCGTGCGCGAGTGCTGTCGGCAATCAGTATCCAAGTCAGTTTCATGGTTGTTCCCTCGGTGGCGGTTGGGTTTAAAGGCAGATTAGGCTAACAATTCGTGTACTTGTCTTTAGCATAGAGAAATCAAGCTGTTCGGGCAATAAGTAGTAATACCAAGGCTGTTCGCCATTATCTTTGGTCACACCAAACTTGCTCACAGGTTAAAATAGCCGGTTCGGTATCCTCTCAATCTGAATCAATTTCTTACGCTTATGCAACCCGCTTTTGTCCATTTAAGACTGCACTCCGAATTTTCTCTGGTCGATGGCCTTGTCAAAATAAAGCCTTTGGTCAAACGTCTGGCAGAGCTGAATATGCCTGCGGTGGCGGTGACTGAACATGCCAATTTGTTCTCGCTGGTCAAGTTTTATAAAGCCGCAATGGGGCAGGGCATCAAGCCGATTGCCGGTGCCGATGTGCTGGTTTTTAATCCCGAAGACCCCGCTACGCCATATCGTTTGACTTTGTTGGTCAATAACCACGCCGGTTACATCACGCTGACCGAGCTGATTTCAAAGGCTTACCAGGAAGGCCAGCATCAGGGCGTGCCAATGCTCCGGCAGGAATGGATAGAAGCCAATCATAACGGTCTGATTGCTTTATCCGGCGCGATGGAGGGCGAGATTGGCAAGGCGCTGTTGGCGGAAAATCAGGATGCGGCCAAGCGCTTGGCCGAATTTTGGGGCGGTTTGTTTGAGGGTAGTTTTTATCTGGAATTGCAACGGGTCGGCAAAGCTGATGAGGAACGCTATATCGCCGCCGCCGTTGATTTGGCTATAGCAAGCGGTTTGCCGGTGGTGGCGACCAATGATGTGCGCTTTGTTTATCAGGCCGATTTTGATGCCCATGAAGTGCGGGTGTGCATCAATCAGAGTCGGGTGCTTGATGATAGTCGCCGCCCCAAGGACTACACCGATCAGCAATATTTGCGCAGTGTTGAGGAAATGCAGGCGCTGTTTGCCGACCTGCCCGAAGCCTTGGAAAACACCGTAGAAATTGCCAAACGCTGCAATTTGACGCTGACGCTGGGCAAAAATTTCCTGCCCGATTTTCCGGTGCCCGAAGGTATGAACTTGGGCGAATTTATGGCCGAAGAATCGCTAAAAGGCCTGGAAGAGCGTTTGCAGCAACATCCTGCGGTGGGCAAAGGCACCGATGAGGAAAACCGGCGCGTTTATTACGACCGGCTGGATTTCGAACTGAAAATGATTACGCAAATGGGTTTTCCCGGCTATTTCATGATTGTTGCCGACTTTATCCAGTGGGCGAAAAACAATTTGATTCCGGTAGGGCCGGGACGGGGTTCGGGTGCGGGTTCGTTGGTGGCTTATGCGCTGAAAATTACCGACCTTGATCCGATTGAATTCGACCTGCTGTTCGAGCGTTTTTTGAATCCAGAACGGGTGTCGATGCCCGACTTTGACGTGGATTTTTGCATGGATCGGCGCGACGAGGTGATCGATTATGTCGCCCGGAATTATGGCCGCGATCATGTCGCGCAGATTATCACTTACGGTTCGATGGCGGCGAAAGCGGTGATCCGTGATGTTGGCCGGGTGCTGGGTTTCGGTTACGGTTTTGTTGATAGATTGTCCAAATTGGTGCCGTTTGAAATCGGCATGACGCTGACCAAAGCGTTAAAAGACAGCCCCGAACTCAAGCAGCTTTACGACACCGAAGAGGAAGTCAAAAGCCTGATCGATATGGCGCTGTCGCTGGAAGGCACATCGAGAAATGCCGGAAAACATGCCGGTGGCGTGGTGATTTCGCCGACCAAGCTGACCGATTTTACCCCGCTGTATTGCGACCAGGACGGCAATAATCTGGTCACCCAGTTCGACAAGGACGATGTCGAAGCGGTCGGCTTGGTCAAGTTCGACTTTTTGGGCTTGCGCACGCTGACCATTATCGATTGGGCCTTGCAGGATATTAATGCCAAGCAACAGAAATTGGGCAAACCGCTGGTTGATATAACCACGATTCCCCGCGATGATCCGGCGTCTTACAAATTGCTGACCCACGCCCAAACCACTGCGGTGTTCCAGTTGGAATCGCGCGGCATGAAGGAGCTGATTAAAAAACTGAAACCCGACTGCTTCGACGACATCATCGCGCTGGTGGCGCTGTTTCGTCCGGGGCCGCTGGAATCTGGCATGGTCGATGATTACATCAACGTCAAGCATGGCGCCAAAGCCGAATACGCACATCCGTTGTTGGTGCCGATTTTAAAACCCACCAACGGCGTTATTTTGTATCAGGAACAGGTGATGCAAATCGCCCGGGAAATGGCGCTGTACACCTTGGGCGGCGCGGACATGCTGCGCCGCGCGATGGGTAAGAAAAAACCGGAGGAAATGGCCAAAGAGCGGGATAAATTTACCGCCGGTGCGATAGAAAATCAGGTCGATGAAAAAATCGCCACTTATGTGTTCGATTTGATGGAAAAATTTGCCGGTTACGGTTTCAACAAATCGCATT